>NZ_JAGPXK010000022.1:0-92997 GCF_018070675.1 Nocardiopsis sp. B62 | reverse complement strand
CACCGGATCACGTCAGTCCTCGACCGAGGCGTTGTACTCCTCGATCGTGCGGGACAGGCTCGCGGCGGCGTCGGCCATGGCCTCCTCGGCGGGGGTCCCACTGGTCAGGGCGGTCTCCCAACCCTCCTCGGCGGCGACACGGGCCTCGGACATCACGCCCATCATGCAGCCCGCCGTGTTCTCGTTGATCACCGAGTCCGCCAGCTGGTTGGCGGCCACGGAGAATTGCGGGAACTCCTCGGCGCGCTCGGAGGCCTCGGGACCGTCGTAGCCCTCGGTGTTGACCGCCAGGTATCCGGTTCCCGCGTGCCAGACCGACTGCGACTCCGGGGTGAGCAGGAACTGGACGAACTCCCAGGACCCGCGGATCTCCTCGGGGGTGTGGCCCTCACCGTTGATCCACAGCGAGGCACCGCCGATGACCGAACCGCCCGGGTCGTCCGCGCCGATCAGCGGGAAGTAACCGGCGCCGACCTCGAAGTCGGACTGCTCGATGAAGCCGCCCAGGGAACCGGTGGACTCCAGCGTCATCGCGGCGCGGCCCGAGGTGAACGCGGCCTGTCCGTCGTCGGTGTTGCGACCGATCTGGACCGCCAGTTCGTCCTCGATCATCTGGTCCCACCACTCGACGAGCTCCACGATCTTCGGGTCGTCGAAGAGCACCTCGCTGGCGCGGCCGTCACGGCCGTTGGAGGCGTCGCAGTACGGGGTGGCGGCGCGCGCCATGAACTGCTCGATGAACCACCCGTACACGGAGGCGCCGAAGCCGTACTGGATCACGGTGCCGTCGTCGTCCCGGACGGTGAGCTCCTCGGCGGCCTCACGGATGCCGGCGAGGTCGGTGGGCGGCGAGTCCGGGTCGAGTCCGGCCTCCTCGAACGCGTCCCGGTTGACGTACATCAGCGGGGTCGAGTTGTTGAAGGGGAACGACCTCAGCTCCCCGCCGACGGTGAAGTAGTTCAGGAGCGCGTCCTCGATCGAGGAGGTGTCGTAGCCGTCCTCGTCGAGGAAGGACTGCGCGGGGACGGTCTGCGCTGAGTCGATCATGAACTGCGTACCGAGGTCGAAGATCATGATCATCTCGGCGGTGTCGCCCTGCTGGATCGCCGCACGGTGACTGGCCAGGGCCTCGTCGTACTGGCCCTGGAAGGAGCCGGTGACCTGTACCCGGCCCTCGTTCTGGGCGTTGAACTCGTCGATGAGCCCGTCCAGCACCTGGCCGTTGGTGGCGTCCATGCTGTGCCAGAACTCGACCTGGACCGCCTCGTCGAGGTCGTCCAGGACCTCCGGCCCGGGCGCGGTGAGGTCACTGCCGCCACCGCCCCCTCCGTCTCCGGAACACGCGCTGAGGGCCAGGCCGAGGCTGGCGAGCAGGGCCGCGGCCTTCACGCCGCGACGTCGGGGGATACGTGTCATGGGATTCTTCTTCTCCACTGGGTTCTCGGGGCCTACTTGACCGCGCCCGCGGTGAGGCCCCGGACGATGAAGCGCTGTCCGAAGATCACGAGGGCGAGGGTGGGGATGACGGACAGGGCCGCACCCGCCAGGACGAGGCCGGGGTTGGCCGCCTCGCCCGCCTTGAGGCTGTTCAGACCGATCTGGAGGGTCTGCATCTCGGTGCTGCGCGTGATGATCAGCGGCCAGAAGTACATGTTCCAGCTGGTGATGAACACGTACATGCCGACGGCGGTCAGGGCCGGCTTGCTGAGCGGCATGAGGATCGTCCACAGGAACCTGAGGTGCCCCATGCCGTCGATGCGGGCCGCGTCGTACAGCTCCCGGGGGAACTGCCTGAAGCTCTGGCGCAGCAGGAAGGTGCCGAAGGCGTAGGCCAGGAAGGGCAGGACCAGACCGGCGTAGGTGTTGCCCAGGCCCCACCCGGTCAGGGTGAGGTAGTTCGGGATGAAGGTGGCCTCGGCCGGGACCATCAGCGTGGACAGGAACAGGGCGAAGACGACCGCGCTGCCCCGGAACCGCAGGAACACGAACGCGTACGCGGCCAGGGCCGACGTCACGAGCTGGCAGACCGTGATGATCCCGGCCATGACCAGTGAGTTCGTGTACATGCGCAGGAGCGGGACGGCGGCGAGCGCCCCCTGGATGTTCTCGAAGTTCACACCGGTGGGCAGCAGGCGCGGCGGGAACGTGGACAGCTCCCGCGACTCCATGAGGGTTCCCACGAACACGTAGTACACGGGGAACAGCACCGGGATGAGCAGCGCCGCCAGCATGAGGTACAGCAGGACGCGGCCGACGACGTGCCCGATCCCGTGCCGGTGACGCGCGCGGGCGCGGACCGGCTCGCTCCGGGAGAGCTGGTCGGCGGTGGCCGTCGCGGAGGGCCCGGTCATGAGTAGTGCACCTTCCGCTCGATGACACCGAACTGGACGACGGTGCACACCAGGACCACCACGAGGAGCACGAGCGCCTGGGCGCTGGCCCGGCCGAAGTCGCTGGTCCCGTAGGCGAAGGCGTCCTGGTAGATGGAGTAGACGAGGGTGGTCGTGGATCCGACCGGTCCGCCCGCGGTCAGGATGTGGATCTGCCCGAAGCTCTGGAGCGCGTTGATCGTGGAGATCACGATCAGGAAGAAGAGCTGCGGGCCGAGCATCGGGATGGTGACGTCCCAGGCCAGGCGGGGCCCGGTGGCGCCGTCGATACGGGCGGCCTCGTTGACCTCCTTGGGGATGGAGCCGACCCCGGCCGCGAGCACGAGGACTCCGTATCCGAGGTTCATCCACACCGTGGTGAGGGCGACCGACCACAGGGCCATCTCCTGGGAGGTCAGCCACGGGACCTGGTCGAAGCCCATCCGGTACAGGACGCCGTTGAGGACGCTGTTCCCGGGGCTGTAGAAGACCGCGAAGATCACCGAGGCACTGGCCACGGAGAAGGCGAAGGGGAGTGCGAAGGCCCCGCGCAGGAACCGCTGGGCCCGCAGCACCCCCTCCAGGAGGAGGACGACCACGAGGGCGCCCACGACACCGGGGACGACGACGCCGAGGGTGAACACCAGGGTGGTGAGGAGGATCCGGCCGAACTCGGGCGAGGCCATCTCGGCGAAGTGGCTCAGACCGACGAAGCGGTTGGGCTGGCCGATGATGTCGTTGCCGTGCATCGACAGGTAGACGGTGCGGCCCAGTGGATAGACCAGGAAGAGCGCGAAGATCACCACGGAGGGGCCGAGGAAGCCCCAGGCGAGTATCGCGTCCCGGCCCGGGCGGGCGCGCTTGTTCGAGGGCTTGGGGGAGGGTGGCGACGCGGCGCGGCGTTCTGTCACCGAACCATGGGTCACCCCGTTCCCCCCGTCCCGTCGGATGGTGGGTGAGGACACGGTTCGAAGTCTTCAGGGCGCAGGTGACCTGCGGTTCGCTGGACGGCGAACTGCGCGCCAACGAAAGCGCGCACATTGGTTATGACGGGCATCTATCACCACTCGTACATCTCGGACATCTTCAAAGTCCGCAGTATCGAGTGGTCGAAGACACACTGGCTATGACCCCAAGGACAGGTCTGTCTTACCTTCAGGTAAGACGCGACCGCCTGACCTCGACTTTCGGGTCAGACGGTCGTGTGACGTCGGGATTTCGACCGTGACAGTCGCGTCACCGGCCCGACACCGGACCGGTGCACGGAGTGCCCCAGTGCGGCCGGTGACGCAAGCCCCTCCAGGCGGTGGCCCGGCCGTCAGCTCCGGGGGTAGCCCTGGTGCAGCAACCCGTAGGTGATGGCCTGCTCCAGCGCCACCCACGAGGCGTCGACGACGTTCGGACCCACGCCGACGGTCGTCCACTCCTCGGTCCCGTCGCTGAAGGTGACGAGGATGCGGGTGATCGCGTTGGTGCCCGAGGTCCCCTCCAGGATGCGGACCTTGTAGTCGGTCAGCTCCAGCCCGGCGAGGGCCGTGTACACGTTCTCCATCGAACTGCGCAGCGCCCGGTCCAGGGCGTTGACCGGCCCGTTGCCCTCGGCCGTGGCGATGATCCGCTCACCCTTGACCCGGAGCTTGACGGTGGCCTCGCTGAGGCTCTCGTACTCGTTGGACAGCGGGCTGACCCCCGCGGCCGGACGGCGCTCGGTGAGCACCCGCCAGGACTCGGTCTCGAAGTACCGGACGGGGGAACCCAGCTCCTCGCGCAGCAGAAGCTCCAGGGAGGCGTCGGCCGCCTCGAAGCTGTACCCGGACAGTTCGAGGCTCTTGACGCGGTCCACGACCCGGCCGGACAGTTCGCGGTCCCCGGACAGGTCCAGGCCCAGCTCCCGCGCCTTGAGCTCGATGGAGGCGCGCCCGGCCATGTCGGAGACGAGCATGCGCATACGGTTGCCGACCAGCTCGGGGTCGGTGTGCTGGTAGAGGTCGGGGTCGACCTTGATCGCCGAGGCGTGCAGCCCGGCCTTGTGCGCGAAGGCCGACACCCCCACGTAGGGCTGGTGGGTGTCGGGCGCCAGGTTCACGATCTCCGCGATGGCGGTGGACACGCGGGTCATCTCGGCCAGGCAGCCCTCGGGCAGGACGTCCATACCGCGCTTGAGGCCGAGCGCACCGACCACCGAGAAGAGGTTGGCGTTGCCCACCCGCTCGCCGTAGCCGTTGGCGGTGCACTGGACGTGCGTGGCGCCCGCGTCCACGGCGGCGAGGGTGTTGGCGACCGCGCAGCCGGTGTCGTCCTGGGCGTGGATGCCCAGACGGGCGCCGGTGGCCTCCAGCACCTCCGTCACCACGCGTGTGACGTCACTGGGGAGCATGCCGCCGTTGGTGTCGCACAGGACGACGACGTCGGCTCCGGCTTCGGAGGCGGCGCGGACCACCGAGAGGGCGTACTCGGGGTCGTGGTGGTAGCCGTCGAAGAAGTGCTCGCAGTCCACGAACACGCGCTGTCCGTGTTCGCGCAGGTAAGAGACGGTGTCGGCGACCATGGCGAGGTTCTCGTCGAGGGTCGTGCGCAGGGCCCGTTCGACGTGCCGGTCGTCACTCTTGGCGACAAGGGTGACGACCGACGCGCCGCTGTCTCGCAGCGCGGCCACCTGTGGGTCGTCGGCGGCCCTCACACCGGCCCGGCGGGTCGCGCCGAACGCGGTGAGTCGCGCGTGTTCCAGCGTCAGCTCTTGTGAAGCCCGCTGGAAGAACTCGGTGTCCTTGGGGTTGGAGCCGGGCCAGCCGCCCTCGATGAACGCGACCCCGAAGTCGTCCAGCAGCTTCGCGATGGCCAGCTTGTCGGAGACCCGCAGGTTGATCCCCTCGCGCTGGGCTCCGTCGCGCAGCGTGGTGTCGAAGACGTGGAAACTGTCGTTCCTCATGGGTGGAACTCCCGGTCGGTGCTGTGTGTGGCGGCCCCGGCCAACAAAAAAGACCCCTCGTGGACACGAGAGGTCAGCGCGCTGGCAGGGTCCGGTTTCTTCCCTGCGTCTGGGCGGGAAGTCGTCAGCCAGCGCGCCCCAAAATAATGACTACCTGGGACAGCATGTCGCCAGTGTGCCACACGAACCCGACGGAGTCGCAGCTCGGGGCCAATATGTCTCACCAGGCGAGACGAATAATCCTCATATCGGACACACCGGACGCTTTTCGTGACTCCGGAGCCGCGTGTGAGGTGTCGGGGGCCGCCACCGGTGTCCGGTGACGGCCCCCGCCGGGATCTAGGCCCCCTGGAAGCGGGTGATCCAGCCGTGCCGGTCCTCGCGCAGGCCGGTCTGGAGGCCCACCAGCTCCTCACGCAGGCGCATGGTGACAGGGCCGGGCTGGCCGTCGCCGATGGTGAACTCACCGTCGTCGCTCTTGACGTGGCCGACCGGGGTGACCACGGCGGCGGTGCCACAGGCGAACACCTCGGTCATCTCACCGGACTCGGCGGCCGCCTTCCACTCCTCGATGGACAGCGGCTCCTCCTCGGCGGCAATGCCGAGGTCGGGGGCGAGGGTGAGCAGCGACTCACGGGTGATGCCGGGCAGTAGGGTGCCGGTCAGCGGAGGCGTGCGCAGGCGGGCGTTCTCGCCCTCGCCGAACACGAACCACAGGTTCATGCCGCCCATTTCCTCGACCCAGCGGTGCTCGCGGGCGTCGAGCCACACGACCTGGTCGCAGCCCTTCTCCACGGCCTGCGCCTGGGCCAGGAAGCTCGCGGCGTAGTTGCCCGCGAACTTCGCCGCGCCCGTCCCGCCGGGGGCGGCGCGGGTGAAGTCCTTGGACAGCCACACCGTCACCGGCTTGACGCCACCGGAGAAGTAGGAACCCACCGGCGACGCGATGAGCAGGTAGACGTAGCTGCGCGACGGGTTGTTGACGCCCAGGCCCACGTCGGTGGCGACCATGAAGGGGCGCAGGTACAGGCTGAAGTACTCCTTGGAGGGGACCCACTCGCCGTCGTGTTCGAGCAGCAGCTCGATGGACTTGAGGAAGAGCTCCTCGGGCAGCTCCGGCATGGCCATGCGCGCGGCGCTTCTGTTGAAGCGGGCGGCGTTGGCCTCGGGGCGGAACGAGGCCAGCGAGCCGTTCGGGTGGCGGTAGGCCTTGAGCCCCTCGAAGATCTCCTGCGCGTAGTGCAGTGCCGCCGTGGCGGGGTCCAGGCTCAGCGGACCGTAGGGCTCCAGCTTGGCGTCGTGCCAGCCCTTGCCCTCCGTGTACCGGATGCTCACCATGTGGTCGGTGAACACCTGGCCGAACCCGGGGTTCTCCAGCAGTTCCTCACGTTCCCGCGGGGTCTTCCGCTGGTCGGAGAGCTGGATGTCGAACGTCAACCCAGTGGTGGTGGTGTTGTTGTCCATGTCGTCGGTGGTCCTCTCGGATGCAACCGGTCGGCAGCGCCGCCGACCTGGGATCTAGTGTGTCGGAAGAGCGCACCCGGTGCCAGGTCGGGTCACACGGACAGCGGGCGCGCGGATGGGTCTCCGGCGCGCCCGCTGACGATCACGGTTGGTTCGTACGTCGTCGGCCGCGCCTCAGAGGTGGCAGGGCCGACGTCGGTGGTGTCAGCCCTGCTCGGCTACTCGCGCGGCGAGGTCGTCACCGATGCGGGAGGTGGTGCGGACCACACCGTCCTGGGCGCGGGTCTTGAGGTCGGCGGAGACCGCGGCCTCGATCCGGCCCGCGGCCTCGGGCAGGCCCAGGTGGTCCAGCATGGTCGCGGCGGAGAGCACGGTGGCGGTGGGGTCGGCCTTGCCCTGGCCCGCGATGTCCGGGGCGGAGCCGTGGACCGGCTCGAACATGCTGGGGAAGGTGTTGTCCGGGTTGATGTTGCCGCTCGCGGCCAAGCCGATGCCGCCGGTGATGGCGGCGCCGATGTCGGTGATGATGTCGCCGAAGAGGTTGTCGGTGACGACCACGTCGAAGCGGCCGGGCTGGTTGACGAAGTACATCGCGGCGGCGTCGACGTGGCAGTAGTCCACGGACACCTGCGGGTACTCGGCCCCGACCTCCCTGACGGTGCGCTGCCACAGCTCGCCCGCGAAGGTCAGGACGTTGTCCTTGTGCACCAGGGTCAGCTTCTGACGGGGGCGGGCCGCGGCCTTCTCGAAGGCGAAGCGGACCAGGCGCTCCACGCCGAAGCGGGTGTTGACGCTGTCCTGGGTGGCGATCTCGTGCGGGGTGCCCTTGCGCAGCACACCCCCGGCGCCCGCGTAGGGGCCCTCGGTGCCCTCACGCACGACCAGCATGTCGATGTCCTCGGGGGCCACACCGGCCAGGGGGCTGTCCACCCCGGGGTAGAGGCGCACGGGGCGCAGGTTGACGTAGTGGTCGAACTCGAAGCGCAGGCGCAGCAGCAGGCCGCGCTCCAGGACGCCGCTGGGGACGGACGGGTCGCCGACGGCCCCCAGGAAGATCGCCTCGTGCTCGCGCAGCTCGGCGGCGACCGAGTCGGGCAGCGTCTCGCCGGTGCGGTGCCAGAGCCTGGCTCCGAGCTCGTACTCGGTGGTGTCGATGGCCAGGTCGTACTGGGAGGCCGCGACCTCCAGCACCTTGAGACCCTCGGCGACCACCTCGGAGCCGATCCCGTCACCGGGGATGACGGCCAGTTTCAGGGTGCGAGCTGCCATTGGACTGCCTCTAACTCGGACGTGACCCCACCACGGCTGTCTCACCTGGCGAGATCAAGGGAACAGTAGGTGAGACAACTGTACCGGCCCAGGTGACCGGTACAGCCGCCCGACCTCGGATCCGCTCAGTCGCGACGGTTGATCGCGTCCTGGAGGGCGCGGTGGATCTCGTCGTCGGCGTCGGGCGTGGACGGGTACTCGATCATGTCGTACATGTGATCCTCCGGAGGCTCTGCGTGACGGCGGGAGCGTACGGCTCAGCCGCTGGCGTTCGACGGTGTGCGCCCCTGGGCCCGATGGCGGCGGAGGCCGGATCGGCCCGGACGGGCGCGGTGTGGGCGACGTTGTCCACTACAGAAGGACAGGAGCTCGCCCCGGCGGGATCGTCTGCCGGAGGCGCCGACACGACCCGGCGCGGAAGGACCGCGTCAGGACGCCCGGACAAGGGTGGCGCCGGGCGGAGTAGGCGCTGGACCGTGGTGTGCGGCGGTGGAGCCGACACCACTGACTCCTAGGACGTCAGAATATCGGATGTCCAACTATATGACCAGAGATTCTCACACTGTGAGACGCTTCGGCGTTTCCAATGGTCAAAGCGGCACGACAGAGATCGGCCCGTTCGAGCGGCTGCCCCTGTTCACCTCCGGATCCCCATGAGCAGGAGCCACGCACCACGCCCCTGGGTGAGCGCGCGGACGCGGCGCTCCCACCGCTCGGCCTCCGTCCGCCAGCGGACCTGTGCCTTCTCCGCCTTGCGCATCTTCCGGTGCCAGTCCTTCGGCGGTCCGCCACCCTCCTCCTCGTCCACTGTCAGGAGCCCGGTGTGGTCCAGCTCGTGGACACCCCACAACTCGGCCACGGCGGCGTCCCGGTCCGCCTCGTCCACACCCAGGTGCCGCGCGCGAGCGAAGGCCGCGGTGCGCTCGAGGCGCAGGGACCGTGTCCGTCCACCGGCGCCCCGCACGAGGACGAGCCCGGCGCCCTCCCGGTCGGCGGCCGCGGTCAGGGCCCGCACCATCCGCCTCCTCGGACGCACGCCCGGCGACAGCAGGAGCCGGAAGGGGACGTCGGGGTCGGCCACCGGCTCCGACTCGGCCAGGCGCACCCTCGGTTCGCACCGGTAGTGCTCGTGGAGCAGTCGCACGTCCAGCGCCGGGTCGTCCACCGTGGCGTGCCGTCCCGGTGTCACCCGGGACCACTGGCCCACCAACGTGACCCGGACGTCGGCCACGTCACCGGCCAACAGGGCGTCCACCGTCGCGGTGACGTCCTCGAACGCGCGACCCACGGTGTCGATCTCCACGTCGACGAACGGCACCTGCCAGGACCGCTTGGGTGCCACACGACGCGAGTTCAGCCGGGGTACCCGGTTCTCCATGAACGGCCGCCGGAAGCGCGCCGCCTCCGCCCCGCGCTCCTCCGTCGTCGGCCTCCCCAGGTGCAGACCGGTGGCCAGGGGCTCGGGGACGAACACCGCGCCCCGCTGGGAGAGCCGGTAGCCGAGTTCGCTGTCCTCGCCCATCACCAGGTCGGCCGCCGACCCTCCGGCGGTCGAGTACAGCGCGCGAGGCAGGGAGGCGGTGGCCCCGGTGAAGATCTGCCAGGCCCGGTGCCCCGCGTCACGCAGTCCTTCGGTGCGTTCCAGGACCTCGGTGATCCACTCCATGCTGTCCGTGCCCGCGCCCGTGAGGTCCGCGTGCCTCCCCGAGCGCACGAGTTCGTACACCTCGGCGGGGGTCAGCCCGGGGTCGGGGTCACCGAACTCGACCCCGCCCATGACGACGAGGTAGTCGGCCAGGTGGTGCCAGCGCATCTGCGCCTCGACGTGCTCGCGGCCGACCACCACGTCCGCGTCCAGCCGCATCACGACCGACGCCCGTGTGGCCTCCACCCCCACGCCGACCGCGTGCCCGGGGCCCCATCCGTGCTCGGGCGCGACGACCAGCCGGGTGTGCTCGGGACGCACGGTCGGCAGCCGCAGCGCGGGCTCGCTGCCGTCGTCCACCACCACGACCTCCGTCAGGGCGGACGGATAGCTCTGCGCGCTCAGTGCGGCCAGCGCCAGGTCGAGCTTCTCCTGCCCGCCGTACGCCGGGACGACCACGCACACCGACAGGTCCGGCTCCCACTCCCCCAGGGGCGGCGGTTCCAGCACCGAGTAGTCGTTGCGGACCACCCGGGGCCTTCCCTCCCGGGTCCCTCCTCGCGCGGTTCCGGAACCGGTCCCCGCGCCGCGCACGCCCTCGTTCACCATGTCCCGTCCCACGTCCTCAACCGATGATCCGGTACAGGAGCCGACCGGTTCGGCTCCTGGTCAACCAGCGGAACCGGCTCTCCAACCGCTCGGCTCGGACCCGCTCCGACTCCGCCCGCGCCTGGGCCTGCTCCAACCGTTCCCGCCAGTCCCCCGGGGGCTCCGCCACCGCCTTCACGGGGGGTGCCTCCGACGGTTCCTCCTGCGTGGACAACACCGCGTCGCCGTCGATCCAGTGCACTCCGGCCACCCGGTCCACCAGGTCGTCCAGGTCCTCCTCCGCCACCCGCAGCCGCCGTGCGCGGGCCAGGGCCGCCACGCGTTCCAGCCGGGGGCCGCCCAGGTCGTCACCGGGCCCCGTGGCGCGCACCAGCCCCGAGTGGGTCTCGTCGGCCAGCCCGATCATGTGGTTCAGGGCGTGCGGGGCCATGGGCTGCCCTGGGACGGCCCGCAGCACGAAGGGGACGTCGGGGTCGCCCACCGGCTCCGACTCGGCCAGACGCACCCTCGGTTCGCACCGGTAGTGCTCGTGGAGCAGTCGCACGTCCAGGTCCGGATCGTCCAGGACCCGGTGCCGCCCCGGCGTCACTCGGGACCACCGCCCCACCAACGTGACCCGGACATCGGCCACGTCACCGGCCAGCAGCGCGTCCACCGTCTGGGCCACCTCGTCGAACCCCGCCCCTTCGGTCTCGACCACCGCGTCGACCAGCGGCACCTCCCACTGGCGTCCCCTCAGGGACCGTCGCTCTTCGGCGAGCGGGAGCCGGGATCCGACGAAGGGGCGGCGGAACCGGCCCCCCTCCTCCCTGCGGGCCTCCATCTGCGGGAGTCCCAGGTGCCAGCTACCAGCCTCCAGTTCGGGCACGAAGACCGCCCCGTTCTGCGCGAACCGGTATCCGAGGTGGGTGTCCTCTCCCAGGACGAGCGCGGACGCGGCCCCGCCCGACTCCTCGAAGAAGGCTCGGCGCACCGATCCGGTCCCGCCGATGAAGTAGTGGAAGCCCTGGTGGCCGACCTCGCGCAGGAGGTCCGTGCGCTTGTAGGCACGCCGCAGCCAGACCAGTTCCTCACCCGGACCGGCCACCAGCGCCTCGGGTTCGCCCCGGCGGACCGCGTCGAGGACGGCCGCCGGGAACAGGGTCCCGGGTGTGTGTTCGACACAACGCAGATGACCGGTGACCGCGACGTAGTCGGCCAGGTGGTGCCAGCGCATCTGCGCCTCGAGGTGCTCGCGGAAGGCGATCATGTCCGCGTCGAAGAACAGCAGCACGTCCGCGTCAGTGGCGGCCGCGCCGGTGTTCAGCGCGTGCCCGCGCGCCCACCCGCCGGGGTCGTTGGGCACGATCCGGGTGTGCTCGGGGCGGATCGGCGGCAGCCGCAACGCCGGATCACTGCCGTCGTCCACCACCACGACCTCCGTCAGAGCGGACGGATAGCTCTGCGCGGCCATCGACGCCAAAGTCAGGTCGAGCTTCTCCTGCCCGGCGTAGGTCGGGACGACCACGCACACCGACAGGTCCGGCTCCCACTCCCCCAGCGGTGGCGGTTCCAGCACCGAGTAGTCGTTGCGGCGGATGAACGGACGGGGCGTCGACGGCGCCTCCGCCGGACCGCCCTGGACAAGCGTCATCGGTCGCTCCCAGTTGTCGGAGAGTCGGGTGTGGTCGTCTCGGTCGTCGGTGCCGGGGCGTCCTCCGGGCTGGACTCCAGCAGTGCGCTGGGACGCCAGCCGCGCCACTGGCGCAGGGGTTCGCGCAGGAAGTAGCCGGAGGTCTCGCTCCAGGTGTGGCCGGATCCCCTGCGCCGGATGACGCATCCCAGGCCGTGGGTCCGGTAGGTGGAACCGCCCGCGTCCCGCACGTCGTCGAGGAGCCCGGCGTCCTCGTCGACCGGCAGGGGTCGGAAGCCGCCCACCTCCTCCAGGGTGGTGCGGTCGGTGAGGATCGAGGCGCCGGTGACGTGTTCGGCGAAGGCCTCGGACGGGACCAGGCGCCGCACGGTCAGGCCGAGGTGCTCCAGGTGGTGGTACTCGGCCGCGCATCCCACCAGTTCGGCGCCCGAGTAGCGGCGCGCCAGCACGAGGTCCGACAGGTGCTCCGGCCCGTACCAGTCGTCGTCGTCCATCTTCGCCACCAGGGTTCCGCTGGTCCGGGCCACCGCCCCGTTCAGCACCGAACCGAAGACCAGGTCGCCCGGTGGTTCCCAGACCAGCAGGGACCGGCCGCCCCTCCGGTACTCCGCGATCGCGGCCGCGACCCCCGGAGCGTCGACCTCGAACCCGTGCAGCGCGAGCACGACCTGCACCTCCACGCCCCGCTGGCGGGCCACCTGCCGCAGCGCGAACCCCACCATCTCCGGTCGCCGCGTGCAGAGCACGACCGACACCGAGGGCTCCGCCGGAATCGGAGGACCGCCCGACTCGGCGAGGAGGCGGGCCCGACCGTGCGCCCCGTGCACCCGCAGCGCCGCCCGCCGCAACCGGACGCTGTGCTCCTCGCGGAAGAGCTCGTCGGCCAGTTCCTCCTCGGGCGAGTGCGCGAGCAGGGCGTGCAGCTCCTCCCCCAGGGGACGCGCCCAGAGCGGCGGGCGGGAACCCACGAGCGGGATCCCCGCGGCAGCCAGACCGGCCACCGCGCGCACCGCCGCCAACGGACCGCTGTGCCGACCCCACTCCACCCGCACCCCACGCAGGTCACGCAGACCCGCCACGTCCACGTCCGACACCGCGCCGTCCTCCGGCACCCGCCAACGCACACCGTTCCCGGCGACCAGCACCCAACGCCCGCCACGCGAGACCAACCGGCCCACACGCGGAGTGGAGGTCCGGGTGAAACCCGTCGGGTTCACGACCCGCTCGTCCACCGCCGGAACGTCGTCCACCGAGAGACGGGTGGCCCCGGCCGCCCGGGACACCGCCCCCCGTCCGCCCAGGCGCAGCCAGGACGGGTCGGTCGCCGACCGGTTCCCCGCACTGGTCGGCGTGGCCCAGCCGGGCCCGCGCCGATTGCCCGCCAGTCCCCGGGCGACGGCCTCCAGCACCAGTGCCGCCTCGACCGGGTCGACGAAGGAGAACTCCCACATCCAGCCCCGGTCCGGCAGTCGTCGTGTCCGCGAGTACAGCAGACCGGACCACTCCCCCAGCCCCGGCGGGGCGGGCATCGGCGGGGACTGGCGCGGCGCCGTGCCCCGGACCGCGATACCGAACCCGGTCGCGGCGGGCAGCCGCTCGGCCCGCGGGACGGCGGCGCGCAGGTCGGCGGCGGTCACGGCGACGAGTACGAGCAGGTCGACCGGGGGCCTCGTCCGTGCGCCCCTGGCACCTCCGCCCCGACCCAGGTCGACGACTCGGCCCCCGGTCTCCCCGGCCAGCGTCGCCGCGGTCGCGGCCGCGCCCGGGCCCGTGTGGGCGATCAGGACCGTCCGCGCCCCGTGCGCCCGTCGCGCGCGGGTCAACAGTGCCTCGATCACCGGGTCGTCCCCGCGAAGCGGATCCGCTCCTCCTCCGACTCGGCGAGATCCGTCCAGGTCCCGGCCAGGACGGTGGTCGGCAGGTCCTCCGGATCCGGTTCCAGCAGGGCGCTGGGCCGCCACCCCGGAAGCTGCCGTTCGCTGCTCAGCCGCAGGAAGTAGCCCGCGCCGACGCCCCAGGTGTGGCCGTCCGCCTTGCGCCGCAGTACGTAGTTGCAGCCGTGCCCCCGGTGGACACGGCCGCCCATCCGCTCGATCGCCACCAGCAGGTGCGTGTCCTCGGCGGTCGACACCCGGGCGAACCCGCCCGCCTCCTCCAGCGTTCTGCGGTCCGTCATCAGGGTGCCCCCGGCGGCCCTGTGCCACAGGGCGTCGGTCTTGCCCGCCAGGCGCACCGTGCGGTCGAGGGATTCCAGGTACGCGAAGGAGACGATGCTCCCGACGAGGTCGGCCCCGGAGTAGCGGCGGGCCTCCAACAGGTCGGACAGGTGCTGCGGCCCGTACCAGTCGTCGTCGTCCATCTTCGCCACCAGGGTTCCGCTGGCCCTCGCGATCGCCCCGTTCAGCACCGAACCGAAGACGAGGTCCTCCGGCGGCTCCCAGACCACGAGCGAACGGCCGCCCCTCCGGTAATCCGCGACCGCCTCCGCCACACCCGGAACGTCCGCCGAGAACCCGTGCAGCGCGAGCACGACCTCCACCTCCACGCCCCGTTGACGGGCCACCTGCCGCAGCGCGAACCCCACCATCTCCGGTCGCCGCGTGCACAGCACCACCGACACCGAGGGCTCCAACGGCATCGGCAGACCCCGCGACTCGGCGAGGAGGCGGGCCCGACCGTGCGCCCCGTGCACCCGCAGCGCTGCCCGCCGCAACCGGACACTGTGCTCCTCCCGCGCCTGCGGGTCCACCATCAACCGTTCCTCCACGGAGGTGAGCAGGTCCGAGAGTTCCGCGCCCAGGCACCGCGCCCATCCGGGCACCGGGCCGCTCACCAGTGGAATCCCCGCGACTGCCAGGCCCGCCACCGCGCGGACCGCCGCCAACGGACCGCTGTGCCGACCCCACTCGACACGCACCGCGCGCAGGTCACGCAGACCCGCCACGTCCACGTCCGAGACGGAGCCGTCCTCCGGCACCCGCCAACGCACACCGTTTCCGGCGACCAGCACCCAACGCCCGCCACGCGAGACCAACCGGCCCACACGGGAGGTGGAGCCCCGGGTGAAACCCATCGGGTTCACCACCCGCTCGTCCACCACCGGAACGTCGTCCACCGACAGCTCCCGGATCGTCGGGCGGGCCGACAGCGCGCCGGGACGTCCCAGTACGGCCCAGGTGGGGCCCGTGGCCGGAACCACGTCCGGGTCCTCCCTCCGCGGCGCGGCCTGGCCACGCCGACCACCCACCATCGCCTGCGCGACCGCCCGCAGGACCGCCCCCGAGTCGACCGGATCGGTGAACGCGAACGAGCACGACCACCCCCGGCCCTGCAGGCGGCCCACCTGGAAGTGGAGCAGGCCCTCCCACTGCCCCAGGCCCGGTGGGGTGGGCATGGGCGGGCCGGTGTGCCGGGCCGAGGCGGCGACCACCACCCGAAGGTCGGCGGCCGAGGGCAGTCCCGCGCTCAGCGGGACCGCCGCACGCAGGTCCGCCGTGGTGGCCGCGAGGACCACGACGCGTTCGACCGGTCCGTCGAACTCGCGCCCGTCCGCCTTCCGGAGGTCGACGACCTCCAACCCGTCCCCGGGCCGGACGGGGCCCGGGTCGGTTCCCTCACCGACGTGGCACAGCAGCAGGCGCCCCGCCCCGCGCCCCCGGAGGGCCTCGGTCAGGGCCCCTTCCCTCACGACACCGCCCGGCTGTGCACGGGGGCGGTCTTGATCACCTGTACCTCGGACAGCCGACCGCTCATCTCCGTGCGCAGCTCGGACACGGACTCGGCCACCGAGTCCAGGCGGTCGGTCAGGTCGTCGGCACGGCCGAACATCTCGGCCCTGTTCTCGCCCGCGATCTCGGCCACCTCGCGCACCTGCCGGTCGAGGCCCCGACGGAGCTGGCGGATTTGGGCGGCGGTCCGCCGTGTCTGGACCACGAGCAGCGCGATCAGGCCGGTGAGCCCGGCCAGGACCGTGATCTGCACGGCCGACCAGAGGTCGACCAACCCCATGAAGAACAGCGATCCGAGTGCCGCGGAGACCGCGAGCACCGAAAGAACGGACATGAGAACGAGACGCCGCCGCAGAAAACGCAATTCGAACCCCATTCGCGCGGAACACCGGATTTCCCGAGAACCGACCGACGAGGAATGACCACCCGCAGCCGACCCTTGGCCACGCTTACATCCGCACCACGGAGACGAAGAACCAGGCTGGCGGGGGTGTCACGATGTTTGCCAACCACAGACGCACTCTTTGGATCGAATTACAAAGGACAAAATCAATCCTCATAGAGGCATAAATGGGAAATTCATGCGACATGAAAAAGGGACCGTTCCGCGCGGATATCGGATGTCGACATCCGGGGCGGAACGGCCCCCGTACTGACCGGTTCCGGTCAGTCCTCCAGGTCGATCTGGCGGGCGATCTCGGCGTCGATCTCCGCGGCGATCGACGTCAGGATCTCGTCCGGCACGGCGGAGTCCACGGTCAGGGCGATCAGCGCCTTGCCGCCCTCCTGGTCCCGGATGACCTGCATGCCCGCGATGTTGACCTCGGCGTCGCCGAGCAGCGCGCCGACCTTGCCGACGATGCCCGGGCGGTCCTCGTAGGAGAGGAACACCATGTGCTCGTCGAGGCCGATCTCCATCGTGTAGTTGTTGATCTCGACCAGCTTCTCGGACTGGCGGGGACCGGTCAGCGTGCCCGAGACCGAGACCAGGGTCCCGTCCGCCAGCACACCGCGCACGGAGATCAGGTTGCGCCAGTCGGTGCTGTCGTCGCTGGTGACCAGGTTGACCTCGACACCGCGCTCCTTGGCGAGCAGCGGCGCGTTCACGAAGGTCACGGTGTCCTCGACCACGTCGGTGAACACACCCTTGAGGGCGGCCAGCTCCAGGACCTTGACGTCGTGCTGGGCGATCTCACCGCGCACCTCGACGTCGATCCTCGCGGCGAGCGCCCCGGCCAGCGAGGTGAACACCCGGCCGAGCTTCTCGGTGAGCGGCAGACCCGGCTTGATCTCCTCCGCGACCCCGGTGCCCTGCACGTTCACCGCGTCCGGAACGAACTCGCCGGACAGCGCCAGCTTCACCGAGCGGGCCACCTGGGTGCCCGCCTTCTCCTGCGCCTCGGCGGTGCTCGCGCCCAGGTGCGGGGCGACCACGACGTTCTCGAACTCGAACAGCGGGCTGTCCGTGGTGGGCTCCTTGGCGAACACGTCGATGCCCGCACCGGCCACGCGACCGTCCTTGAGCGCCCGGTACAGGGCCTCCTCGTCGAGGATGCCGCCGCGCGCGGCGTTGATGACCCGTACGGAGGGCTTGACCTTGCTCAGCGCCTCGTCGCCGATCAGGCCCACCGTGTCCTTGTTCTTGGGCAGGTGGATGGTGATGAAATCCGAGCGCTCCAGCAACTCGTCCAGGGTCACCATCTCCACGCCGATCTGGGCGGCGCGGGCGGGCTGCACGAAGGGGTCGAAGGCGATGACCCGGGTGCCGAAGGCCAGCAGGCGCTGGGCGACCAGGGCGCCGATCCGGCCGAGGCCGACCACGCCGACGACCTTCTCGTAGAGCTCCACACCCGTGTACTTGGACCGCTTCCACTCACCGTTGATGAGCGCGTTGTGGGCGGGGGCGGTGTTGCGGGCGCTGGCGAGCAGCAGGTTGATGGCCTGCTCGGCGGCGCTGATGATGTTGGAGGTGGGGGCGTTGACCACCAGGACGCCGGCCTTGGTGGCGGCGTCCACGTCCACGTTGTCCAGGCCGACACCGGCGCGGGCGACGACCTGGAGGCGGTTGGCCGCGGCGACGGCCTCGGCGTCGACCTGCGTGGCGCTGCGCACGATCAGGGCGTCGACGCCGGACAGGGCGGGAAGCAGCTGGGACCGGTCGGCACCGTCCACATGGCGTACTTCGAAGTCTTCCTCGAGAAGCGCGATTCCGGCAGGCGAAAGCTTTTCCGCGACGAGTACGACGGGTTTGGTCACAACTGTTCCTTTTCGGGTGGTGCGACCCGATCGCGCAGGTGGAGGCGCTGCCCGAATCGGGTGTGACGGCCGGTCCAAAGTCTACTAGCGGGGTAGGGAAGCCCGTCGGGCGGATGGGGGAACCGCCGACGAAAGAAGAGTCACCCTCCCCCGCGAACGCCACCGGGGGCGGAGCGACCGCCCCGCCCCCGGTGGGGATTTCGAGTTACGAGAGGCGCTGTTACCCCTTGAGCCAGCTCATCAGCGGACGCAGTTCGGCGCCCACCTTCTCGATCTGCTCGTTCTGCTCGGCCTCACGGCGCTTGCCGAAGGTCGGCTGACCGGCGTCGAACTCGTCCATGAGCTCCTTGGCGTACGTGCCGTCCTGGATCTCGCCCAGGATCTTGCGCATCTCCTCGCGGGTCTGCTCGGTGACGAGGCGCGGTCCGCGGGTGTAGCCGCCGTACTCGGCGTTGTCCGAGACGGACCAGTTCATCTTGGAGATGCCGCCCTCGTACATGAGGTCGACGATCAGCTTGAGCTCGTGCAGGCACTCGAAGTAGGCGATCTCCGGCTGGTAGCCCGCCTCGACCAGGGTGGCGAAACCGGCCTTGACCAGCTCCTCGGTGCCACCGCACAGGACGGCCTGCTCACCGAAGAGGTCGGTCTCGGTCTCCTCGGTGAAGGTGGTCCGGATGACACCGGCCTTGGTGCCGCCGATGCCCTTGGCCCACGACAGCGCCAGGTCCCAGGCCTGCCCGCTGGCGTCCTTCTCGACCGCGACCAGGCAGGGCACGCCGCGCCCGGCCTCGTACTGGCGGCGGACCAGGTGGCCCGGGCCCTTGGGGGCGACCATGGCGACGTCGACGCCCTCGGGGGCCTTGATCAGGCCGTAGCGGATGCTGAAGCCGTGCCCGAAGAAGAGGGCGTTGCCCGCCTCCAGGTTGGGCTCGATCTCCTGGGCGTACAGGTCACGGTGGATGTGGTCCGGGACCAGGATCATGATGACGTCGGCCTCGCGGGTGGCCTCCGCGGGGCTGACGACCCGCAGGCCCTCCTCCTCGGCCTTGGCGCGGCTCTTGGAGCCCTCGGCCAGACCGACCCGGACGTCCACGCCCGAGTCCCGCAGCGACAGCGCGTGCGCGTGGCCCTGGCTGCCGTAACCGATCACGGCGACCTTCTTGCTCTGGATGAGCGCGAGGTCGGCGGCGTCGTCGTAGTACATCTGTGCTGCCACTTGGGGTTGCTCCTTGTTTCTCACGTTCTTTGGGGGCGGGGTGAGCCGTCCGGCCGTGTCCGGACAGCCTTTCAGTTCGAGCTCCGCCGGGTGCCTGTTCGCCGGTTGACGGCTCAGGCGCTGCGGTCGACCGCCCTCAGGGAGCGGTCGGTGATCGAACGGGGACCCCGTCCCAGGGCGACCAGCCCTGACTTCACGAGTTCCCGGATCCCGAAGGGTTCCAGGTTCCTGACCAGGGCATCGAGCTTCTCGGGGTCGCCGGTGGCCTCGATGACGACGACGTCCGGGCTGACGTCCACGACGTGCGCGCGGAACAGCTCGGCCGTCTGAAGCACATGGGTGCGGCTTGACGCGTCGGCCTTGACCTTGACCAGGAGCAGCTCGCGCTGCACCGACGCGGTGGTGTCCATCTCCACGATCTTGACGACGTTGACCAGCTTGTTGAGCTGTTTGGTCACCTGCTCCAAGGGGTGGAGGTCGCAGTTGACCGCGATCGTCATCCGGGACAGTCCGGTGTACTCAGTGGTGCTCACACTGAGCGAGTCGATGTTGAACCCACGACGGGAGAAGAGGGCGGAGGCCCGGGCCAGGATGCCCGGGGTGTCCTCGACCAGAACGGAAAGCGTGTGACGGCTCATGGTGGTTCGGCCCTACTCCTAGTCCTGGTGTTCCCAGTTGGGCGCCATGTCGCGCGCGTACTGGATGTTGTCGTTGCTGACGCCGGGGCCGACCATGGGCCAGACCATGGCGTCGTGGTTGACGGTGAAGTCGACGACCACGGGACGGTCGTTGATCGACATCGCCTTCTCGATGGTCGCGTCGATGTCCTCGGGGCGCTCGCACCGCAGGCCCACGCAGCCGTAGGCCTCGGCCAGGCGGACGAAGTCCGGGATGCGGACCTTCTCGTCCAGCGGCGAGGTCTGGAGGTCGGTGTTGGAGTAGCGGCCCTCGTAGTACAGGGTCTGCCACTGGCGGACCATGCCCAGGTTGCCGTTGTTGACCACGGCGACCTTGATCGGGATGCCCTCGATCGCGCAGGTGGCCAGCTCCTGGTTGGTCATCTGGAAGCAGCCGTCGCCGTCCACCGACCAGACCACGCGGTCCGGGTCGCCGACCTTCGCGCCCAGGGCGGCCGGGACGGAGAAGCCCATGGTGCCGAGTCCGCCGGAGTTGACGAAGGCCCCCGGGCGCTCGTAGTCGATGAACTGCGCGGCCCACATCTGGTGCTGACCGACGCCCGCGACGTAGGTGGCCTCGGGGCCGACGACCTGTCCCAGGCGCTGGATGACCGCCTGGGGTGACAGGCTGCCGTCGGTGGGGGCGTCGAAGCCCTTGGGGTAGGTGGTGCGCAGCTGCTTGAGCCGGTGCCACCAGGCCTCGTAGTCGCCCTGACGGCCCTTCTCCTGGTCGGCGCGGACGGCGACGACGAGGTCGGCGAGGACCTCGCGGCAGTCACCGACGATGGGCACGTCCGCGTGGCGGTTCTTGGAGATCTCGGCCGGGTCGATGTCGGCGTGGACGATCTTCGCGTCGGGCGCGAAGCTGTCCAGGCGGCCGGTGACGCGGTCGTCGAAACGGGCGCCGAGGGCGACGATCAGGTCGGCCTTCTGGAGGGCGCCGACGGCGGTGACGTCGCCGTGCATGCCGGGCATGCCCACGTACAGCGGGTGGCTGTCGGGGAAGACGCCCCGGGCCATCAGCGTGGTGACGACGGGGACGCCGGTGAGTTCGGCGAGGACGCGCAGTTCGGCGGAGGCCCCGGCGCGCAGGACGCCACCGCCCACGTAGAGGACCGGGCGCTTGGCGTCGGCGATCAGCCGGGCGGCCTCGCGGACCTGCTTGCCGTGGGGCTTGGTGACCGGGCGGTAGCCGGGCAGGTCCAGGCGCTCGGGCCAGACGAAGTCGGCGCTGTTCTGGAGGGCGTCCTTGGAGATGTCGACGAGCACCGGGCCGGGGCGGCCGCTGGAGGCGATGTGGAAGGCCTCGGCGATGGTGCGGGGGATGTCGCGGACGTCCTTGACCAGGAAGTTGTGCTTGGTGATCGGCATCGTGATGCCGCAGATGTCGGCTTCCTGGAAGGCGTCGGTGCCGATCATCGGGGCGGCGACCTGCCCGGTGATGGCGACCATCGGGACCGAGTCCATGTGGGCGTCGGCCAGTGGCGTGACGAGGTTGGTGGCCCCGGGCCCGCTGGTGGCCATGCACACCCCGGGTCGGCCGGTGGCGTAGGCGTAGCCCTCGGCCGCGTGCCCCGCGCCCTGCTCGTGGCGCATCAGGATGTGGCGCACCTTCACCGAGTCGTAGAGCGGGTCGTAGGCCGGGAGGATGGCGCCGCCGGGAATCCCGAAGACAGTGTCAACGCCGACGTGCTCCAGCGACCTGATCAGCGATTGGGCGCCGGTCATCTGCTCGGTCATCTCAAGATCCTTCAGCGAGGGTCCAGAGCGGTGCTGCGGCTCTGGGGGTGGTGGTTGCCGGTTCTCGACCTGGTGCGGCAATAAAAAAACCCCCACCGCCGGGTGGCGGTCGAGGGGTGGCGCGCAGCAGAGCAAACTCAGTGGGCTGCGCGCCGACCAAGTACGAGAATCAGGGAGTTGTTCTGCACGTTGACAACATTGGCCGACGGAACGGTCGCGCGTCAACCAGAACTGAAGTTTGTCTCATTATCTGAGACAGAAATGTCAGAATACGGCCGAGCGAGAACCGGCACCACTGCCCTGACCTGCGAGGACAATGAGAAAGCCCCTGTCGCGTGTAACGCAGAACACGCGACAGGAGCTCGAAACATCATTCGTAAGTCGGACTTAACATCCCAGGTCGCCCGATTTCGGGCGGCTACAGGTTGGCTCCGGCCTCCCCGCCCACCAGGGACTCCACACCACTCGCGGGCATGGGGCGGGCGACGAGGAAGCCCTGACCGTGGTCGCAGCCCATTACCCGCAGCTGCTCCAGCTGCTCGGGGCGCTCGATGCCCTCGGCGACCACCTGGACGCCGAGGTCGCGGCCGAGCTGGATGATCGTGTGCGTGAGCAGGGTGACCGTGTCGTCGCGCCCCAGGTCCGCGATGAACGACGGGTCGATCTTGATCGCGTCCACACTCAGCTCGCGCAGGTGCGCCAGCGAGGCGTAGCCCATGCCGTAGTCGTCGATGGCCAGGCGCACCCCGAGCTCGCGGAGTTCGCCAAGGCGTGCCACGGCGTCGCCCCGGTCGTCGAGGAGGACCTCCTCGTCCACCTCCAATGTCAGCACCTCCGCGGGCAGACCGGTCTCGGCGAGCACACCCGCGACCGTCTCCACGAACCTCGGCGACAGCACCTGCTTCACGGACAGGTTCACGGACAGGCCGATGTCCCAGTCGGAGACCCGCCACACGGCGACCTTCTCGCAGGCCTCTCGCAGTATCCACTCGCCGAGCGGCACGATCAGACCCGACTCCTCGGCGGCGCCCAGGAACTCGCCCGGGCCCACCGCCTCGCCGTCGCGGTCCCACCGCACCAGCGCCTCCACCGCGTTCACCTGTGACGTGCCCAGGTCGACGACCGGTTGGTACTCCAGGAAGAACTCGCCGTTGGCCAGTGCCTGCCGCAACCGGATCTGGAGTTCCAGCCGGGACACGACCATCTCGTGCATGTGGGCGGCGTAGACCTCCACGTTCCCGGCGCCGCGCTCCTTGGCCCGGGTCATCGCCACGTCGGCGTTGCGCAGCAGCTCCCCGCTGTCGGTGGCCTCGTCGGCGAAGGCCACACCGATGCTGGCGGTCAGCAGGATGTCCCGGTCCGCCACCTGGAAGGGCTCGGAGGCGATCACCCTGCCCAGCCGCTCGGCGAGGTCGACGACCCGCTGCGCCTTGGGCACGTCCTCCACCAGAACCGCGAACTCGTCCCCGCCCCAGCGGGCCAGCGTGGCGTTGGCGCTCAGCTCCCCGCGCAGGCGCCGGGCGGCCTGTCCCAGCATGTGGTCGCCGCGCACGTGCCCGGCGGAGTCGTTGACCGCCGTGAACCCGTCCAGGTCCAGGAAGATGACCGCGACGTCCCCGGAGGGGTCGTCGCTGATCGCCCGGTGCGCCAGGACGTCGCTGGCCCTCTCCTCCAGGTAGGCGCGGTTGGGCAGGCCCGTGACGCCGTCGTGGAAGGTCAGGTGCTCGACCTCGTCCTGGAGGGCGACCTGGGCGCTGATGTCGCTGGTGGTGACCAGCAGGCGGTCGGGCTCACCCGGCTGCTCGTAGAGGGAGATCGTCGAGGACGTGTGCCGCCAGGTGCCGTCCGCGGCGCGCACCCGCAGTCGCAGGTGCACCCCCTGGCTCGACCGCTCGGTGAACAGGTTCGTGACGGCCTTGGTCCGGGCCAGGTCCTCCGGGTGGATGAGCGTGGTCACCGGAGCCGCCAGGACGTCGTCCAGCCGGTAGCCGAACGCCTCCGCCGTGCCCGGGCTCATGTAGTGGACACCGCCGTCGCGGTCCAGGACGAGGATGACGTCGCCGCTGTTGCGGGCCAGTTCGTTGAAGTGCCCCTCGCGGTTGCGGACCATGCGGGCGAGCGTGGAGTTCTCCTCCAGCATCCCGACGACCCGCAGCAGCAGGACCAGTACCGCCGTCCCCGCCGCCAGCGGCAGCACGGGGGCGACGTCCGGCAGGCGCAGCGCCGCGACGGTGAGCACGACCGTGGCCACGAAGACCGAGCCCACGGCGGCGATCTCCGGGGCGAACCGGTAGAGCCCCCGGCCGGTGATCCTCCGGGGCGCGGCGCCCGGCCGGTGCTCCACCAACCAGGGCAGCGCGCCCAGCAGGGCGAACCCGAGGAAGCGCACCGGCTGTTCGACGCCGCCCGCCACCGGGGGGCCGGTCAGGCGCGTCACCGCGCCGACCATGTCCGAGGCCGCGATGACGACCAGCGCGCCGATCGCCACCAGCACCGCGCGCCGGGTGCTGTGCGGCGACATGAACACCAGCGGAATGAGCAGGCACAGCACCACGATGTCGGCGACCGGGTAGACGAGCGCGAACCCGAGGAACCCCGCCCCCTCGCCCAGCTCCTCGTAGAGCGGGGAGAAGAGCAGGATCCACACCACGGAGAAGACCGCGGCGGCGCACACGTAGCTGTCGGTGATGTGCCGCACCGCCGTGCGCAGGCCGCCCGGCCAGGGAGCGAACCGCGTGAAGCCGATCACGAAGAGTGGCAGTGCGGCGAGCGCGAAGAGGTCACCCAGGGTGAGTGAGAGGACCGACGCTCCACTGAAGGAGCGGGTGATGGCGTGAGTGAGACCACCCGCGCACCAGGCGAGCGCGGCCAGCCCGAGGAAGCGCAGCGCGGCCGGGCCGTCCGCCCCGTCCACGTGGGCCTCCCGGTCCGCACCGGTCCGTGCCCAGCGCCGCGAGGCGTAGAGCAGGGAGCCCCCCGCGACACCGGCCACCACGGCGGTGGGCCACTGTCCCAGGGACGCGGTCAGCGTGGCCTCTCCCGAAGGGACGACGGTCCCCGCGAGGTAGAGCAGGAAAAGCGCGCCCAACCCGAACAGTCCCAGGCGGCGTGCCCTCGTTCCCATCACCAGCCTCCCAGCGGGTGCGCGGCGACCCGGGCGGCCCCCGGCCGCCGTCGCGCTCTCTCCTCGAACATGGAGCACCCACCTCGTGATCACTCGCATCAGGACGCGGCGCCGTGCCGCGCGCGGGTTGCCGCCCGGTTCCCACCGGGACCGGGACGGACGGCGGCGGGGTGGACCCGGCGAGCCGGACTCACCCCCGTGCGTGGACACCCTACGCAACCAAGGTCACACAGCGATTGAGGAGCGGACGAGAGATGACGACAGAACCATCACCCTGAGTGAGCGTCACCCCGGTGTTCCCCTGCCGGAAGCGACAGCGGCGCCGAGGGGACCGAGTCCCCCCGACGCCGCTCACGCACCGGGCAACGAACCGGGACCGACGGCGGTTCCGCCCACCCGGGCCGAACGGAGGAGCCCTGCCTCACACCGGCGCCGACGGGCGGTCCGCCCGCCCCCTACTGGCTGGAGAGCCGCTCCAGGATGAGCTCCCGCGCACGGCCCGCGTCGGCCTGGCCCCGGGTGGCCTTCATGACGGCGCCGACCAGGGCGCCGGCGGCGGCCACCTTGCCCCCGCGCACCTTGTCGGCGGCGTCGGGGTTGCTGGCGATGGCCTCGTCGACGGCCGCGCCCAGCGCGCCGTCGTCGCTGACGACCTTCAGGCCACGGGCCTCCACCACGGCGTCGGGTTCGCCCTCACCCGCGAGGACTCCCTCGACGACCTGGCGTGCCAGCTTGTTGGTGAGCGTGCCCTCGGCGACGAGCGCGATGACCCGGGCGACCTGCGCGGGGGTGATCGGCAGGGAGGAGAGTTCGACCTCCTGCTCGGTGGCGCGGCGGGAGAGCTCGTTCAGCCACAGCTTGCGGGCCTCGGCCGAGGGGGCTCCCTCGGTGACGGTCGCCTCGACCAGGCCGATCGCGTCGGCGTTGACCAGGTCGCGCAGCTCGGTGTCGGAGAGGTCCCACTCGGACGTGACCCGGGCGCGCTGGGCGGCGGGGAGTTCGGGCAGGGTGGCGCGCAGCTCCTCGATCCACCCCTCGGACGGGGCGACCGGGACGAGGTCGGGGTCCGGGAAGTAGCGGTAGTCCTGCGCCTCCTCCTTGGAGCGGCCGGAGGTGCTGCGGCCGAGGTGCTCCTGGAAGTGGCGGGTCTCCTGCACGACCCGCTCCCCGGCGTCGAGGACACCGGCCTGGCGCTCGATCTCCGAGCGGACGGCCCGCTCGACGGAGCGCAGGGAGTTGACGTTCTTGGTCTCGCTGCGGGTGCCCCACTTGTCGGCGCCGTGCTCGTTGATGGAGACGTTGACGTCGCAGCGCATGGAGCCCTCCTCCATGCGGACGTCGGAGATGCCGAGCGAGCGGACCAGGTCGCGCAGTTCGGCGGCGTAGGCGCGGGCGACCAGCGGGGCGAGCTCACCGGTGCCGGTGATCGGCTTGGTGACGATCTCCAGGAGCGGGATACCGGCGCGGTTGTAGTCGACGTTGGAGTGGCTGGCGCCGTGGATGCGGCCGGTGGAACCACCGACGTGCGAGGACTTGCCGGTGTCCTCCTCCATGTGGACGCGCTCGATCTCCACGCGGAACACGCGCGGCCCCTCGGGGGTGTCGACCGTGACGTCGAGGTGCCCGTCCACGCAGATCGGCTCGTCGTACTGCGAGATCTGGTAGTTCTTCGGCATGTCCGGGTAGAAGTAGTTCTTCCGCGCGAACCGGCCCCAGGGGGCGATGGAGCAGTCGAGCGCCAGACCGAGCCGGATCGCGCCCTCGACGGCCTTCTCGTTGACCACCGGCAGGGAGCCGGGGAACGCGAGGCAGACCGGGCACACCTGGGTGTTGGGCTCGGCGCCGAAGGCGGTGGGGCAGGGGCAGAACATCTTCGAGGCGGTACCCAGCTCGATGTGGGTCTCCAGGCCGAGCACGGGTTCGTACGTGTTCAGCGCCTGTTCAAAGCTGGGAGTCACCGCGTGGGCCATCGCCGCAAACCCGTTTCAGTAGAGGACATACCTTCCAGGTCAGCCTACCGAGGCTGAGAGGTCCGGCGGTCCCGTCCCCGAGTGGGGTGCGGCTGACGGATGTCACGGCGAGCACACGATTGGGCCGCTGTAGAGATGATCTCCCGCTGTGACGGGTGTCGGACGGTTAGTCTTTACTGCCCAGGAAAACGATTTCGACGGTAGGGGCGTTCGACCCCTTCCGCATGTCCCAACAGGAGCGCCCGCGCATGTCCGGCATCCTGCTGCGGTGCGCCGCGCTGCTTTCCGCCTCCGCGCTGATCGGCACCCTGACCACCGCCCCCGCGGCGGCCGACGACTTCTCCCGTCTTGACCGAGATCCGGTCGCGGGCCTGCCCGTCGTGCTCACGGACGGCGACGAAGTGGACACGGCACTGTTCAGTCTGCGCGTGGCCGACGAGGACTCCGTACGCGCCTACGCGCTGGTCGTGGACGAGGAGGTGCGGCCGCGCACCGCCTACGTTGAGTCGGCATGGGCTGACCGTCCGGAGTGGACCGTAACCCCCGGGGATTCGGTCCCCGCTCACCGGGCCAACTGGGTGGTCTCCAACTCCTACCCGAACGTGCCCCTGCCCGTACTGGGCGCCGCCTCCGGGGTGCTGTTCCTTGAGGAGACGCACGCGATCGCGGCGACCCAGGCCGCCCTCTGGAACGTGCTGGACGGGGTGGAACTGGACCCGGACACCAACCACCCCGACGTCATGACCCTCTACGCGCACCTGGTGGAGGGCAGCGCGGACGCCGGGGGCGGGACCACCTCCCCTTCCGTTGAGGTCTCCCCCGCCCAGACCGAGGCGGTCGCCCCGGAGGAACCGCTGGGGCCCCTGACGGTGTCCAGCGCGGGCGAGGGGCCGGTGCGGCTCTCGCTGCGCGGCGCCCCGGCGTCGTGGCTGGTCGACGCGGAGGGAGAGGAGATCTCACAGGCCCACGACGGGGACGAGGTCTACCTCGACGTCGACCCGTCCGTCCCGGCCGGGGTGGTCACCCTCCACGTGCGCGGCAGCGATGTGCCCCTGGAGGAGGGGCGGCTGTTCACCGGCCGCGAGGGGGTGCGGACGCAGCCGCTGATCACCGCCGAGCCGGGTTCGGCGACGAGTTCGACCAGCGCGACGTTCACCTGGCGGGGCGAGGAGCCCAGGGGCGAGACCACCGAGGAGCCCGCGCCCGAGACGGCCGAGCCCGAGGCCCCGGAGGTCCGTGAGCTGCCCTCGCCCGAGCCCGTGGTGGAGGACACACCGACCCCGGAGGCGCAGGACCGGAACGCCGAGGGCGGTCTGGCCCTCACCGGCACGTGGCTGTCCGGCCTGCTGGTCATCGCCGGGGCGCTGGTCGTGTCCGGCCTGCTCATCCTGGTTCTGGGTAGAAAGCGACGGGACTGAGAACCGGGAACTCACTCTTCTCCGAACTCACGTTCCATAACACCGGAACATAATGCGACTTCTCCCCGCCGGATTTTTTTCCGACCCGTTATGGGTCACATTTTCTCCGGAGCGGGTTGGAAGTGGTGAATCCGATCGCTAGTATCAAGCGGGCGGTCGGCTTTCCCACGGCGCACGCGGCCCGTTCCCGCGTCAGCGAGCCCCAACCGGAAAGACCGTGCCCGGCCCCGAACGGCCACCGCGCCCCTGCCCCCGACATGGTGTGACGCCCGCCGGGCGCACCTCAGCGGCCCTCCCTCACTTTCGAGGGTGCCATCCGTGGCGACCGCGCCCTCCGCACACGGCTCCCCATCGACCTGGGCGGATTCCATCCGGTTACCCCTAGAAGACACCGGGACACAACTTGAGTAACTTCTCCCTCCCCCGCACTGCCGGACGCGCTGGCCTCGCCGCCAGCGCCGCGGCGTTCCTCGCCCTCGGTCTGGCCGCCCCCGCGGCCGCCGACGAGGTCGAGACCTACGAGGGTTCCCTCGAAGGCCGGTACACCGGCAACGCCGAGAACGGCCCGAACGTCCACATGGACGGCGAGGAGGTCCGGCCCAGCCTCTTCAACCTGGAGCTGACCGACGGCAGCGTCCTCACGACGTACTGCATCGACTTCCGCACCAACATCGTCCGCGACGCCGAGTACAAGGAGGACGACTGGGCCAACTACCCGGGCGAGGGCTCCTTCGCCCAGCCCGGCAAGGTCCTGTGGATCCTCCAGAACTCCTACCCCCGCACCGACGCCGCCGCGCTCGGCGAGGCGGCCGGTGTCGAGGGCCTGAGCAACGGTGACGCGCTGGCGGGCACCCAGGCCGCCATCTGGCACTTCAGCAACGACATGGACCTCAGCGAGGGCAACAGCGAGGCCGTCGAGAAGGTCTACGCGTACCTCGTCGAGAACGCCGAGGAGACCGAGCGCGAGCCCGGCGCCGCGCTGAGCGTCACCCCCTCCTCCGCCGAGGGCACCGCCGGTGGGACCATCGGTGAGTTCGTCATCGAGACCAACGCCACCGAGATCCCCGTCGACCTGACCGCCCCCGAGGGCGTCCAGCTGGTCGACCTGGAGTCCGGCGAGGCCGTCACCACCGTCGAGAACGGCGACAAGGTCGGCTTCGCGGTCCCCGAGGACGCCGAGGCGGGCGAGGCGTCCTTCAGCCTGGAGGCCACCTCCACCGTCGAGACCGGGCGCCTCTTCCAGGGCAAGGACCCGAAGAAGCCCACCCAGACGCTGATCACCGTCGACGGTGAGCCCACCAACGCCACGGCCTCGGCCTCGGCGACCTGGGCCAAGGGCGAGACCCCGGTCCCGCCGACCGACAAGCCGAGCGAGACCCCCTCGCCCAGCGAGACCCCCTCTGAGCCCGCTGAGAAGCCCAGCGAGCCGGCCGAGGAGAAGCCGACCCCGCCCAAGGAGGACGACAGCCCGACCCTCCCGGTGACCGGTGGCGCGCTCACGGGTCTGGTCGCGGCCGGTGTGGCCGCCCTGGGTGCCGGTGGCGCCGCCCTGTACCTGAGCCGCAAGCGCAAGGCGGCCAACGGTGAGGACACCGACGCCTGAGGGTTCACTCCCCTGAGTCGGTGACCCAGGCCGCACCGTCGATCCGGACACCGGAGACGGCACGGCAAGGGAACGAGCCGCACGAGGGCCCGTCCGCGTGAGAGATCACGGGGGCGGGCCCTCCGTCTTTTGCGGAGAAGCCGCAGTTCAGGGCAGTCGAGCCAAGAATTCCCTCCGGTTCGGCTTGGAGGTACCCCGACAGATCGCTAATATCGGACAGGCACAAACCTCTTCTCGTGTGCCTCCGGGCTCTCTCGAAGCCCGAAGCCGCGCCGGCCCCTCCCGGACGCGCTCTCCTCCTCCTCCCGCCGCCGCACTCCCCAGGGCCGTGTGGCGCGGCACCTCATGACAGGACACGACGTGAAGCACTCCCCCAACCTCCGGAGCACCGGTCGCGCGGGTCTCGCGGTCTCGGCCGCGGCGCTGCTGACCTTCGGCCTGGCCGCCCCGGCCGCCGCGGAGCCCGTGGAGACCTACGAGGGCTCCGTGCGCGCCCAGTACGTGGGCAACCACCAGTCCGGTGAGACCGTCACCATGAGCGCCGGCACGATCGGCACCAACCTCTTCAAGCTCCGCCTCGAGGACGGCAGCGAGCTGATCACCTACTGCATCGACATCGAGACGGGCATCCGCTCGAGCGCCTGGTACCAGGAGGACAGCTGGGCGAACTACCCGGGCAAGGGTTCCTTCGCCGAGCCCGGCAAGGTGCACTGGATCCTCCAGAAGGGCTACCCGACGGTCAGCGCCAAGGACCTGGCCGAGGCCGCCGAGGGCGCCAACGCCGCCCGCGTCACCGAGAAGGAGGCGCTGGCCGCCACCCAGGCCGCCATCTGGCACTACAGCAACGGCGCCACCCTCACCCGCGGTCAGGGCAACGTCAGGGCGATCTACGACTACCTCGTCTCCAACGCCGAGGAGCTCCCCCAGGAGCCCGCGCCGACCCTGAGCGTGAACCCGAACAGCGCCGCCGGCAAGGCCGGTGAGACCGTCGGCGAGTTCGAGATCTCGACCAACGCGGCCACCGTCCCCGTCGACCTGACCGCCCCCGAGGGCGTCCAGCTGGTCGACCTGGAGTCCGGCGAGGCCGTCACCACCGTCGAGAACGGCGACAAGGTCGGCTTCGCGGTCCCCGAGGGCGCCGAGGCGGGCGAGGCGTCCTTCAGCCTGGAGGCCAACGCCACCATCAAGCAGGGTCGTCTGTTCAAGGGCGAGAACCCCAACAAGGCGACCCAGACCCTGATCACCGCCGAGGACAGCGACGTCGCCGTGAACGCCGCCGCCTCCGCGGAGTGGGCCGAGGCCGACCAGCCCACCCCGACGCCGGAGCCGGAGCCGTCCGAGGAGCCCGCGCCGAACCCGAGCCCGAGCCCGGAGCCGACCGACGAGCCGGAGCCCAAGCCCACCCCGACCGACGCTCCCTCCGAGGACGACAAGCCCGCCCCTGGCAAGGACGACGAGCCCAGCCTCCCCGTCACCGGTGGCGCACTGCTCGGCCTCGTGGCCGCCGGTGTGGCAGCGCTGGGTGCCGGTGGCGGCGCCCTCTACCTGGCCCGTAAGCGCCGCAGCGGCAGCGCCGCCGGCACGGACGTCTAGGTAGCCGCTCCGCCCGTACAGGGGCCCGCCTCGCGATTCACTCGCGGGGCGGGCCCTTTGTCATGCGTGAACAAAACGGAAGTCCTTTTTTCGACCCCACCACGCGCATTACGCCGAATGGTTTACATGCGATCCCGCACATGGCTGATGTCGGCCAGATACAAAGGACTCCGTTGTGCGGTTCGAGGTACCGTGAAAACCTCGGCGGACGGACGCACCACCCCCCAATGCCCTCCTTCACCACCTGAATCGCACTGTTTCCCGTCGCCCCGGGCGGAACACCTCAGGAAGAGAAGTGACGCACGTGTCCCTCCGCTCCCCCTCAGGGCGTTCGGCCCTCGCCGCCGCGACCACGGCCCTGCTCGTGTTCGGGCTCGCGGCCCCGGCGGCGGCCGATCCCGCGCCCTACCAGGGGTCCGTGCGCGGCCAGTACACGGGCGTGGCCGAGCACGGCCACTCGGTCACCATGCGGGGCGAGCCCTTCACCACGACGGCCACCTTCGACGTGCGCCTGGACGACAGCGACCAGAGGCTCACCACGTACTGCATCGACTTCCGTACCGGGCTGGTCGAGGAGGCCCGGTACCGCGAGGACCAGTGGGAGAACTACCCGGGGCGGGGCGACTTCGCCGAGCCCGGCAGGGTCACCTGGATCCTGCGCAACTCCTACCCGGTGGTCGGGGTCGGGGAGCTGGAGGAGCGAGCCGGAATGGCGCGCCTGACCGAGTCCGAGGCACTCACCGCCACCCAGGCCGCTATCTGGCACTACAGCAACGGCCTGCACCTGGAGCGGGTGGAGCAGAGTCCCGAACTCGACGACAACGTCAACGCGGGCAACGTCACCCACCTCTACGACCACCTCGTCCGCGACGCCGAGGAACTGGCCAACGAACCGGCCTCCGCGCTCACCGTCACCCCGGGGCAGGGTTCCGGCCTGGCCGGTGAGGAGATCGGCGCGTTCACCGTCGAGACCAGCGCCGAGAGTATCCCCGTGCGGCTGGAGGCACCCGACGGCGTGGAACTGGTGGACGCCGGGAGCGGCCGGGTCGTCGACGAGGTCAGCAGCGGCGACACCGTGGCCTTCTCCGTCCCGGCCGACGCCGGGGCGGGTGAGGCCACCCTCGTGCTGGAGACCACGGCCGCCGTGGAGATCGGCCGCCTGTTCAAGGGCGAGGACCCCGACGAGCCCACGCAGACGCTCATCACGGCCCAGGACAGCGAGATCGTCGTCTCCGAGGTCGCCACGGTGGCCTGGGACGCGGCGGGCGGCACCCCGCCCGTGGTGGAGCCGACCGACGAGCCCAGTCCCTCCCCGGTCGCGGACCGGGCCTCGGTGTCCGAGAGCGGCGGGTTGGCCGTCACGGGCGGAGCCGTGTTCGCCCTGGTAGCCGCGGCGCTGGTCGCCGTCGCCAGTGGTGGCGCCCTTCTCCTCATCAGACGCCGCAGGGCGGCCGGGACCGGCGAGTAGCCACACGCCCCGGCACTAGAATGCCCTCCATGTGCGCGATCGCGGTGACCGAGCTCCGTCCCTCCTAGGGACGGCGGAGTACCCCACCAGGGCCCGCCGCCCGAACGGTTCCCTCCCGGGCGGTGCCTTCGTGCTGCCCGGAACACCCCGAGACGACGGAGTATCCGTGCACGACCACCACCGAACCCCGCCCACCGCCCTGGAACGGCGCGTCGAGCGCCTGCGCGAGGTCGCCGAGGCCGACCCCCGTGTGGAGGCGGTCCTGCTCTACGGGTCCTGGAGCACGGGAGAGGCGGACGCCCTCTCCGACCTGGACGCCTACGTGTACGTCGCCGACGAGCACGCCGGGGCCCTCGACGGCCGGGAGTTCGTGTCCCGCCTCGCCCCGCTCCGGCTGGCCTACACCAACCTCTTCGGCATCCTCGCGGTGGTCTTCGACGACCTCATGCGCGGCGAGTTCCACTTCGAGCCCGGGTCCGCCATCGCGGAGATCGGTACCTGGAAGGGCATGATCCACCTGCCCGATCCCGACACCGCCGTGCTGGTGGACCGCACCGGCCGACTCACCGAGGCCGTGCGCCCGCTGGCCGGGTTCGTCCCGCCGGACCCGGCCCCGACCGCCGAACAGCTCATGGGGGAGCTGGCCAACTGGACGCTCATGGCCGCCCACGTTCTGGCCCGCGGTGAGACCGCCCGCGCCCACGCGGCACTGGCCACGATGGTCTCCCCGCCCCAGCTCAAGCTGGTGCGGCTGCTGCGCGGCTCCACCGCGCACTGGCTCACCCCGAGCCGGGCCCTGGAGGCGGACCTGCCCGCCCTGGACGTGGCGCGCCACACCGCGACGACCGGGACGGCGGCCCCGGAGGAGGTCCACCGGGCGCTGGCGAACAGCTGGGCCTGGAGCCGTGAACTGGCGCGGGAGGCCGGGCAGCGGTGGGGCGTCGACGTTCCCGAGGATCTGCACGAGGACGTCACGAAGCTGATCGGCTAGCCAGCGAACGCGAACGCCCTCCGCTCCCCAGTGGGGAGCGGAGGGCGTCGTGCGTCAGGTCTAGGAGACCGCGTAGGGGCTGCGCGCGATCAGCGCGCCGTCCCGCTCGTTCAGGGCACGCTCGACGGCGGCCGCGACCCGGTAGGTGCGGTCGTCGGCCAGCGGCGGGGCCATGATCTGGAAACCGACCGGGAGGTCGTCCTCCGGGGCCAGGCCGCACGGCACCGACAGCGACGCGTTCCCGGCCAGGTTGGACGGGATCGTGCACAGGTCGGCCAGGTACATGGCCATGGGGTCCTCGGCGCGCTCACCGATCGGGAACGCGGTGGTCGGGGTGGTCGGCGAGACCAGCACGTCCACGTTCTCGAAGGCGGCGTCGAAGTCGCGCTTGATCAGCGTGCGCACCTGCTGGGCGCTGCCGTAGTAGGCGTCGTAGTAGCCACTGGACAGGGCGTAGGTGCCCAGCATGATCCGGCGCTTGACCTCAGGGCCGAAGCCCTGGGCGCGGGTCAGCGACATGACCTCCTCGGCGCTGCGCGTACCGTCGTCGCCCACCCGCAGGCCGTACCGCATGGCGTCGAAGCGGGCCAGGTTCGAGGAGGCCTCGCTGGGCGCGATGAGGTAGTAGGCCGACAGGGCGGCGTCGAAGCTCGGGCAGGAGACCTCGACGACCTTGGCGCCCAGGGACTCCAGCAGTTCCACGGTCTCGCGGAAGCGCTGGCGCACGCCGGGCTGGAAGCCCTCGTTGTCCAGTTCCTTGACCACGCCGACGCGCAGGCCCTCGACGTCACCGATCCTGGCGGCGTCGACCACCGGCGGCACCGGGGCGTCGATCGAGGTGGAGTCGCGCGGGTCGTGGCCGGAGAAGGCCTCCTGGAGCAGGGCGGCGTCCAGCACGTTGCGCGCGAACGGGCCCGGGGTGTCCAGGGACGAGGCGAAGGCGATCATCCCGTACCGGGAGGAGCCGCCGTAGGTGGGCTTGCCGCCGACCAGGCCGCACACGGCCGCGGGCTGGCGGATGGAGCCGCCGGTGTCGGTGCCGGTGGCCAGGGGCGCCTCGAAGGCGGCCACCGCGGCCGACGAACCACCCGAGGAACCACCGGGGATGCGGTCGGTGTCCCAGGGGTTGCGGGTGATCTGGTAGGCCGAGTTCTCCGTGGAGGAGCCCATGGCGAACTCGTCCATGTTGGTCTTGCCGAGGATGACCAGACCGGCCTCGCGCAGGCGCTCGGTGACGGTGGCGTCGTAGGGGGGCTGCCAGCCCTCCAGGATCTTCGACGCGGCCGTGGTGGGCATGTCCTTGGTGGTGAACACGTCCTTGTGCGCGACCGGCACGCCCGCGAGGGGGCCGAGGTCCGCTCCGGCGGAGCGCCTGGCGTCCACGTCGCGGGCCTGGGAGAGCGCGGTCTCCCGGCGCACGTGCAGGAAGGCGTTGATGTCGCCGTCGACCGACTCGATGCGGTCGAGGTAGGCGGTGGTGGCCTCCTCCGCGGAGACCTCACCCGCCTTGATGGCCGCGCCGAGGTCGGCGGCGCTGAGCCCGATGACGTCGCTCATCTACTCTTCCTCCCCAAGGATGCGCGGCACCCGGAAGCGCTGGTTCTCCACCGCGGGGGCGCCGGCCAGGGCCTGCTCGGGGGTGAGGCCGGTCCGGGCCTCGTCGGGGCGGTAGACGTTGGTCAGCGGCAGGGCGTGCGAGCTCGGCGGGATGTCGCCCTGGGCGACCTCCTGCACCTTGGCCACGGCGGTGAGGATGTCACCGAGCTGGGCGGCGAGCGTGTCGAGCTCGCTCTCGTCGAGCGCCAGCCGCGACAACCGGGCGAGGTGCGCGACCTCATCACGGGTGATGGCGGTCATCAGGTGAGAACCGTTTCTTCGGCGGACGGGTGATCAGGACAATCCTATTGTCCCGCCGCCGGTCCCGGTGCCGCTCTCCCTCACCTGAGGCCCATGACTCCCGCCTGACCGTCGGCCACGTACGCGACGGCCACGGCCCCGGGAACACTGATCGCGTTGATGACCGAGAGGCCTACCGCGTCGTCCCAGGTCAGCACTACGGAGTCCTCGAGTCCCTCGAAACGCGCGAACCCCTCCGGATCGGAAGCATCCTCCATCCAGTCCTCCAGGTAGAGGACACCTTCCTCCAGTCCCACTCTGTGACCCTCGACCACCATGTTCTCCTTCATGGACACGACCTGGCGTTCCAGGACCCGTTCGACGTTCCCCGAGAGATCCTCGATCCGATACTGACCGGTCTCGGTGTCCCACACGCCCAACCGGGTTCCGTCCGGGGAGGTCCAGACGAGTTCACCCGTGTCCAGATGGATCGCCGCTCCGTCCTTGATATCGAGGAGAGAGTCCCCGATACCTCGGTAGTGGAAATCGGTGTGCACGAGTCCTCCCGGACGCGAGCTGATGGTGCGTTCCAGGGATTCGTGGGGCATGCGGCCGATGGAGTGTTCCACGCGCCACAGCTCCTCACCCGTGTCCGGCGAGAGTCCGACCAACTCGGAGGTGAAATCCTGCCCCACCGTCCAGGCCACGCTCTCCTCGCCCTCAGGTTGTTCGAAGCAGGTGGTGGCCGCGACCACCACGTCCGTCTGCACCGTCAGGCTGTCCACCTGACCCGCGTCGGAACAATCCGGCACGTTCGGCACGGACCACAGCGGCTCCCCCGTGGAAAGTTCGTAGGAGCTGACCGAATCCTCCCAACGCACGATCCAGGTCTCCCCCGAGATGCCCCGCAGAGCGGATTCCAGATGGAACGGCTCGTGCTCACGTGTGTATTCGACACCGGACAGATCGGACTCGAACTCGTGAGAAACACGTCCGGTGGCCATCTCCATCAGCGTGGTGCGCGACGTGTCCTTGTCATACAGAACGACATGTTCTCCGCTGTCCGTCACCTCACTCACCAACGACTGCCCCCGGTCTCTGTATGACCAGAGCTCCTCGCCCGACTCCCCCGACAGGGCGTGGACCCCGTCCGCAGTAAGTACGGCGATGCCCTCGTCCATTTCTCGGAGACGGACGTCACGAAGATCCCCAGGAGGCTCCCAGGTCCAGGCGATCTCAGTGACGGACGACCGGTACTCCGGGGGCTCACCGGGCTCCCGCGCAGTGTGCTCCGGCCCGAGCACCGAGCAGCCGACCATGGGAACCATCAATACGAGACCGGAGAACGTCACAAAGCATCGCGCGAAGGGGCGGGCGAACAGGATGGAACCCCGAATCCTTGCAGGAAGGCTTGGGCTCCGTTTCAAGTGGCACCGAAAGCGGCGTCTTGAACGTTGACGCCCAGTTCGTGTCCAGGCATGGAGGTGCCTCCGTCACTGCGCCGGGAATGGGGCGGTGAGCACGTTATCAGCACCACTGCGGGTCACTTCCCGCCTCTGCGGGCAGGTGACGGCCCGAAAGGTCAGGCCTCCCTCTGGGCTGCGGTTTCAGCGGAGCCCCAACCCGTGGCCACCTTCGGTCAAGGCCGAAGAGCGTGGCCCACCCGGGTCACGTGGGCGTCAGACGGGGGTGCCGGTGTCGTGGGCGGCCACCCAGGTCATCACGTCGCGGGCGATCATCGGCCGGGCGAAGTAGTGCCCCTGCGCGGACTGGCAGCCGGTGTCCCGCGCGGCCTCGGCCAGTTCGCGCGACTGCACCCCCTCGGCGACAGCTCTCATGCCCAGGGCGCGGACCAGGGCGATCGCCCCGCGCACCACCGTGTGACCGTTGGCCGTGCCGTCCACCAGGCGGGCGGTGAAGGACTCGTGGATCTTCACCTCGTCCAGTGGCAGACCGGCCAGTTGGGCGAGGGTGAAGTGGCCGGTGCCGAAGTCGTCCAGCGTCAGCCCCACGCCAAGGACGCGCAGGCGTCCGACGGCCGCCGTGGCGGCGTCGGGGTCCTCGATGAGCGTGCGCTCACTGATCTCCAGGACCAACTGGTTCGGCGGGACACCGTGCTCGCGCAGGGCGGCGGCGACGGTCTCGGGCAGGTCCGGGTCCAGGAGTTCGCGCACGCCCAGGTTGATCGCCACGGGGAGGGTCTGGCCCTGGTTCCGCCACAGGGCCGCCCTGGCCAGGGTGATGTCAAGGACCTGCCCGGTGAAGGCCCGGAACAGGTTGGAGTGCTCGACCACCGGCATGAACTCGTCCGGGGTGAGCAGGCCGCGGACGGGGTGCCGCCACCGGGCCAGCGCCTCCAGGCCCACGGGCCGTTCGTCGGCCAGGTCCACCTTGGGCTGGTAGTGCATCTCCAGCGCGCCCTCGGCCAGCCCTCGGCGCAGCTCGCTGTACATGCTCAGCCGGGCGGTGGAGTTGCGGTCCTTGCCGGGGTCGTAGCTCTCCACGCCGGTGCGGTCGGCCTTGGCCACGTACATGGCGACGTCGGCTCGCTGCATGAGGAGCTCGAAGTCGGGGGCGTCGTCCGGGTACAGGGCGATACCGGTGCTGACCTGGAGGTCGAAGTCCATGCCGTCCAGCCGTACGGGTTCGGCCAGGGCGCCCTTGAGCCGCAGGGCCACCTCACGGGCGGTGGCGGCGTCGCGCACCTGGGGGAGGAGGATGGCGAACTCGTCGCCGCCCAGGCGGGCCACGAGGTCGCTCGGGCGCACGCTGTGGATGAGCCGTCGGGCGAGGGTCTGGAGGAGGCGGTCGCCGGTCGGGTGGCCGAGGGTGTCGTTGACCTCCTTGAACCGGTCCAGGTCGAGCAGCAGCAGGCCGACGCGGTTGCCGCGCTGGTGGGCCTGGTCGACCTCGCGGCGGGCGCGGACGGTGAGGAGCTTGCGGTTGGCCAGTCCGGTGAGTTCGTCGTGGTTGGCCTGGTGGTCGCGCTTCACCAACAGCAAGGCGCTCGAGTAGAGGGCTCCGAGGGGGAAGGCGAACAGCGGCACGTAGAGCACCGAGTGGGTCATCGCGATGACGATGAGCGGCGACAGGCTCAGCAGGACCGCGTTCACGTACACCTGCTGGCCCAGGCCCTTGAACATCACCTGGCGCAGGGGCACGCGTTCGTGCATGGCCACCGCGCAGAGCACCAGGACCCGGTTGACCAGGAACGAGGCGGCACCGGCGAGGGCGACCCCGACCAGTTCTCCCCCGGCTGGCACCCAGGGGGAGGTGACGATCTCGGGGAGTGTCAGGCGCAGCACGGCGTCGGCCACGCCGAGGGAGAGGACGTACTGGGCGCCGTTGAAGGCGGTGCGGTGGGGCGCGTGGCCCCGGGCCACCCCGGCGACGACGGTGGCGACGCACTGGATGAGGGCGGCGACGGGCAGCCCGTAGAAGATGACCAGCGCGAACGTGAAGGGCAGTGAGGTGGGCGCACCGCTGCCCGGCGCCTGGCCGGGCATGGCGATGGGTCTGAGCTCACCGAGGATCACCATGCACAGCAGCACCCAGACCAGCGGTTCCCTGGCCAGGTTGATCAGCTGGTCGAGGCCCAGTTCGACGCTGGACACTGCGAGCAGCGCCGCGCCCGCGGCGGTGGCTGCCGCCATGTAGAGCCACAGCGGCGTCCCGACCCGGGGACCGATGTCCCGGGTACTGATGGGGTCCTTCATCGGTGTCCTCGTGACTGATGACCGTTATCCCGGATAGGGCTCTGTCCGTATCCGGTGGTGTTGTCGCACAGCTTACGGGGTTTCGTCACCAACTGTCGCATCACATGAACTATCCGTGAAGAGATTCGCGAGCCACAAAGGGCAGGGACCCGTCTCGGGTCCCTGCCCGCGCCCCGGAAGGGGCGCTCGCGATCAGGTCCACGGCACCGGAACGGCGCCTGGTACGCGCCAGGCGCGTACCAGGGGTGTGCGGCGGAGCCTACCCCTCCGGAGCCTCCTCCACTGGGTTGATCCGCAGACTCCCGGCGGCCTCGGGGCCGTCCTCCAGCAGGACCCGGAACCCGGCCTCGTCGAGCACCGGGACTCCGAGCTTCACGGCCTTGTCGTACTTGGAACCGGGCGCGTCCCCCACCACCACGAACCCGGTCTTCTTGGAGACCGACGCGGTGGCCCGGCCGCCGCGCTCGGCGACGGCCTCCTTGGCGCCGTCCCTCGTGAAGCCCTCCAGCGAACCGGTGACCACGACGGTGACGCCCTCCAGGACCCGGGAGCCCGGCTCCTGGCCCTCGTCCTCCATACGGACACCCGCGGCCGCCCACTTTCGGACGATCTCCGCGTGCCAGTCCACGGCGAACCACTCGTGGATGGACCGGGCGATGGTCGGGCCGACCCCGTCCACCGACGCCAGTTCCTCCTCGGAGGCGGCGCGGATCGCGTCCATGGACCGGAAGTGGCGGGCCAGGTCCTCGGCGGCGCGCGGGCCCACGTGGCGGATGGACAGGGAGACCAGAACCCGCCACAGCGGCTTGTCCTTGGCCTCCTCCAGCTGCTCGAACAGCTTCTCGACCGTCTTCTTCGGCTCGCCCTTCATGTTGGCGAAGAAGGAGACCACCTTGGGTTCGCCGGTCTTGGGATCGGTCTTGGGCTCGGTGGTGTCCGGGTCCAGGACGTGCGTGCGGATCGGCAGCAGCTGATCGACGGTGAGGTCGAACAGGTCGCCCTCGTCCCTGAGCGCGGGCTCGACGGGCTCCAGCGGCTGCGTGAGAGCGGTGGCCGCGACGTAGCCCAGCGCCTCGATGTCCAGTGCACGTCGTCCGGCGATGAACGCCACCCGCTCGCGCAGCTGTCCCGGGCAGGAGCGGGCGTTCGGGCAGCGCAGGTCGACGTCGCCCTCCTTCTGCTGACCGAGCTCGGTGCCGCACTCGGGGCAGCGCTCGGGCATGACGAACTCGCGTTCGGTGCCGTCGCGCAGGTCGAGCACCGGGCCGACGATCTCCGGGATGACGTCGCCCGCCTTGCGCAGGACGATGGTGTCGCCGATGCGCACGCCCTTGCGGGCCACCTCCTGGGCGTTGTGCAGGGTCGCGAACTCGACCTCGGACCCGGCCACCAGGACCGGCTCCATCACGCCGTACGGGGTGACGCGGCCGGTGCGGCCCACCCCCACCTTGATGTCCACCAGCTTGGTGGTGACCTCCTCCGGCGGGTACTTGTAGGCGATCGCCCACCGGGGCGCGCGACTGGTGGAGCCCAGCCGACGCTGGAGGGAGAAGTCGTCCACCTTGACCACGATGCCGTCGATCTCGTAGGCGGGATCGTGCCGGTGCTCCTGGTAGTGCGCGACGTACTCGCGGACCTCGTCCATGGTGCCCACGACCTTGTAGCGGTCGCTGAGCGGCAGCCCCCACTCGCCGAGGAGGGTGTAGGCCTGCGACTGGCTGGTGAAGGCCGTCCCCTCGCCCCCTTCGGCGGGTGTGTAGGCGCCGACGCCGTGCACGATCATCGACAGCGGCCTGGTCGCGGTGACCCTCGGATCCTTCTGTCGCAGCGAACCGGCGGCGGCGTTGCGGGGGTTGGCGAACGGGGCGTGGCTGCCGTCGAGGGCGATGCGCTGGTTGAGCTTCTCGAAGTCCTCCACCGGGAGGAAGACCTCGCCGCGCACCTCCAGCAGCTCGGGGGCGGGGCGGGTGCTCTCGTCGAGCTGTTCGGGGACCACGCCGATGGTGCGGACGTTGAGCGTGATGTCCTCGCCGACCCGGCCGTCGCCACGGGTCGCGGCCCGGATCAGGCGTCCGCGCTCGTAGACGAGGTCCACCGCCAGGCCGTCGATCTTGAGTTCGCACAGGTAGGCGTCGACCGGTACCTCGGCGGAGGCGCGGTCGGCCCAGGCGGACAGCTCCTCGGAGTCGAAGGCGTTGCCCAGGCTCTCCATCCGGACGAGGTGCTCGACCTCGGCGAAGTCGACGCTGATGGGCGCGCCGACCTTCTGGGTGGGCGAGTCCTGGCTGACGAGGATCGGGTGGCGCTCCTCGATGCCGCGCAGTTCGAGCATGAGCTGGTCGTACTCGGCGTCGGAGACGATCGGGTTGCCCAGGTAGTACCGGTAGCTGTGGTCGTCCAGCTCACGGCACAGCTCGGCGTGGCGGGCGCGTACCTCGTCGGGGACGGTGGTGTTGTCGGGCGCGCTCACTGCTGCCTTTCTTGTCGCTCTCACGGGGCCGGATCGGGGGGTGTCGGACGGGGCCGGGGGGCTCTTCGGAGGTCGGGGGCGGCCGGGTCCGAGTTCCGCTGTAGCTACCTGCGGGGTTCGTCCCGCAGGACCCGTGCCCCGCCCCGGGCAGCTTCCAGGGCGGCCCTGGCGTGCCGGGGGGAGGCCCCCGCCAGCCCGCAGGTGGGCGTGGTGACGACCACCCGGGACAGCAGGTCAGGGCTGAATCCCAACCGGTTCCAAAGCTCTCTTACGGGGTCGACGATAGTCGCCGGGTCCGACATTCCGGGGGACCTGCGAGCGGCGGCCGTGGCGGCGTCGGCGGCGGTTCCGGAGGCCCCGGCGGGGCCGGGTTCGGGCTGGTCCGTCGAGGGGACGACCCCGAGGAGGAGGCCGACACCCGACTCCACGGCGTCGCCGACCATCTCGTCGTGCGCCCGCCCGAGCAGGCGCGCGTTCATGCTCAGGGCCCGGGCACCGCTTCGACGCAGGAGGTCGATGGGTGCCCCGGCCGCGCAGCAGTGCGCGGCGGGCACGGCGCCGGCACCGTCGATCGCGGCGAACAGAGTGCGCAGGACCGCCTCGACCCGGACGCGGTCCACAGCGCGCAGGACACTGAGACCGCTGGCGGTGGGCAGGCTGCCCATCAGCACGGCGGGCAGGGAGGGCTCGTCCACCTGGACGAGCACCCGGGCACCCGGGACGCGGCGTCGCACGTCGGCGACGTGCGCGAGGACCCCCTCCAGGTGGGACTCGGCGAGGTCGCGGTGGGCGCCGGAATCGGAGACCACGCGCTGCCCGTTGCGGAGCTCGATCGCGGCGGCCAGGGTCCAGGGCCCGGCCACCTGCACCTTGAGCGGGCCCTCATAGGCGTGGAGGTGCTCGGTGAGCGCGTCCAGGTCGTAGGAGAGGAAGCTTCCGGCGCGGGCGAGGTCGCGGCCGGGGGTGTCCACCACCCGCCATCCGGTGGGCTGGACCTCGACGGGCAGGTCGACGAGGAGGCCCGCGGCGCGCCCGATCATGTCGGCGCCGACTCCCCGCGCGGGGAGCTCGGGCAGGTGCGGGAGGTCGGGGAGCTCGCCGACGATGGTCCTCATGGCCTCGTCGGGGTCCTCCCCCGGCCAGGAACCGACTCCGGTTGCGGACGCGACGGGCCAGGGTTGGGGCTGCTGTTGACTCACGTTGCCCAAGGTTAGGGCAACCGGCCCGTCTCGGCTCGTCTGTGGAGTCAGGGGGTACTCAGGACCAGTTCGCCGCGGGTGGTCTCCAGCGTGCAGAAGGTGAGGTTGTCGACGAGCTCGGTGGCGCCGAGCCCCTCCAGGTCGGTGCGGCTGTGGGAGGTGGCCACGGCCAGCACGGCGGCGCCGGAGGCCAGGCCCGCGCGGACCCCGGCGGGTGCGTCCTCCACCACGAGGCAGCGTGCGGGGTCGAAGCCGAGCCCGGCGGCGGCCCGGAGGTAGCCCTGGGGGTGGGGTTTGCCCTCGGTGACGTCGTCGGCGGTGACGAGCACCTCGGGGACGGGCAGGCCCGCTGCCTCCAGGCGGGTGCGCATGAGCCTGCGTGAGCCCGAGGTGACGGCGGCCCAGCGCTCGGTGGGCAGCGCGGTGAGGAGTTCGCGGGTGGCGGGCAGGGCGGTCACGCCGTCGAGGTCGGCCAGCTCCAGCTCCTCCAGTTCGGCGGCGGCGTCCGCCACCTGGTCCTGGGGGAGGAACATCGCGATGGTGTCCTCGGAGCGCCTGCCGTGGGAGACGGCGAGGATCTCCTCCGGGTCGATGCCGTGGGCCTCGCCCCACAGGCGCCAGGTCCGCTCGACGGCGCCGGTGGAGTCCACGAGGGTGCCGTCGATGTCGAAGAGGACGGCGTCAACAGAGATACGCATGCCCCCACGCTAGAGGTCGCGGGAGGCTCGGGGGCGGCTCGGTCCCCCACGGAGTGTTCGCGGTGCGCGGGGGTCAGCGATCCCGGTTGCGCGCTCCGCCCGGACCGTGTCCGCAGAGCGCGGGGCCACGGGGGTTGTCGGAGAACGCGGAGGCCCCGGGGGTCAGTCGGTTCCGTGTTCCGCCCGAACCGTGCTCACGGGGCGCGGGTCAGGGGGGTGTGAGGGTTTCGCGGAGCGCGGAGGCCCGGGGGTTTCGCGGTGCGCGGGGGTCAGCGATCTCGCTACCGCCTTCCGCCCGGACCGTGTCCGCAGAGCGCGGGGGTTCAGGTGCGGGGGGAGTCCGGGTCGACTCGCTCGGCGGCCTCGCCGACGCGGACCGGCTCCGCGTCCGGCGTCCCCTCGGTGTCACGGGAGCGGTTGGCCACGCGCGAGCGCACCACCAGCACGGTCACCGCCACGACGGCGGCCGCGACCACGCCCACCGCCGTCCACGGGGACTTGAGGAAGAGTTCCAGCCAGGTGCCGACCAGTCCGGCGATCACCACGCCCCACAGACCCGCCCAGGCCAGACCGCCCACGAAGACGGCGGCGAAGTAGCGGGGGAAGCGCATCCGCACGGCGCCGGCGGAGAAGTTGATCGCCGTCTGCATGCCCACGGTGAAGAAGCTGAGCGTGACCACGGGCGCGCCGTAGCGGTCGATGCGCCGCTTGGCGGCGTCGAGCTTCGGGCCGAGGCGCTCACCCATGCGGCTGCGGGTGACCCCGGCGCCCAGCCCCCGGCCGATCCAGTAGGTCGCGGGGGCGCGCAGCAGGATCACCACGAGCAGGGTGCAGTAGATCACCCAGAAGGGCTGACCCTCGAGAAACGCGAACTGCGGCATGGACCGGACCCCTTACACCTTGACCCCACAACTTTGCATTGCCTTACCTAACTTCGGCAAGGGTCGCGGGCGAGAAAGCGCGTGTTATGTGTCCTACTGTGACGGTTTCGCCGGTGTTCGACCACCGAAGGTCACGCCGACGCGGCTCCCCGGGCCGCCTCCGAACGCGCGGTCGACCGGATGGTCGCCGATCCCAGCACGGTGTCGCCGTCGTAGACCACCACGGCCTGGCCTGACGCGACGCCGCGCGCGGGCTCGGCCAGACGGACCAGCAGCTCCGGACCGTCCTCGGCCTCACGCTGGACGACCGTGGCCGCGTACACCTCGCCGTGCGCCCGCAGCTGGACGTGGCAGTCGGTGGGCTCGGTCAGCGGACCGCCGCCGCTCCAGACCGGTCGCGTCCCGACGATCTCGTCGACCCGAAGAGCCTCGCGCGGACCCACGGTCACCGTGTTGTTCACCGGCTCGATGGACAGCACGTACCGAGGGTTCGGTGCGCCGCCCAGCCCGAGGCCCTTGCGCTGGCCGATCGTGAACGCGTGCGACCCCTGGTGGGTGCCCACCACGTTGCCGTCCTCGTCCTGGATCGGACCCGGCTTCTCGCCCAGGCGCCGGTTCAGGAACCCGGCGGTGTCGCCGTCGGCGATGAAGCAGATGTCGTGGCTGTCCGGCTTGTCCGCCACCGAGAGCCCACGGCGCTCGGCCTCGGCCCGCACCTCGTCCTTGGTGCAGTCGCCGAGCGGGAACATCGCGTGGTCGAGCTGTTCGGCGTTGAGCACGCCCAGCACGTACGACTGGTCCTTGCCCTCGTCGACGCTGCGCACCAGACGGCCGTCGACCTTGCGGACGTGGTGCCCGGTGGCGACAGCGTCGAAGCCCAGCGCGACGGCCCGGTCCAGCACCGCCTCGAACTTGATCTTCTCGTTGCACCGCAGGCACGGGTTCGGGGTGTTTCCCGCCTCGTACTCGGCGACGAAGTCCTGGACCACCTCGCGGTCGAACTCCTCCGACATGTCCCACACGTAGAAGGGGATGCCGATGACGTCCGCCGCCCGGCGGGCGTCGTGGGAGTCCTCCACCGTGCAGCAGCCCCGGGCGCCGGTGCGGTAGGACTGTGGGTTCTTGGAAAGGGCCAGGTGAACGCCGGTGACGTCGTACCCCGCCTCGGCCACACGGGCCGCGGCTACCGCGGAATCGACCCCGCCGGACATGGCGGCCAGTACACGCAAAGTCATAACGCCCTCCAGCCTATGCGCCCCGCGGAGGAGGGTGCCACGCACGGGCCCACCCGACGGTGTGCTCTGGGACGCGCCCGCCCCGGGGGGCGAGGGTGGTCGTCTGGTTCTGCGAAAATCATGTGCATGGCTCTGTTCCGTCGTCGCCGCTCCGCCGACTCCTCCGACTCCAACGCGTCCACGGCCGCTGTCACGGCCTTCTGGGACGCCTGGCCCACCGTGCGCTCGCCCCTGGCCGAGTCCGTCGAGTCCGACGCCCCGGCCCCCGCAGAGGTGGCCGAGCGGGTCTCCGCACTGGTGAAGGCGATCCATCCGGATCTGGACTGGGAGGTGGGGCCCGCGCCCCAGCCGCAGGGCGGGCTGGAGGACCTCGACCTGTCGGCCGATGTCGACCCGGCCAAGCTCCTGGAACAGCTCGCGGCCCTGGACGACCCCTCCAAGCTCACCGACGCTCCCTCCTACGCGCTGACCCTGCGCCCCGGTGTCTCCGAGGAGGCGCGCGTCCAGTCCGAGCGCTGGTCCCGGTCGGCCCCCGAGGATTCCGAGTGGCGGTTCCTGCCGGTCCGCCCCGCCGACCACGACCAGCTCGGCAACACCGTGCGCTGGGACGACCACGAGCTGGACCTGTCCCACGTGTCCGTGTCCATGCGCGTCAACCAGGGCACGAGCAGGATCGAGGTGGGTGTCTACCACCCGGACAACATGTTCCTGTCCGGCGAGACCCGTCAGGCGGTCGCCGAGCACGTGACGCTGCTGGCCCTGGGCGAGGACCAGTTCGTGCGCTGGGTCGGGAAGGTGACGTCGCTGGACGAGCGGCCCATGGACCCGCTTCCGCCGACCTCCATGCCGGCCGTGGCCAAGCAGATGGGCGACCTCCTCGGCGGGACCGACGGCTGGGTGACGCTGCACGGCAGACTTCCCTTGCAGGGCCCGATCGAGGTCCTGGTCCGGCACCCCGTGACCCGCCGCGACTTCCCCGCCCTGTCCCTGTTCGTCCAGGTACTGGTTCCGTACGCGGACGCCGACGCCGACCGGCTCCCCCAGGAGACCTCCCTCGTGTCGCTCGCCGACCTGGAGGCCCGGGTGTCCGGCCTGCTCGGTGACAACGGCGCGCTGTTCATGCAGCAGACCGTCGCCGGGCAACGGATGTACGTCTACTACCTCGATCCGGACTCCGGGGTGCTGCCCGAGTTCGAGCACCTCCTCATGGAGTGGCCCGAGGGCAAGGTGCAGCTGCGCACCCAGCTGGACCCCAGGTGGCAGCAGTTCGACCAGGCCAGGCGCCCGTACGTACGCAAACTGGGGCACTGAGACCGGACGAACCGCCTGCGGGTGCCAAACCTGGTTCTCGCACCTGGCGTCCGAGCGACGACAGGCGTAACGTGGCGTCCCCGCGTAGGAGGATGGTTCGGGTCTGATGGAGGGCGTGCTCACACGAGCGCCAACGGGCCGACCCCGGGTCGCCGCGGTCGGCGCGATCCTCTTCGTGTGCCTGGTGGGCGCGCCGCTGATCTCGCTGTTCCCCGTCGCCGTGTGGGAGCTGGCCCTCGGCCTGGACCTGGGACGGCCGGAACTCGAAACCCTGCTGGTCACCCCGGTGGCGGTTGGCGGCGCGGTGCTGATGGTGCTGATCGCCGCTGGCCTGCTCGGCGGCGCGGGGGTGCGTCACCCGGCCCTGTGCGCCTGTCTGGTGGCGGGGACCTCCCTGGCCACTCCCCTGGTGATGAGGCTCCTGTCGCCAACGTTCGCCCCCGTACCGGGCGACTCCCAGGTCAACGGCGCCGTGGTCAGCGCCGTCGTGGCCACGGCCGCGCTCGGTGCGTGCGTCGTGTTCGGCCGCGGACGCCACCGGCACGGTGTCCTGCCCGGAGTGGCGGTGGCCGCCGCGGGACTCCTGCTGCTGCCGATGGCCGCGGACCACACCCGTGACCGGTCCACCGAACGGCGATCGATCAGCCAGATCAGCGGGTTCGGGCACACGATCGCGGTCCTGGACCACCCGAAGTGGTCGCCGGTCCGGGTCCACGAGGTGCACGGCGGCCTACGGATGACCTACGTGGCCGGGGAGGAGGCCGACCCCCTCGGCACGGAGCCGGAGCGCAAGGTCCCGCCGCGCTCGGAGGGCGGCGCTGCCCCGGCCCTGGACGGCCCCGAGGGGTCATCGGCTGCCACCAGGGAGGTCGCGGCGGGACCGGGCATTGGCTCTGACCGGCCCGTGGAGAACTCGCCGAAGTCCCTGCACGTGCTGAGCTGGACCCCGGAGCAGCGGGCGTCGGGCATCCACGACGGCTGCGGCTTCCCCGGTGTGGAGTGCTCCGAACAGGACTCCATGGTGGTCGTCCACCGTGGCACGGACAACGGGTGCGGCCCCCACCTGAGCGAGGTCCGCACACGCCTGGACGACGGGGCCATCGCGAGCGTGCACCCCAGCGGCACCGTCGCACCGGAACAGCTGTTCGCCGTGGCCAACGCCCTGCGCGCCGAGACGTCCGGTGAACGCGACGCCCTGATCGAGGAGGTCCTCCGGGGCTGAGCCCACGGAGCGCCCAGGGGAGCGGGCGGACGCCCTCGTTCACGAAGAGTTCCCCGAAACCCCAACCGTCACCGCGAGCCTCCTTCGAACCACTGACCTGGGATAGCGCAAACGACGGGGTTGACTCCCCTCCGTGATGGGAACTGGATCGACCGAAACCCCTTTGCCCCCGGGGTTCCCGAGTCCCGATCGGGGCATACGACACGTAAGCACGCTGGGCGCGCGACTCCCTCGGACCCCGGGAAGGGTGTGGCTGTTGAGCTCTGGCCACGAACACGGCAACGGCAAGGCCGCGGAGGACCACCACCTCGGCCCACGCCCCGACCACCCCGTCCCTACGGGCACGCCAACCTCTGGAACTGACTTCCACACCAGCCGAAACCCGGTGAACTGGCCGATCAGCGTGGGGTTGGTACCGGAACCCGCCGAACACCACCGGCGGCGTGCCCTCTCCGACACCCTTGAGGAGGTCCTGGGCGGGTTCGGCTTCCCCTCCGCGCACCAGGTGCTGTCCGGTGGGAGCGGGGTCGGCAAGTCCCAGCTCGCCGCCCACCACGCCCGGTTCCTCAGCGGCCACCCCGTGCCGAACCAGCGCCCCGAGGTCCTGCTGTGGGCGGACGCCACCACCCGGGACGGGGTCGTGTTCGCCTACGCACAGGCCGCCCGGCAGCTGTTCGCCCGGGTCCCCGACGACCCCGAGCTCGCCGCCGGGCAGTTCCTGTCCTGGCTGCACGACCCCGTGGACGCCGAGGAGCACCGCTGGCTGGTGGTGTGGGACGACCTCGCCGACCCGGCCGAGGTCGAGGACCTGTGGCCGCCGCCGGAGCGCGCCCACGGCCGGATGCTCGTCACCACCCGCCACGACCTCGCCCCGCACGGGCACCCCCCGCACACCGTCCCCGGGTTCTCCGAGGCGGAGGCGGGCGGCTACCTTCGGGCCGCACTCGTGGAAGCCGGGATCGCGCACACCGGCGACGAACTGCGCCAGCTCGCGACCGCCCTCGACCACCTGCCCCTGGCCCTCTCCCAGGCGACCGCGTACATGGCCGACCTCCAGCTCTCCCCCGCCGCCTACCTGGCCCTGTTCCACCGCCGCGCGGCCGAGCGCGGGGAGTCCTTCCCCCAGTGGGACACCGACTCCCCGGTCTCCGCCACGTGGGAGCTGGCCGTGGAACGCGCCGACGCCCACCGCCCCGAGGGGGTGGCCCGCCCCCTCATGGGGCTGATCGCCCTCCTGGACTCCGCCGCGACACCGGAACAGGTCGCCGTCTCCCGCCCGGTCCGCACCTACCTGGGGCGGCGCACCTTCCCTGCGCGCACCCTGAGCCGCCACGAGGTCCGCCTCGCGCTGGCCTCACTGGAGCGCCTCAACCTCGTGGCCCGGGACACGCCTCTGGTGATCGGCGCCCACCACCTCACCCAGCGCGCCACCCTCGAACACACCCGCACCAGGCCCACCAGGGAAGCGGTCCGCGCCATCGCCGACGGGCTGGTGGACGTGTGGCCGGACACCGCCCGCGACTCCGCCCTGGGCCGCCGTCTGCGCTCGAACACCGCCGTGCTGCGCGAACGCACCACGGGACGGGTCCGGGTGTGGAGCTGGCTGTGGGAGGAGGGCATCCACCCGGTGCTGTTCCGCGCCGGGAGCGGCCTCGACTCGTCCCGGCAGGTGGAGTGGGCCGTGACGTACTGGGAGGTGCTGACCGAGGCGGTCGCGCACACCCTGGAACCCGCACCGGTCAACCGGACCGAGCAGACGGGGAACTTCTTCCGGCACGGCGGCCGGGGCGGGTCACCCGTCATCACGGACCCACTCGCCTACTGGACGGGCGCGACCGCCGACCTCTCACAGGCCCAACGCGCCTTCGAGGACCACTACGAACGCCAGCTCCGGGTCCTGGGCCCCGACCACCTGGACACGCTGCGCACCCGGCACGGGCTCGCCTACCTCCGCGCGCAGGCGGGCGACACCGCCGGGGCGATCACCCTCTACCGGAGACTCCTCGCGGACCTGGACCGCGTGGTGGGCTCGGACCGGGTGGAGACCCTGAGCACGCGGGGCAACCTGGCGGTGTGCCAGGCCGAGTCCGGAGACCTGCCCACGGCGGTGCACGCCTCCCGCTCGCTCCTGACCGACCAGCGCGAGCACCTGGGACCCGACCACCCCAACACCCTCAGCACCCTGCACAACCTCGCCCACTGGCGCGGTGTCGCGGGGGACCCGGAGGGCGCGGTGAGCGATCTCCGCGAACTCGTCGAGGTCCAGGAGGAGGTGCTGGGCGCGGACCATCCGGGCACACTGACCAGCAGGCACAACCTGGCGTGCTGGCAGGCGCGCGCGCACGACACCGGCGGTGCCGTCCGCGCTCTGGAGGACCTGGTGGCGGACCGCCGCCGCGTACAGGGACCCGAACACCCCGACACCCTGTCCAGCCTGCGTCAGCTGGAGAGGCTGCGCCGCGAGCTGCGCTCCCGCGCGCGGAGCCACCCCAGCGACCGCGACCCCGACAGCGGCGCGCGCGAGGACGGGACCAACGGAAACGGAGGCAACCACGAGGTCGACCCCAACGACGAGCCCACCGGCCCGCAGGCCCTCAACCAGTCCTGGATCTGAGCGCCTCAGTCATGCAGGGGCGAACCGACCACGGTGAAGCGATCCCCGCTGGTCCGGCCGCTCAGCAGGGGCCGGGCCTCGGCTATGGCGGCCCGGACGCTGGACAGCTCGAGGGAGGCGCGGTGCGCGCGCTCCGACTCCCAGAGTTCGATGACGAACACCGTGTCCGGGGCGGCGTCGTCGACGCCCACCTCGTACGACAGGCAACCGGCCGCACGCAGTTCGGGGTTGGGGCGGGTCAGGACGGCCACGACCTCGTCCCGCCTGCCCGGGGCGGTCTCCAGGGTGCCGACGTTCGCGAAGGTCATGGACGGCACACTACCGACGTCCCCCTCGCGTCTGCCCGGGCGACACGGGCCCGGCGCGCTCAGAGCCGGTACTCGGACCTCAGTTGCGCGGCGAGCCTCGGGTACTCCTCCAGGATCTGGTCCTGTTCGGCGGCGGTGAACTGGGAGACGGTCTTCTCGACCTCTCCGTGGTAGCGCCAGAGCCGGTCGAACTCGCTCCACTCCAGGGAGCCGCGCTCGGCGCGGTGCCGCAGGCCCTGGTAGATCAGCCGCACGTCGGTGACGCAGCTGTCGAGCCGGTCCCGGCGCTGGACTCTGGCGACGTGCTCCCGGTACTTGCGGTCCCGGTCCCGTTGCCTGGAGGTCCGGCCGTCGTCTTCGGGCTCAACGTGCATCGATGTCGCTCTCTCTTCAAGCAGGGGCACACAGCGGCCCGCTGGCCTTCCGTCCCCGTCGTTCCTATACCGCTTTCGCCTCGGAGAACAGAGAAAACCCAAGATCGAGGCCGACCCAGAACCTTCTCGCCACCAAACAGACGCCCAGCGCTACACAGGATGTTCCCACCCTAAACGGACACTCCGATCGGCGCCCCCACCCCGGACCGGTTCGGGCTCTGTCCGAGAGCGCTCAGTGAGCCCGTTCTCGGGTTCGGTCCGGGTGGGCGGTCCGGAGCTGGGGCCGCCCACCGGGGCCCTTGACGGGCCGACCGTGCGCTGCTCGGTACGTGCGGTGCTCGGGCGGGCATCACGAGGCGCGCGCCGGGGCGCGGGTTCACCGGAGGTCCGTGTCCTGCCACGTCGTGCGACCGACGGAGGACGGTTCAGAAGGGGCTTCGGGGGTCCAAGGACACTCCCTGCCACTCTCAACTTATAGCTCACCCCGGGGCTTGCCGCAAGACCCCCTTCTCCCCTCAGAATGGTCGACCGTGAGCAGAACCAACGACACGGGGGACGTTGTGAAACAGCAGGCCAGAAGCGTCTTCGAGCTGCCCGACCACCTCTCTCCCAAGGCCGACCCGGCCCTGGTGTCCGACGACGAGCGGCACCTCGCGGCCATCCGGGACACCCTCGAACGGTCCGTCGTCGACCTCTCCGACCGACTGGACGAACGACGCAGGGCACCCACGGGCAAGGTGCGCGAGGTCATGGACCGGGACATGGAGGTGCACCGGCTCTCCTCCCGCCTGCGCACGCTGCGGCGGTTCGGTTCGGACCTGTGCCTGGGACGCATGGTCGGCGCGGACGACCTCGAACCCGTCTACGTCGGGCGGCTCGGTCTCACCGACGAAGAGGGCGAGCGCCTGCTGATCGACTGGCGCTCCCCCGCCGCCGAACCCTTCTTCGCGGCCACCCACGCCAACCCGATGGGCCTGGCCAGCCGCCGCCGGTACCGCTGGAACCTCGGCCACGTCAGCGACTACTGGGACGAGGTGTTCACGGAGGACGGCTTCGAGGGCCACGCCGCGCTCGACGACCAGTCCGCCTTCATCGCCAGCCTGGGCGCCAACCGTTCGGGCCGGATGCGCGACGTGCTCAGCACCATCCAGGCAGACCAGGACGCCATCGTCCGCGCCGGGGCGAGCGGCGCCCTCGTGGTCGACGGCGGCCCGGGGACGGGCAAGACCGTGGTCGCCCTGCACCGCACCGCCCACCTTCTCCACTCGGACTCGCGTCTGGGCCACCGCCGGGGCGGTGTCCTGTTCGTCGGCCCCCACCAGCCGTACCTGGCCTACGTCGCCGACGTCCTGCCCAGTCTTGGCGAAGAGGGCGTCCAGACCTGCACGGTGCGCGACCTCGTACCCGAGGGCCGCACCACGAGGACCGAGACCGATCCCGAGGCAGCGCGGCTGAAGGAGTCCGTGGACCTGGTGGGCGCGATCGAACCGGCGGTCCGGTTCTACGAACGGCCGCCCAAGGCGGGGATGACGGTCTCGACCCCCTGGTGCGACCTCTGGCTGAGCGCGGCCGACTGGGCCGAGGCGTTCGGGTCGGTGGACCCGGGCGTCGCGCACAACGACGCCCGGGAGCACATCCTCGACGAGCTGGTGGAGATCCTCTCGGACCAGGTGGCCGACCGGCACGACGAGGAGATCAGCCCGCCGATGCTGAAGGGGACGCTGCTGCGGGACGGCGAGCTGCTCGACACCCTGCACCGGTCCTGGCCGCTTTTGGAACCGACCGACCTCGTCGGGGATCTGTGGTCCGTCCCCGCCTACCTGCGGCTGTGCGCGCCCTGGCTGGAGACTGACCAGGTCAGGAGGCTCCAGCGCGAGGACGCCCAGGCCTGGACGGTCTCCGACCTCCCCTTCCTCGACGCGGCCCGCCAGCGGCTCGGCGACCCGAAGGCCTCCGAACGCAGGCGCCGCAGAGCGGCCTCCGTCGCCGCCGAGCACGAGCGCAGGTCGTCCGTGATCGAGAACCTGCTGGAGGCCGACGACGACGGGGAGGGGCTGGTGACGATGCTGAACCACCGGGACCTCCAGGACACCCTCATCGACGAGGACGGGCTGCCCGGCACCGACCCCGACCTTCTCGCCGGGCCGTTCGCGCACATCGTGGTCGACGAGGCCCAGGAGCTGACCGACGCGGAGTGGCGGATGCTGCTGCTGCGGTGCCCGTCCAGGAGCTTCACCATCGTCGGCGACCGGGCCCAGGCCCGGCACGGTTTCACCGACGGACAGGGCCGGGCCGAGTCGTGGCACGAACGCCTGGAGCGCGTGGGCTTGGACCGGGTCACCCTCGCGTCCCTGAGCGTCAACTACCGGACCCCGGAGGAGGTCATGGCGGAGGCCGAGCCGGTCATCCGCGCCGTACTGCCGGACGCCAACGTCCCGACCTCCATCCGCGGCGGCGGAGTGCCCGTCCAGCACGGGCAGCGCACGGAACTGGACGCGGTCCTCGACTCCTGGCTCGCCGAGAACGCCGAGGGAACCGCCTGTGTCATCGGCGACCCCGCGTTCCGGGCCACGGCGAGGGTCCGCTCACTCACCCCGCAACTCGCGAAGGGGCTCGAGTTCGACCTGGTCGTCCTTGTCGACCCGGAGCGCTTCGGGGAGGGTGTGGAGGGGGCCGTCGACCGCTACGTCGCGATGACCCGAGCGACCCGGCAGCTGGTCGTCCTGACCGGCCCCTGACTCAAAGCGGCAGGAGCGCCGGTCGGGCGGCTGGGTACCGCCCAACCGGCGCGGGTCGCGGTGGGCCCGGGGCGGTTCACCCCGGGACATGGGCTATTCGCGGTTCCAGGGTTCGGGGAGCGGAGCGCGTTCCGTCAGGGCCCTGTCCAGCCGCTCCCAGGCCCGAGCCGCCGCACGGAGCGCCCGCCACGCGACGACCACTCCCCCTGTCTCCCTCAACTCCTCGCTCACCGTGTCGTAGCACTGGGTCGCGTACTCGTGAGCGATCCCGTGACGCACGCGGGCCTCGAAGGGGTGCGAGGACGCCCGCCAGGTCGTCGGCAGGAGCCCACCGGAGATGACCAGGCGATCCAGTTCGGAGAACAACAGATCCGCCCGCGCGAGGGTGCGGGTCGCGTGCGCGGGCCGCCCCGGGTTGTCGAGGACCCTTTGGATCTCCGCGACCAGATCGTCGGCGCTGGGGCCGGATCCAGAGCGGAGTGACTGCCGCGAGTGGTGCTTGGAGGCGGTGCGCTGCGGGAGACGGTGACGGGTTCCGGACCCGAACGGGGTGGGGGCGTTCACGCGCAGCACACCCTCACGGCCTCGGGGAGGGTGTCCGCGTACCGACGCACCCGTCGGGAGCGTCGTCGCAGTTCCGCGACCACTCCCCGGGTGAAGCCGTAGGGGGAGGTGTGGAGGCCGCGCGTCGGGCGTGCGAGCCGCACGGGTACGGCGAGCACGGCCAGGAGGCCCAGTAGGATCTGCATGTCGTCCTGCTTTCTTCAGGTCGGCCATGGCCCCGGGGCGTGTGTCCGCACGTCGCCGGGGTTTCTAGTTCAGGTGCATGTAACCATACCTTGACCATGCCATGCCTGGCCATAGCCTGCCCCAGACAAACTAGCTTGACCACTGCATGCCAGCCTCGGGTACATGGCAGAAGCGAGCATTCCCGCTGGTTACAACGCCGATAGCGAGTTGGACTACGAAGGTCCAGATCCTGTGTGGCTACAGCTGGCCGCCGTACTGATCGCGCGGATCGAGCGTGGCGACTATCCACCAAACAGGCAGATCCCGAGCATCACCGGACTCGTCCAGGAGTTCGGCCTGGCACGAGGGACCGTCCGAAAGACGACTGGCTTTCTCGAGGAACGCGGCTATGTTCGCATCGTCAACGGCAAGGGAGCCTTTGTCCTCCCTCGCGACTGACAACGTCAGGAGGTGAGGGAGCGGAAGGAGATTGGGACGGATCTCCAAAAATCTCCCCCTGACGCTCCGGCCCTTCCATCGCTCAAGGCGAGGGTGCCAACACGAACCACCGCCCTGACCTGACCGGGAGCGGAGCCGGGTCAGCCCGAGCCGCCCCCCGAGGACTCCTGGCCGGACGGTGGATCCCCGCCGTCCCCGACGGAGACCTTGGCAGTGGCGTCCTGAGCGTCGCCGCCCTCCGCCCCGAGGCGGTCCTCGAGTCGGCGCACCTGTTCGCCCAGCTCGGCGAGGCGGTCCATGACCGCGTTGTGCTGCACCAGTTCGAGTTCCTGGTCCTCCGCCCAGCGACCCTTGCTGAACTCCTGCTCCATCGACGTGACGATCACACCGATCACCAGGTTCAGGATGATGAACGCGGTGAGCACGATGTAGATGACGAAGAAGATCCAGGCGGACGGATGGTGCTCCAGCACCGCGTCCGAGACGTCCGGCCAGTTCTCCGTGGTCATGAGCAGGAACATCGTGTACAGGGTGGTGCCGAGGTTCCCGAAGAACTCCGGGACAGTCTCACCGAACATCTGCTGGGCGAGGATCGCGGACGTGTAGACGACGATGAGCAGCAGCCCGATCACCGTGCCCATGCCGGGGACGGCCTTGAAGAGCGCGCCTATGATCTGGCGCATCTGCGGGACCGCGGTGACCACGCGCAGAACGCGCAGGACCCGGAGGATGCGCAGCACCGCGAAGGGACCGGTCGCCGGAATCAGCGAGATCACGACCACCGCGAAGTCGAACCAGTTCCAGCCGTCCCGCCAGAAGCCCCCGCGCCAGGCGTACAGCTTGAGGAACATCTCGACCACGAACAGGCCGATCACGAACCGCTCGACGCCTTCGAGATACGGAAGGGCAGAACCCCCATAGGTTGCCCAACCCAATATGACGGCATTGGCCAGAATCACGGCAAGCATGGCGTTGGAGAACCCACGGCTTTCCACGAACTGGGTGACCTGATCCCGCCGCAACGTCACTTTCCCCCTCACACCGGCACCTTGAATGAGTACCAGGCGCGCCCAAATATATCGAAGCCGTTTCGGACGCTTCCAAGCGCGTCCATACTTGGCGCGGAATCCCGAACCACCACAACCAGGGAGCGCCGATGGTGACCGATCGGGCCCCGCAAGGGAACCGCGCACCCCAGGACGGTACTCTCCCCCGCCTTCCGCCTCGTCACGAACCCACATCCACGCGAGCGCACCCACCGCGTGCTACTTCCCACAAGCAGAGTCAGCCGGTTTCGGGCCGGTCCCAAGGCGGAGCGCACAAGCCCCGCAACAGCCCGTGAAACCCACACCGAAACCGCGATCACGAGCGGTAGGAGCCCGGACGGGTGTGAACGGCCCCCGCTCCCCGCTGGTATCTTCGCTGCTGGCCTCGGCGGCAGTCCGGGCCTCCCCCAAGCAGCGCCCGCGACCGAGGAAGAGACATGGCGGAGCTGAAGTACTTCACCGGTTCGATGAACTCGGGCAAGAGCACCATGGCACTCCAGGAGCACCACTCCCGCGGGGGTGAGGGCGTCCTGTACACGAAACAGGACCGCGCGGGCTCGGGGATCATCTCCTCCCGACTGGGCCTGACCTCACCGGCCGTCGAGGTCGGCGACTCCCTGGACCTGTACGACGACGTCGCCGAGCGCAAGGCGTCCTACGTCATCTGCGACGAGGCCCAGTTCCTGTCGTTCAAGCAGGTGGGTCAGCTGGCGGGCGTCGTGGACGGCATGGGTATCGACGTGTACTGCTACGGGATCCTGACCGACTTCCAGGGCGCCCTGTTCCCGGGGTCGAAGCGTCTGGTGGAGCTCGCGGACAAGATAGAGATCCTGCCGGTCTACGCGCGCTGCTGGTGCGGGAACCGCGCCACGCACAACGCCCGCGTAGTCGACGGAGTCATGATCTACGAGGGCGAGCAGGTCCACATCGGCGGGAACGAGTCGTACACGACCCTGTGCCGCCACCACTTCATGGCAGGCGTGGCCTAGGGGCACGCTGGACAGCCCCGATCAACCTCAGTCGTCGCGCCCCGGGATCCAAAGCTCGAATTCGATCACCGATATTCTCACCAGCTTCTCGGCTTCCTTTTGCATCGGAATCAGAGGAACCAGCACATCACCCTCGGCGGAGTCGCCTTCGGCTTCCAGTCGAATTTCGTAGACGGCACTTCTGGTTTGCGCGAGAAGCACATAACCGCTCACTCCTGGCCTGACTTCGCCGTAGACAAACTCCGAACGGTCAGCGAATCCCGCTTCACCTCGGTCCTCAACACGATCAAAATCCGACCCAAGCCCACCCACAGCGTCATCAAATTCCGCCGAGGCCACCGCAACTCGATCCCCCTCCGGAGAATCGATCACCGCGTTGTATGAGTAGATCAGATCCCAACGTTGTGTGGCATTGTACTCACTGACCATTTTCCACTCACAACGATCTCGGACTCTGCGCTCTCCATTCTCCACAGAGTCGGTGTACTCTTCTGCACTGTCACTTCGAGTCAGATTGACCTGCGGAGACGAAGACAGATTTCTTGAGCAGAGATCCAGATCCCCTGGGTCAATGGAAGCCTGAGGTTCTCCGATCATCTCGATCGGGCTCTCACCCTTCGTGGATTCGGAGACGCCAGTGGCAGCCGTTCCTATAATCAGACTTAGAACGCCGACGATCACACCGAAAACACCGAAGGCCGCGAGCGTGCCGCACCCGAAGACCGCAAGCGCTGCCTTCCAGCCGTGTAGGCCCTTCTTCGCTGGCTTCCCGCGCTTCGAATCCGTTTCCTCGGTCTCCACCACGATTACGCCTGCGCCTCCAGCTGAGCCTTCACTTCGGGGTGCTCAAGCGGACGGGTGAACCCCACGATGTCCGCACGATTGGGGTCATCGTACTCGCGCACCGCGATCGGTCCACAGTTGGTGCACCAGGCCTCGACCATCAGGCCGTCCCCGATCACCATTGCCATGTGGCCGGGCCCAGGCGGCTCTCCAGCTCGGGTCACGTCAAAGAAGACCAGGTCACCGGGTTGTTCCTCACCCAGGGGAATCTTCGGCCCGAAGTTCCACTGGTCCTGGGAAACACGTGGAACCGTCACACCGATGCTCTCGTAGGCCTTCATCGTCAGACCGGAACAGTCGTAACCGTCCGGCCCGGTCCCTCCCCAGATGTACGGCTTTCCACGCTGGTCAAGCGCCCAGTCCACAACCGCCTGGGTCAGGTCGTCCGGTGCCCGCCCGATCGGCACTCCGTCCTCGTCCAGCTCACAGAGAACCGCGGTCCGAATGGAGTCCGAGGTGTTGAAGTCGCCGTCGGCATACCGTTCCGCCCACTCCATCACATCGTCCACGTACCACCAGGCATGGTTGTAACCGAAGATCGCCTGGCGAACGTCGTCCTCGAGGCCGTGCGCCAGGAGGTAGTCGGCGGCTGCGGGAATGGCGTCGGCAGGGTCGTAGACATTGACGACCCCGTCGTCGTTGCCGTCCACTCCATAGCCCACCTCCGGCCGCTCCTCAACCGGCTGGATCGGCTCGCCGCCCCAGCTGTTCCCCGCCGCGGAACCGTCCAGCGACCCGAACTGCATGGGCCCGGAGGCTCCCCAGTCGTTGTGGCCCTCGGTGATCCCCGGCCCCTCCCAACGACCGTGGTGGGACTCCACCTGCCCGATGCCCGCAAGGATGTTCCACGGAACCCCCCGGTCCTCCCCCGCCTCCTGGTACAGCTCCAGGTAGTTCTCCGGGATGGTGTCCATGGCGTAGGCGCTGCTGTCCGGCTGGTCTGCGTCGGCGTTGGGTGCGCAGACCACACCCGAAGCCAACCAGGAGGCCACCTGAGTGTTGTTGGTGAGGGCTGGAATCACCATGAGTGTCAGGAACACCAGACCTGCCACACCGATGGCCGCCAGTACGGCGACCCTGGTCAGGCAGGAACCCGTCCGACCGTCGGGGGCGGCGGTGCGAAAAGCGGAGATCAAGCGGTCACTCCTCCCCGAACTGTCCGGCGTCGGCTGGCTGGAAGTCGAAGACCGCCCAGGTTCCGCCGTCGCGAACCACCGTGACGGCGAAGTCGCCGAGGTCCTCGTCGAACTCGGAGTCACCGGTCTCGGTGATGGACTGAGTGGTGACCACGAAGGTGAGCGAGTCAGTGCCGAAGGTGCGGATCTCCTGAACCTCCGCGCGTCCCTCCGCGACCGCCTCGGCCTCGCTCATCTCAGCCCAGAAGGCCCCCACCCGGTTCGCGTCGGAGAGCACCTCCGCGTACTCGTCGGTCGCCAGCGCCTCCATGGACGCGTAGTAGGTCTCGGGGTCCTGTGAGTAGTCGATGGTCCCGTAGGCCTCAGCGAAGGCCTGCGCGGTCGCCCCCGCCGCCTGGAGCTCCTCTTCGGCGAACGGAAGCCAGTCAAGGACCTCCAGGTCCTCTGCGGCGGTGGTCGGAATCGGACTGGGCGGGACGGTGGCCAGCCCTCCCGGGTTGGAGGAGGGTGGCTCGGCCTCCCCTTGAGCGGTCCCGGGTTCACGCGGTGGACCAGCGGGGTCCTCCGTCTGGTCGCCTCCGAACCCGCCGAGGCTGAAGTAGATCCCGAACCCGGCCAGAGTGGCGATCAGGCCGATGACGACCAGTCGCTGGGTGCGTTCGGGGAGAGGGTTGGGCATGGTGGTCGGTTGCCTTGTCGTTTGCTCAGTGACCGGGTCACTAGTCGTCGTTCAGCCAGAAGGGGACGTCTCGCTTACGGTCCCGTGTGCTGGAGGAGCCGCCCTCCCCCCAGAAGGGGGTGATGGGAGCGTTGTCCTTGCTCTTGCCGGACCCGGTCAGCCAGCCGCCCTCACCGTCGCCGCGCCTTCCGCGATCAGCGGGGGCCGGTCGTGCGGGGCGCTGCGGAGCGGGCCGCTCACGCTTCTCCTTCGGACCGCCCCAGCGCGAACCCCGGCCGAGGTTTCCGTGTGCCGGGGTGTCCTCGCGGCCGTTGAAGATGCCGCGCCCCGTGCTGGGCTCGGCGCGATCAGCACTCGCCGCTCGGGAGTTGCTCGTTCCGCCACCGAACACGCCGCCTCCGGAGCGTGTGCCGGAGCCGGCGCCGTCGTTGCGGTTCGGGCCGTTGCCCCCACCGCCGGTACCGAAGACGCCCGCCCATCCACTGTCGCCGGTGCCGGTGTAGCCGCCAGCAGGCCGGGGCGGAATGGGGCCGCCGCTGCCTGCACCACCGCCGGTGCCCGTGCCACCGTTCCCAGAAAGACTCGGCGCCTGGTCACCGCTCCGGGCACCGGTGGTGGGGCGCTGCGAACCGGGCCCACCGCTCCGACTGACGTTGAGTGGCGGAGCGTTGTCGTTTCCTCGGACCCGTCCGTAGCCCGCAGTCCCTCGGACACGGGCGCCCTCGGCACGGGTGCTGCCACCGCTCTCCGGAACCTCTTCCGCGGTTTCGGTGGCGCCTGCGGAAACGCCTCCGCCAGCGGGAACCCCTGCGGCCGCACCAGCGATCATGGCGCCGTGACGGCGGCCCCAGTTCTGCGTCTTGAGGTAGGCGACCGGGGGAAGAACCATCGCGCTCTTGTCCAGTGCCTGGCTACGAGCCGCGTCGGTCACGATGCGCGAGGTGAACGTGTTCGCGTTGACCGAGGCGAAGAGGTAGGCGAACGTCTTGCGATAGATGAACAGCGCCAAGGTGAAGAGGGCGAGCAGGATCATCTGCAATCCCCACCCGAGCGGAGTCGACATGACCATGCCGTAGCTCATGACCAACAAGGCAATCAACAGAACAACAAAGATCTGTTTGAGCAGGAACCCAACCATGAGTTCCACCCACCTGAGGAGCACCATCCGACCATAGCCCGGGTGAATACCAATCAGCAGAAACACAGGCGACAGCATGAAGAGCAGCATGAAACCGATCTTCAACACGATAAGCGCCACAGAACCCGCAAGGATCAGCCCACCAGCGAAGAGCGACGCAAAGAGCGCCAGAGTTGCAACCCCAAGACGACTACCCTGGTCGTCGCCCGAGAACAATGGGTAGACACTCGGGTAGGAGGATTCGACACTCGATGCGATCTCTTCGTAAGATTCCTGCTTCTCCGCGATCAGAGCATTGGCCTCAAGGTCACCATCAGCGATTTGCTGTTGTTCGATCCGACTGATCCCCTGTACAGCAATGAGGTCGCCTGCGTGGTGCATAGCCGCATTCTCAGCGATCTCCCCACTACCAAACTGGCCCGCTGTCCAGGGCTGACATACCAGACTCGACCACATCATGTCCGCGTTCCTGCGAACCTGGAAATCAGCTTCAGACTCCCAACTGGCACGTTCTGGAGGCTCAGCACCTGCGGGGCATGCTCCCGACCCACCCCCATATGGAACCTGCCCTACAGCGCTGGTTACTAGCTGAGTTCCGGAGTTGACCAACGTACTCCCCAGACCCATTACCTGGGATGGGTTTACAAGGATCCACATTCCGAGCGCCGTTGCGGCAACCATCCACACTGAAGACTCAATCGTCAGAGTCATTCGCTTACGGATGAGCCCATACCAGCCAAGCCAAATAGCGCCAAGGATAACGATCGTGGGGATCAGGGGACGCCAGATCCCCTCCCGGAGGGCGACAACCACGTTCTCTACCGTTTCCGTAAAACTGGCGAGAAGGCCGTCGGATGTCGCCGCTTGGTAGACAGTGATGGTGGACTGATTGATGGTCTTCGACAGGTCCCAGGCGGAGTTCGCGATCGTGGCCTGCGCACCCAGTCCCATCTTGTCCACGCAGGATTCAGTGATCATGTGCCACTGTTGACCAGCGGTGCCGTACTGGCCGTACATACTGGCGTCCGGAGGCATTCCGTCAGGGGATCCCTCAATCGCGGAACGCGACTGCGGCGGCACCAGGAGCCCGTCCGAGCCGCTGCCAGCGGACTCCGGGAGCGGTGCCGGGTTGCCGGGGCACATCGGGTTCGCCTGCGCGGAGCTCAGCGGGATGAGGATGAGTCCACACAACATCAGGAACGTCATCAGTATGCGTCGCCAACCCCGCCGGTGGACGTGCTGATGAGTCATCTGCTGAGCTCCTGCGTCGTGGTTCGTGCGGGGAAATCGTTGGCAGACACCAGGGCCTCCCGACCGCACGCCCGCCGCGACACCACCTGGCGCGCGACCGCACACGGCCCCAAGGCCCCCGCATGTCTTTACCCCATCCTCTATGGTGCGTCATCACGGGGTTGGGAGATGGCTGCAACGCGACCGGTTTTTCGGTCGTCGCCCCCGAACGGGCCGGAGACTCATGGCCAAATGCGGGTGTTCTCCTCATTTGTGCAGGTAACAGGCTTCTCGGGGCGGCCGTAACACCCAAAATCCTCAAGGCCACAATTTCCTCACCAGATGTGGACTATGAGGGGCGTCACAGAACCTTTCGCAGCCAAAAGTGGACATACAGCAATCAAGCGGACTGAGACCCGGTACCAACCTGGTCTTACGCGGAACCCGCAGTCCCTATTGGAGGAGGACCGAAACGGAGCACGGTCCACGTGCCCGCCTCGGCCGAGCGCCAGCGGCTTGACCCTCACGCGGCGTGAGGCTCCACGATCAGCCTCATGAGCGAAACCTTCCACGCGTTCAGCGTCAGCCCCGTACCCCAGCCCGGCCCCGACTCGGCACCCCCCGAACTGTTCCGGGGCATCTACGGCATGCCGATGTTCGTGACCGTGCCCACGCACGACCTTGAGGCCTCCAAGGAGTTCTGGATCAACGGCCTCGGGTTCTTCGACCTCTTCTCCGTCCCCGGTCAGGTCGTCCACCTGCGGCGCTGGGCGTTCCAGGACGTCCTGCTCGTACCGGGCGAGCGCCCCGAGCAGACTCCCTCAACGAGCGTGAGCTTCTCCTGCGTGCTGAACCAGATCGACGGCATCGTGGCGGCCTGCGAGGAGCAGCTGCCCGGGTCCACCACCGGTCCTCGTCGGATGCCGTGGAACTCGGTGGAGGTCGAGATCCGCACCCCTGAGAACGCCCGGGTGATCATGACCGCGGCACGCCCGTACGACCCCCAGGACCCGGAGACCGCCCGGTACCTGCGGGAGAACGGGATCGAGGGCCCCGAGGTCCGGAGCCGCGAGAACTAGGGACAAAGACCGAGAGCCGGGGTCCTGGTTCCCAGCTGTCCGGGAAGCAGGACCCCGGCCCCACGGGTCCTCAGGGACCTGCTTCGGTCTGTGGATAGCGTGGATCAATGAACTACGGCGCGAGGACGGTCGGCGCGGTGGCCGCGTTCGTCGGGGTCACCGTCAGGACCCTGCACCACTGGGACGAGATCGGTCTTGCCGGTCCGAGCGAGCGTTCCGCCGCCGGTTACCGGCTCTACACCGCCTCGGACGTCGCCCGCATCCAGCGGGTGCTGGTCTACCGCGAGCTCGGCGTCTCGCTCGAGGAGACCGCGAAGCTCCTGGAGGCGGACGCCGACGAGGCCGCCGACTCCCTGGTCAACCAACGCGACCAGCTGCGCGCACGCATCCACAGGCTGGAGCGCATGGCCGACGCCCTGGACCGCCTCGCCGAGGCCAGGCGGGAGGGCGTCCTGCTTCCGCCCGAGGAGCAGGTCGAGATCTTCGGTGACACCTGGCGGCCCTCCTGGGCCGCGCAGGCCCGCGAGCAGTGGGGTGACACCGCCCAGTGGGCGGAGTTCGCCGAGCGCGCGGCCGACCGCTCCGCCGAGGACTGGCGACGGATCGCGGCGGGGGTCGAGGCCCTGCACGCCGACCTGGCCCAAGCGGTGCGCGAGGGTGTCGAGCCGGGGAGCCGAAGGGCCGACGCCCTGGCCGAACGGCACCGGGAGGCGATGAGTGAGTACTTCGACTGCACCCACTCCATGCAGGTGATCCTCGGCCGCACGAACGTGGACGACCCCGGGTTCCGGTCCAACTACGAGGCCATCGAACCCGGCCTGTCCGTGTGGCTGCGCGACGCCATCGACGCCAACGCCCGCGCCCACGGCGTCGACCCGGAGACGGCCGCCTGGGAGTGACGTGGTGGTCGCGGGAGTGGCCACCTCACGCAAACGAAGCCACCTCCCACCAGACCATCTGGCACCCACCGGGCCACACCGGAACACAGCGGCCCCACCAGCCCCAACCGGGTCCAGCCAAGCCCCACCGGGCTCCCTGCTCGTTTCCGGATGCGGGACGACGAGGTCCTTACGGGGTCCCGGAAATCCGACCCACACGGGAAAGCGCCGGTGCTGTTTGTGACTCTCGGCACTAAAGGCGTTCCTCTCCGTCCCCGTCTGCGGACTCGGTGCCGTTTCTCCGGGGGGCGGAGTGGGCTTTGACCGCTATCGGTCACCTTCTTCGGCTCTGGTACGAGGGGTTGTGGGCAGGCTTACTCTTGGAGTTCGCCGGACCTTCCGCATCGATCGGCCCCCGCAGGCCCGGCTCGTACCCACGGCGTCCCCTTTCCGCGCTGCGGAACGGTTCCCCCCCACACCGCCAGAAGGGAAGCACCCCCATGCCGACCCCCGGGCGTACCTCCGTCGGCCGCTACGAGTTGCGCGAGAGGTTGGGCGTGGGCGGCATGGGCACCGTCTGGCACGCCTGGGACCCCGCCCTGCAAAGGGACGTGGCGGTCAAGGAGGTCCTCCTCCCCCAGGGGATGTCAGCCGAGGACAGGGCCGAGGCGCACGCCCGCACGCTCCGGGAGGCCCAGGCGACGGCGCGCATCAGCCACACGGCGGTGGTGACCATCCACGACGTGCTGGAGCACGACGCCAGCCCGTGGATCGTGATGGAGCTGCTGAGCGGGACCTCGTTGCAGCACCACATCGACGCCGGGGGGCCGATGCCGGTCGAGCGGGTCGAACAGGCCGCCCGCTCACTGCTGGGCGGGTTGGCGGCGGCGCACGCGGTGGGGGTCACCCACCGGGACGTCAAGCCCGCCAACATCATGTTCACCGCGGACGACCGGACGGTTCTCACGGACTTCGGGATCGCGAACGTGGACGGCGGCGCGGCGCTCACCCAGACCGGTGTGTTCATCGGCTCTCCCGAGTACATGGCCCCGGAACGGTTCGAGGGCGAACGGGCCCTGCCCGCCTCGGACCTGTGGAGCCTCGGGGTGACCCTGTACTGCCTCATGGAGGGGCGTTCACCGTTCAGGCGGGACAGCATCACGGGGATGATCAGCGCGGTGATGACCGCCCCGGTGCCGAGGCCGTCGAGGAACGAGGCCGCGAACTCCCCGAGAAGCCTGGCCCTGCTCGCCCTCATCGCGGCTCTGCTCACCAGGGACGCCGCGGCCCGGCCGAGCCCTCGGGAGGCCCTGGAACTGTTGGAGCGGGAGCGTCACGCGACACAGGGGCTCGTGGAGACGCGCCGGGGCCCGTCGCCGGGCCCGGAGGCCTCGGGGGCGCGTCCCTCGTTCGGTCCCACCGGCGGCACCCAGCCCGCGTACCCCAGGAGCGGGACGGCCGGTGGGGGCCATCCCACGCCGAACCCGGTACTGCCGACCAACGGCGCCCCCTCCGGCCCTCGACCGCACCCGAGCGGACCCCCGGTGGTGGGGTATCCGGGGTCGACGGCCGCCGCGCCCGCGCAGAACTCCAGCACCCGGTTCGTGCACAGCACCGGGCACACCGGCGCCCGCCCCGCCGAGCGGAACCACCGGGAGAAGCCCACCGCCGTCCTCACGGTCATGGCCATGCTGGCGCTCAACGCCCTGGTGTTGTTCGTGCTCACGGCGGTGAACCTGGGGCGGGTGGCGGACGACGACACCGCCGCTGGCTGGGGCACCGTGGCCTACCTCGGGGTGTGGGGCGTGCTGTCGGCCTTCGCCGCCTTCGGTCTGCTCACGAGGTCACGCCTGGTGTTCGGTCTGGTGGTGGTTGTTCAGGGGATCGGCGCGGTGACGCTGGCGATGAGCATGTTCACGGTGTTCATCTACACGCCCGAACTGATGGTCATCTACGCGTTGATGCTGATCTACACCCTGACGATCGGTGGGCTGCTGCTCGTCCCCGCCGGGTCTCGGGCCTACTTCGGCCTCGGTTAGTGCTCGGGGAGTTCGGCGAGGCCGGTGGTGGCGGCGTGGACCCTGGCGACGCTGTCGTCGCGCACCCGGCGTGCCACCTCGGCGGTGTCGGCGAGGTCGGCCACCTCCGATGACGGGACCGACATCAGGGAGGCCTCGGCCCGTAGGTCCGCGTAGGCGTCCGTGGCGGCCAGGGCCTCCTGGCACTGTTCCCACTCGCGGTGGGCCAGGACCGACTCGTCCACCAGGCGCCCGTATTCGGTGATCTGGTCGACCCTGGCGCGGATGTGCCCCTCCACCGCGGTGAGGTGTTCCCGCTGGGGGCGCAGGACCTCACGCACACGGGGTGAGGAGGCCTGCTGCCAGCGCCGGACGTACCCCCGCCGCAGTTCGCGCTGGCGGGCCAGCAGGGAAGCGATCCGCCACTCCTGTTCCCGCAGGACCGAGAGACCCCGCGCGGTGTCCAGGGTGTCGGAGGAGCCCAGTTCCACGCGGGCGTCGGTGACCCTGTCGATGGTCTGTTGGACCGCCACGAGGAGACCGTGGTCGGTCGCGCTGATGTCGTCCGGTAACAGGACGCGGTCCCGGTATTGCTCCTCCGGGGGTTCGGGCACCTGGGCCGTGAGCGTGTCGGCGGTGACCAGGCCCACCAGGAGGCCGAACAACAACCATGGGACGCCGCCCGGCGGGTCCTGCGGGAGCAGGTCGAACAGCCACAGGGGCGCGGCCGCGAAGGCGCCCGCGCCGATCGCACCGCCGACGGCCCGCACCAGCGGGTCGGCCTCCTTGCGTACGGCCAGCGCGCCCACGTAGGCGATCAGGCCGATGCTGACGATCACCATGCCGAGGTACCAACCGGCGGTGAGCAGGGCCAGGACGAGGGTGAAGCCGACCCCCAGCAGTTGCACCCCGCCCTCACGCAGGCGCAGGGCCCGGCTGGCGGCCTGCCCGTCGTCGCGCGCGTGTCTCGACTCCGGGGCGACGGCCTCCCGGAGGAGGTCCTCGCGAAGTTCCTCGGGCAGGCTGGTGTCGACGACGGGGCGCGGCCGGATGACGTCCTCACTCATGGGCGATCCCTCGTGAGTGTCGGTCGGGGGGTGCGGGGAGGCTGGTTCAGCGGGCCGGGATCGGAGGGCTGGGGGTAATCTCCTTGATCCCCATCCTCGTCATGCCCGAACCCGACTTCCCCGCACCCTTTGTCATCCGATGTCCGCCCGTGGTCGCGGTGGCCGCCGCTGACCTGCTTCGGAGCCGCGTGCTACTGCTCGCGGCCGTTAGCGGACACCAGGGGGTCCCCGGCGGGCCGCTCGCGGGTGGGGTTGGTGTCCAGCCAGCGCAGCAGCCCCTCGGAGACCAGGTCGACGCCGATCCGCCCGGAGCGGCCGTCGAGGTCGCGGAAGAGGCACTCACCGTTGCCGAGGTTGCGCAGCACCGCCATGTGGTCCTCGTTGACGTCCACCCCGAGCAGCGCCATGACGTCGGCGACCTCGTGGGCCTCGCTGGAGCGGAAGGCGAACACCGAGGACAGACAGTTGGTGACCTGCTCGTTGAGCATGTCCCCCGCGTTCTGGGACACCAGGATGAGCGCGGTGTTACGGGAGCGGCCCATCCTGGAGACCTCGGGGACGAGCTTGGCCCCCTCGGGGGTGGAGGTGACCGCCCACGCCTCGTCGAGGAAGATCGCCTTGGGCAGGCGCCGGTCCAGACCGTTCATCAGACGCCGGGCGAACTGGGACACCAGGTAGAGGAGCGCGACGGACAGGCGCTGCTCGTAGGAGTAGTCGTCGCGGTTGACCCCGGAGTCGGGCAGCGTGAGCCCGCCCAGGGTGAACACGGTGGTCCACCCCTCGGTGTCGATGCGCGCCTCCCCCTGGGGGTCGAAGCACAGCGACGCCAGCCGCATCTCCGCCATGGAACCCAGGACCGCGCCCAGGTTGCGGGAGGCGGCGTCCTCGGCGGAGACGAGGTGGTCGACCACCTTGGCCAGGGACGGCTGGGGCTGGTTGGCGACGGTGGCGACCGCCTGGATCATGGCCGACTCGCGCTCCTCGCTCATGCGGGGCAGCAGGAGCCGCAGCGTCTCGGTCGCCATGGTCTTCTTCGCGGCGAGGTCGTCCCCGAACGCGAAGGGGTCGAGCAGGCCGGGCTGGGCCGATCCGAGCGACATGACACGGGCCTTGCGTCCCCGGTGCTTGAGCAGCTCCACGAGGGACTCGGCGTCGCCCTTGGGGTCGATGGCGGCCACGGTGACCCCGCGCAGGGCCAGCTGGTAGATCATCAGCAGCGCGAGGGTGGTCTTGCCGCCGCCGGGCTCGCCGGTGATGGCGATGGCGGTGGGGCGGTTGCGGGCCGCGGCGACCATGGGGTCGAAGTGCACGATGGACCGGGCCCGGCCGATGGTCTCCCCCACGTACGGGCCGACCCAGCCGCCGCCGTGGTGGTCCGTTCGGTCACCCACGTCCACGGTCGCGGTGGGCATGCCGCCCGCGATGGTGCGCAGCGGCTGGCGCTGGGCGTAGGCGTTGAGGCGGATGCGGTCGCCGGGAAGCGACTCGTTGAAGAGGGAGAACTGGTCGCCGGTGGAGTTGATGACGTCGATGCCGATGTCGCGGTAGTGCTCCACCACGGCCTCGACGTGCTGGCCCAGGAGGCGCTCGGTGGGCGCGGACACCATGAGCCGGTGCCACCCGTAGACGAACGGCAGGCGCTCCTTGGTGATGCCGTGCTCCAGCATGCGGGCGGCGTCGATCTGCTCGGCCAGCGCGATGGGCGCCTCCACCCCGGCCTCGCGGATGTGGGCGTCCATGTCGCGGGCGTGCGCGAGCTTTCGGCCGACGTCCTTGGAGGCCTTCGCGGGCGGGATGAGCTTCATCCGCAGGGAGATCTCCACGGGGAACGGCAGCGCGTCCGCGTGGTGCAGCCAGGGTTCGCCGTCGGGGAAGGGCATGAGGTCCGGGAAGCGCGCGAACGACAGGAACGCCACGTGGGTGGAGCCCGCGGGCTGTTCGAGGCGCAGCGTGGAGCGGCCGTTGTGGATGACCCCGTCCACGAGCTGCTCGATCTCGCCCCGGCCCCAGGTGCGGCGGCCCGTGGCCGAGGGGCGGATCTCCTCGGCGGTGCCGCTCACCGCGTGCCGGATGAGCCAGGCGATCTCGTCGGAGGTGGCGTGCCGGGCGTGCAGGGAGCTGGCGGCCAGGGCGCGGCCGAGGCGCTCGGACTGGTCGGTCCAGCGCGCGATCTCCTTGTCGTCGATCGCGTCGTCGTTGATCCCCAGGACCTGCTCGGTGCGCTGGTAGGCACCGAAGAGCTGGGAGAACAGACCCAGGCCCGCGCCGGCGTTGCGCAGCCCCAGGCGTACGCCGAGGTAGACCTCCTTGGTCCAGAAGTCCTTGGCCCACACGTGCCGGTACATCTCTTCGAGGTAGTCGTACCAGCCGGGCCCGGCGTCGGCGGTCTCGTCCAGTCTGGTGGCCCACTGGGCGGCCGGGTAGGTGCGGTGGGCGACGCGCAGGTGCACCTCGGCGTCGTTCATGCGGATGGCGGCGAGGGCGATGGTGATGTTGGTGGCCAGTGCCTGGCGTTCCTCGGGAGTCGTGAACTCGTAGGACACCGTGGGGAGCCGGAAGTAGGCCCAGGCCTCGTTGTCGCTGAAGAGCACTCGGTCGTCGAAGTAGCGGACCGCGAGGCGGGTCGCGCCCCGGGTGCCCCTGGTACCGGTCATCTGCTAGCCCTTCCTCGTGACGGCGCTGACGAGTTCCGCCCCGTAGCCATCACCCATAGTGCTGCATGAGGCCGGGGGGTGAGAAGCGGAGGCGTCGGTGTGCCAGAAACCGGAGGCGGTGCGCGGCCGGGGGGCGCGGGCGCGGCCCGGCCCCTTGCGGGTGCCGGGCCGCGTCACTCTCCGTCGTGTCCACGGAGGTCAGCCGACGTCGCCGACTAGCAGGCGGTGTCGAGGGTGCTCTGGAGGGTGGACTCCTCGGTCGAGGTGATCGTGAGGTCGTAGACGTGCTTGACGTTGATCCAGGACTTCACGTAGTCGCAGTGGACGGCCGTGTTGGTGGGCATCCACTCCGAGGGGTCCTTGTCGCCCTTGGCGCTGTTGCTGGAGGGGGTGGCCAGCCACAGCTGGGAGCTGGTGACGTCGTTGGCGAAGTCGGCGCGCTGGCTGGTGGACCAGTCGGCGGCGCCGGTCTTCCAGGCCTCGCTGAGCGGGACCAGGTGGTCGACGCTGATGTCGCCGGGGACGTCGTTCACCCACTCGTCGTCGAAGGCGCTCCACCAGCTGCCCGCGGTGGGCTGGCAGTTGGAGTCGGTGACGACGTCCTGTCCGTCGCGCTTGAGCACGACCTGGCGGGCGGTGCAGGGGCTGTCGACCACGTTCCAGTGCGGGAACAGGCTTCGGTCGTAGCCGGACTGCGGGCCCTTGGCGGCGACGGTGAGCGAGTTGAGCTGGGTCTGGGCCGCGGAGTCGCTGGGGATGTTCGGGGGCAGGGTGTCGGCGGCGGCGGGTGCGGCCCAGACGAGGACCATGGCCACCGCGGCGGCCGAGACGGTCGCGGCGGTGCGTGCGAGCACACGGGGGAAGGGGGGCACTGTGTTTCTCCTCTTGAGCGGGTCGAGGAAATCCGGACCCCACTACTGTGGAGTAACGAAAGCCCGCACGCCAGCCCCCACGCGAGAATTCCGGGTGAATCGGAGGTCACTTGGGAATAACGACCGGAGCGCGGCCGTGTTACGTTGCACCGAGCCCTGCGTCAAATGCTCGTGAAATAGATCACACGATCTCGGCCCGACCAACACACAAAGGGTTGAGCGATTCGTCGAGCAAGGCGATGAGCTGCAATGATGGCGCTCCGTGAGGGGAACTCGGCGACGCGCGGCCCAGGCGGGGGATCGCGCAGGTGAACACCCGAGAAGAAGCCAACCAGCGATTCGGAGCCCGAAAGCGTAATCTCCGGGTCGCCGTTTTTCGCCCATATAGTAGACGAGTAATACCCAGATGGTGAACTCGTAAACACGGCGGAAGGAACTCGACCCCCTTTGTGAAATCCGGGTTTGTTAGGTTCACATGTCGTACGAGGAACCCCGAGCCGAGAGGAGCACCCCAGCCGAGGGGAGCGCCATGACTCTGCAAATGGAACTTCCGACCGCGGACGACTACCCCACCCGTAAGGCCCCCGAGCCCGCGCTGCTCTACCGCCGGGACCCCGTCGTCTGGCCCGGTGCGGCCGACGGCCCCTTCACGACCGAACAGCTCGACGGCTACGACCGCCGCGGCTACACGCAGGTCGAGTCGATCGTCAATCCGGTGGAGATCGAGGCCTACCGCGCCGAACTGCGACGCCTCAGCGCCGACCCCGCCCTGAGGGACGACGAGCGCGTCGTCGTCGAACCGACCTCCGACCAGGTGCGCTCGGTGTTCGAGGTGCACAAGGTGAGCCAGGTCTTCCACGACCTCGTGAACGACCCCCGTCTCGTCGACCGCGCCCGGCAGATCCTCGGCTCGGACGTGTACGTGCACCAGAGTCGCGTCAACTACAAGCCCGGCTTCGGCGGCGGCTCGTTCTACTGGCACTCCGACTTCGAGACGTGGCACGCGGAGGACGGCATGCCCCGGATGCGCGCGGTCAGCTTCTCCGTGGCGCTCACCGACAACTACACGCACAACGGCGCCCTGATGATCATGCCCGGGTCCCACCGGACCTTCGTCTCCTGCGTGGGCCGGACTCCGGACGACCACCACCGCTCCTCGCTGAGGAGCCAGCACGTGGGAACACCCGACCAGGCGTCACTCAACCTGCTGGCCGACCGGCACGGCATCGACGTGCTCACCGGCTCGGCGGGCGACGTCACCGTGTTCGACTCCAACTGCATGCACGGGTCGGGCGGCAACATCACGCCCTACCCGCGCTCCAACGTGTTCGTCGTGTTCAACAGCGTGGACAACGCGTGCGCGAAGCCGTTCAGCGCCAGCCGGGCCCGTCCGGAGTTCCTCGCCGCGAGGGATACCACCCCCGCCGGACGCTGACCCCGGGGCGACACCGTGGCCCGCACCCGACAGCGGATGCGGGCCACCGTGTCAGGTGGCGGGTGCGAGGGCGTTGACCAGGACCCCGCCCAGGGCGCCGTGGGCCCGCTTGGTGGCGGGCCGCAGGGCGCCGACGTCGATCTTCGTGTACGAGGAACCCAGGTGGTCGTCCCAGGGGATGCGGACGATAGCCCGGCAACGGCCGCGCGCCACCCGCTCGGCGGCGTCCACGTCCTGGAGGCTGCGCTTGCTGACCCCGTTGACCACCAGGATCGAGTTGGCCCGCAGCGTCGCGTACCCGTTGCCGTCCAACCACTCGAAGGTCATCGACACCGCGCGCTCGGCGTCCGCGCTGGCCGGAGCGACCAGGACGAGGCCGTCGGCGACCGGCAGGGCCCGGGCCACGCCGGTGGCCGCCGGGTCCAGCAGCGTCACACCGTAGAACCCGCCGAGCAGCCCGGCGAGCTGCCCGTAGTCGCGGTCGTCCAGGGTCTGGACGTAGGGGTCGTCAAGTGTCTGCACGACCTCCAGTCCCGTCCCGGCGCGGCCCGCGTAGGCGCGCATCCGGTCGTACTCGTCCACGGAGTCGGCGTTGGCCAGCAGCGCGGTCAGGGTCTCCGGTGCCTGGGCGCCGACGCGGCGGGACAGGCCGTTGGGGCCGGGGTTGACGTCGACCGCCACCACCCGGTCGTCACGGTGCGCGGCGAGGGTGTGGCCGATCATCAGAGCGGTGACCGTCTGCCCCGCGCCTCCCGTGCAGCCGAGGACGACCAGGGACCTGGGTTCGGCCAGCGGGGTGCGCAGCCGTTCGATGTCGCTGGTGGGCAGGTCCGATCGGACCGGCGTCGCGCCCCCGGTGACGACCTTGGCCAGTCGGCGCCAGCCCCGGGTGCCGCCGGAGGTGCTGGGGTCGCCGGACTCGTGGTCCACCTCCTCCGCACGCGGAACCGGTTCGGGCCGGGGCCGCTGGGAGGGCACCCCCTGGGGGGTGTCGCCCAGCCGGGCCTGTTCACCGGTGCCGTGGTCCAGTTCGAGGTCGGGTTTCGTGGTGTCCTCGGAGGACCCGGAGTCGCCGCTCGCGCGTGGCTCGGGCTCCTCACCCGGGGTGGGCTGTCCGAAGAGCTGACCGATCCGACGAGCGTTCTGGGCGACCCGGTGGAAGACCCCGTCGTGGGGGTCGTGGGTCTCCGTGCCGCCAGCGGCCTCGTTCTCCCGCTCGGACGGCTCCGGGGCCGACGCTGCCCCGACGGGCTCTTCCCGAGCGGCCTGGGCGCGGCGGGACCGCAGTGCCGCTGCTTCGGCCTCGGCCAGTTCGGTCTCGGTGGGCCGGTCAGCGGAGTCCTTCGCCGAGGGACGCGGGGTCGGGCCGCGGGGGTCCTTGCGGACCTCCACGAAGCTCACGAGTTCACCCGTGCCGTGGTCCAGTTGGGTCGGCGGCTTGGGCCCCTCGGTGAGGACCACGGAGCGTGGTCCGGGCTGCACCCGCGTCCCGGTCTCCCCAGCCCCGTGGGGAGTCTGTGCAACTCGGTTGGCGGCCTCGGCCCCCGCACGGTCAGCCCGCTCGGGGGTCTCCCGAACTCCCTGGGCATCCCGCGACGCGTCAGCAGCAGGAGCCGCCTCCGCACCCTGGAACTCCGCAACCTCACCAGCAGCCTCGGCCTCACGCGCCTCGGCACTCCCGGTCTGCTCCGGCTCCCTCTGGGTCACCTCAGTTCCCACTGACCCCTGGGGCTCAGCAGACTCGCCGGAGGTACCGGGCTCGGTCCGCCCCGACGTCTCCTCAACTCCCTGGGCAACCTGCGCCACGTCAGCAGCAGGAGCCGCCTCCGCACCCTGGAACTCCGCAACCTCACCAGCAGCCTCGGCCTCACGCGCCTCGGCACTCCCGGTCTGCTCTGGCTCCCTCTGGGTCACCTGAGTTCCCACTGACCCCTGGGGCTCAGCAGACTCGCTGGAGGTACCGGGCTCGGTCCGCCCCGACGTCTCCTGAACTCCCTGGGACCCCGCAGCCTCACCGGCAGCCTGGGCCTCACGCGCCTCCGCGCTCCCAGCCCGCTCGGGCGTTTCCTCAGTCCCCAGAGTTCGTTCGGCCTCTCGGGTCACCGAGGCGTCGTGCGCACCTTGAGACTCCAGAGCCTCTTCAGCCGTCTGCGCAGCCTGGGCGGCCTCCGGAGTCACAGAAGCCTTCTCCGACTTCTGGGTCTCCTCCACATCCTGGGATTCCTGAACCCCATCAGCACCATGTGGATGCGCAACGTTCGGCGCCGTGTCGCCCGCAGAAGCCGTCTCCGTCTCCTGGAGCTCCCCGACCTCTCCGGTGGACTTGGCCTCGCGGGCCTCAGCACTCCCAGCCCGCTCGGGCGCCCTCCTGGTCTCCTGAGTTCCTACCGCTCCCTGGGACTCCTCGGGCTCCTCGGGCGCCTGCTTCCCGGCTTCCCTGCGCCTGGCCTCCTGGCGGGCCTCGGCGGCGGCGCGGCGCTCCTCGCGGAGCTCGCTGACCACGATCACCGGGTTGTCGCGGTCGCCCACCTTGGGCTGGTCCGGGTGGCGGCGCTTGCCGTCGTCGAACCAGTCCGCCGGGTCGCGGCGCTCGCTGTCCCGCTCCTTGCTCGGCACGGCGTCGGCGAACTTGGGCCGGGGCGGAGCCGGGGTGTCGGCCTTGATCAGGTGGCGGTCGAGCACGGACATGTGCTCGTTCCACCGGGTCCCGTGCTCGGCCGCCTGCCCGCCGCTCTCCACCGGCATCGCCTCGTGCTCACCGGTGCCGTGGTCCAGCTGCAACGGCGGCTTGGGCGCGTCCTCGGTGGCCGGACGCACCAGGCCGTGGGTGGCGTGGGAGACCTGGGGTCCCGCCTCGGAACGGCCGATCGGCTCCTGCTCCTCGGGGCTCTCGGGTTCCTCGGGGGTCGCCGCGGCCGGCGGCAGCCACGGAGCGGCCGACACGCTCCCGGCCGACGAGGGACGGCCCGTCGCGGCGGCGAAGCGGGCGGCGTAGTCGGACAGGTCCGGGTAGTCGGTGCGACTCCCGCCCTCGGGTTCGAGCGCCCAGGGGGTGGCGTGGGGCCGCCCCTCGCGGCGCTGCCGGGCCGGGCGGTCGTCCTCGGTACCGGCGGTGTCCGGCAGGGCGGTCCCCCGGGCACGCTCGGGCCTCGCGGGCGGGGCCTGCCGGGCGCGTTCGCGGGCGGGCTCGGGCTCATCCCGAACCCTGCGGTCGGCGTGGTCCCTGGCCACCTGGATGCCCTGGGTCCGTCCGCGCAGTCGGCGGGCGGCGGGCGACTCCTGCTCCAGTGACGCGGCCGTCATCTCCTCCGCGCGGCGCCGGGAGGGGTCGGGCTCGCGGGGCCCGACCGCCTCGGCGAGCTCCGCGCTGCTCATGGCACCGGTGTCGCTGTCGGAGTAGGCGCTCTTGGAGGTCAGTCCCAGGGGTGTCTCTCCAGAGGAGGCGCGCAGTCGGGCGAACCACTCGTCGCGGTCGCGCTGCTCGTCCTCCTCGGTGACGTACAGGGGCTCGTCGAAGGAGTCGCGGGGTTCGCCCGCGCCCTGTTCGGAACGCGCTTCCTCCTCGGCGGGCGCGGCGGACAGGCCAAAGCCGAAGTAGTTGAGGACACGGCGGCCGACGCCCCTGCGGGGCTCCTCCGAAGTGTCACTGGCCATCGCAGGGTGCTCGGACCGGCCCTCGTGCTCCGCCACGGCGTCGTCCTCCTGGGTCGAGGCGGTGTCGGTTCCGAGTCCCGCGGCGACGGCGACCGGAACCTTCCGCGCGGGGGTGTACTCGACGGAGTCGTCGTGTTCGACGACGGGGGCGGTCTGGCGTGCGGGCACGCCTCGCAGCGGAGGCGCGGCGCGGGGACCGCTCTCCGGGACGGGCGCCTCCTCGACCTCGGTCGCGGGCGCGGCCTCCAGGACGGCGGCCTGCTCGGCCTGCGCCCTACGGGCCGCACTCCGGGTCAGCGGCAGCGGCCCGGCCTCGGGGTCCCGGTGCCACACGCGCACCGAGACCCTGATCTCGGCGGGCTCGTACTCGGGTGCGAGCCGGGTGAACACGCGGGCCTCGGTAAGGAACCGGGCCTGCGAGATGAGCAGCTCGGTGAGGCGCTTGCCCTCGATCACCGGCCGGGTCGCCAGCACGGTGATCACCCCCGGCGGAACGACCCAGAGCACCAGGTGCCAGCCGTTGCCGAAGTCGAACGGGGCGTTGAGGATGCTGAGCAGCACCACCCACAGCGCGAACACGCCCAGGGCGACCCCGAAGGTCCCCACCGGGAGCGGCATGGGCAGCCGGAAATCGTAGAGCTTGTACAGCCGCTTCTCGATACGCCAGATGTTGGTGTACGTGGGCAGATCCACGATTCCGGCCTCCCTCGCCTATTCCGTCGATACGCCCATCGCTCGGGCGAGCGCCACCGCGATGACCTCGATGATGCCGGGCACGTAGAACACGATCCCGATGAAGATGGCCAGGATGATGAACTGCATGAAGCGGGTGATCTCCCTGGTGAACAGGAAGAAGATCGCCACGATGGACACGATGACGAGGAACAGCGGCCCGAAGAAGCCACGCAGGAAGTCCGCGAGTCCGCCGGTGTCGGGGGCGTTCTGCGCGGGGGTGGCCTCGACCGCGAGGGAGATCGGGTCGGCGGCGCCGAGGGCCGTCATGGTGTCGGCGGTGGCGGACAACAGGGGGAGCATGTCAGGCGCCTTCCTCCGCTGTCGTTACTGGTGTGCGCATGGTTCGTCTCGTCTCCTTGCCTACAGGCCCCGTCATCGGTTAGTCACCGAACGAGTGCGGGGCGCCCTGGATGTCACGCACGTACCACTCGTTTCCGGAGTTCACGACCGTGACCAGGTAGTTCTGCACCATCTGTCCGGCTTCACCCGCGCCGTCGTCGGCGTCGGCGGAAGGGAGGCCCCAGACCACGGTGGTCGCCACCTGTCGTACGTCATCATCCCCGGTCGAGGACTGGGATGGCACCGGCATAACGGACAGTTCGCTGAATTCGACACTGTTCGCCGGAAGTGGGGTGACAGTGGCACCCGGTTCCACGTAGCGGTCGAGGTGGCCGGCTTCCTCGGCGTAGGCCTCGAAGAAGCCGGTCAGCACGTCGCCGAGCTGCTCGGCGGCCTGGGGGTCGGTGTCGAAGGAGGGGCCCGGGGGCAGTTCCGCCTGGCTGGGCGCGGCGAGCAGCGCGGGGCGTCCGGAGAGCACCAGGGAGGCCCCGTCGCTGTACACGGGCACCTCCAGGCTCATGGCCTCGTCGTTGACGTCGGCGCGGATGGCCACGACCGCGTTGTGCTCGTCGCGCACGTCCACGGCGATGACGGTGAGGTTCTCACCGGCGAGGCTGTCCGCGGGGAGGTTGAGCTGGCTGACCTGTCCGTCGGGGACGAAGGCCGCGAGGGAGGTGAGTCGGGCCTCGGGGTCGGAGGTGTCGAGGTAGGACTCGGCGAAGCGGAGGGCGAAGGCCGCGGCGGAGGCCTCGGGGAAGTCGAGGCCGTCACTCACCTCGGGTTCGGCACTGCTGCTGGGAAGGGAGAAGCCGTTGCGGATGGGGAACCAGATGCCGTTGAAGATGACGACGATGATGAACGCCCAGAGCAGCACGCGGCCGACGCCGACCCACCAGCGGCCGCCCGCCCCGGCGCGGGGCCTTCGGGGGCGCGGAGCGTCGAGCTCGTGCTCGACGTCGTCCACCCGGTCACGCACCGCGGTGTCGCGCCGCGCCGTCTTGGCCATCCCCGCCTCCTGGTCCTGCACACAGTGACGCGTCGGCCATAGTGCCGACGCTCGGACTTCCGCGCGCCGTCGCCGACGCCTTCCGCCATGCCCTTGTCTACCCCATCCCTATAGTGAGGCATTGTGCGGGTTGGGAGCGGCCAGGACGGGTCCGTGTTTCCGGACCGGGACCACATTGACCCGGGTGAAGAAACCGCCTAAAAGGTGCAGAGTACGGCAATTCACCACTGACCACTTCCTAAGGATGTGCACGTCAGAGCCTTTCTGGCCGGACCGTAAAGGGATTGGTCACCGCTTGGTGAGCAAGATGTGTCCTGAGTGGTCAGGAAACCGTTGACCGGATGTAACCAGCGACACTCGGGCCCCACGCGGGTCCGCCCAGCGCCGAGGCCCGGGCAACGGGCCCCAGGGCACGTCCGCCGACCGCCGGGACCGGGCAACGGACCGTCCCCCGACCGCCGGGACCGGGGCAACGGGCCCCACCCCACTACCCGGGATGGCGCGCGATGACCCCCCACGCTCCCCTGGCGCGGGCCGCGCTTGTCCCGTTCGCCAACCTCGACGCGTTGGGCCGAGTCGCCCGGACCAGCGGCTCCGCTCACACCCAACGGGACCGGGGCGAACACGAAGGGGGCGGGCCGAGAGAACTCGGCCCGCCCCCTTGGGGTTCGTGCGGGTCAGACGTTGAAGCGGAACTCCACCACGTCGCCGTCGGCCATCACGTAGTCCTTGCCCTCCATGCGGACCTTGCCCGCGGCGCGTGCGGACTGCATGTCCCCGGCCGCGATCAGATCGTCGAAGGAGACGACCTCGGCCTTGATGAATCCGCGCTGGAAGTCGGTGTGGATGACCCCGGCCGCCTCGGGGGCGGTGTCACCCTTCCTGATCGTCCAGGCGCGGGCCTCCTTGGGCCCGGCGGTCAGGTACGTCTGAAGGCCGAGAGTGGCGAAGCCCACCCGCGCGAGCTGGGCCAGGCCCGACTCGGTCTGGCCGAGGGACTCCAGCAGCTCCTGGGCCTCGTCGTCCTCCAGCTCGGCCAGCTCCGCCTCGATCTTGGCGTCGAGGAAGATGGCCTCGGCCGGGGCGACCAGGTCCTGGAGCTTGCCGCGCAGGGCCTCGTCGGCGAGCTCGTCGCTGTCGAGGTTGAACACATAGATGAACGGCTTCACGGTGAGCAGGCTCAGCTCGCGCAGCCGGTCCAGGTCCACGTCCTTGGCCTGGGACAGGGAGACGCCCTCGTCGAGGATCTCCTGCGCCGCCCGGGCGGCCTTGAGGAGCTCCTGGGAGTCCTTGTCCTTGGCGTTGCGCTTGGCGTCCTTCTCCAGGCGCGGGATCGCCTTCTCCAGGGTCTGGAGGTCGGCGAGGATCAGCTCGGTGTTGATGGTCTCGATGTCGCGAGAGGGCTCGACGTCGCCGTCGACGTGGGTGACGTCGGCGTCCTCGAAGGCCCGGATGACCTGGCAGATCGCGTCGCTCTCGCGGATGTTGGCGAGGAACTTGTTGCCCAGGCCCTCACCGGTGGAGGCGCCGCGCACGATGCCCGCGATGTCGACGAAGTCCACCGTGGCGGGCAGGATCTTCGCCGACCCGAAGATCTCGGCCAGCTTCCCGAGCCGGGCATCGGGCACGCCCACGACTCCGACATTGGGCTCGATGGTGGCGAACGGGTAGTTCGCCGCCAGAGCGTCGTTCTTGGTCAGCGCGTTGAAGAGGGTGGACTTGCCAACGTTGGGCAGGCCGACGATCCCGATAGACAGACTCACAAGGTCAGAGTCTATGCGGACCGGCGGGTGGGCCGACCCGGGCACGTGCGGCCAATCATGGAAACAGAGTGCGCTGGAGCGGACACGCAGAGTAGGTTCGGGGTGCGGCCGGGCACCACGAGCAGGGATCGAGCCGACAGGACAGCGTCGAGCAGCTCCCGGCAGCAGTCATCACGGCTCCGTTCTCTTGGGGGGAAGACACCGTGGTCCAGGACCAGTTGCGCGCACTCGTTCACCGGTATCCGCTCGTGCGCTTCGCCACCCGACAGCTCCGCGTGCACCTGCCCAGGCGGTTGGGCGGCCTGGACCCGGCCCGGGTGCCGCCGCGCAACCGCAGGTTCACCCTGGACCTGCCGCGCCCCGAGGACGACCGGCGCCGGGTGGGAGCGGACACGATCACCCTCCAGCTGTCCGGCGACCTCACGGTCCCCCGCCGCCTCGCCGCCTCGGGTCTGTCCGGACACGAACCCGACAGCCTCGCCAGCTTCATGGCGATCCTCGACCACACCCGCCCCGGGGCCGTCCTCGACGTCGGCGCGGGGGTCGGTGTGTACTCGATGCTCGCGGCCGCGCGTACGCCCCGGCCGGTCTTCGCGTTCGAGCCCACCCCGGAGCTGGCCGCCGCCGCGCGCGCCGTCTCCGCCTCCGGCGACCTCGGTTTCGGCGTCGTCGACCTGGCCCTGAGCAACCACAACGGCAGCGGGCACCTGCGCCGCGCCCTGCACAACGACATGTGCAACCGGCTGGTGAACTCGACCCGGATGGGGCTCTCGCACATCACCGTGCGCACGGCCACCCTGTCGCGGTGGAACGAGACGGCGACGACCTTCCCGACGGTGGTCAAGATCGACACCTCCGGAACCGAGCCGGACGTGATCGCCGGGGGGCTGGAGGTGCTGCGCCGCTTCCGGCCCTGGGTGATGGCCAAGGTGCGTCCGGACCGGGGCGTGGAGGAGCGGCTGATGGCCCTCATGGACCCGCTGGAGTACCTGTGGTTCCCGATCAGCGGCGACCCTCCCTACGAGGCGCGCTCGGAGATCTCCGGCCGGGCCTCGCCCGCGTGGGAGCGGATGTGGATGTTCGCACCCGAGGAGCCGACCAGCGGGTTCTGGGACTCCGTCACCGTGTGGCGTACGGCCCTCGGTTCGTGCCGGGGAGCCCCCGCGGACCTGTGAGACCGCCGCTCAGATCCAGCCTTCCAGGGCCGCGAACAGCCCCGGGAGGTCGTCGCGGTGGACGTTGTGCCCGGCGCCCTCCACCGTGCGGACGGTGAAGCCGCGCTCGGCCAGGGTGCGGGCGCCCTCGGGACCGATCGGCGAACCCACCCCCGCGATCACCGCGAGGGAGGGCACCTCGGCGGCCTTGGGGAAGTTGTCCACACCGGCCAGGTGGTCGGTCACCCACGCGTGGAAGTCGGGGTCGGTGGCGGCGAAGCCCGCCAGCTCGATCCGCACGTCCTCGTCGCTCCACCCCGGGTGGAGTTCGCGCACCTGGTCGGCGTCGGCGGTGGCCAGCACCGCGCGCAGCCGATCGCCGGCGCCCTCGGGCTGGGGCGGGACGCGGAAGGCCGGGTCGACGTGGACGGCCTTCGCCGGGCGCAGGTGGTCCAGGGCCAGGGACAGCGCGAGACAGCCGATGGCGTGGCCCACGACCAGGTCGGCCCCCGTCGGGAAGGTGTCCACCAGGTCCTGGCGCAGGGCCTCGGTCGTGTACTCGCCGCGCGGGCTCTCGCCGTGGCCCCGCAGGTCCACCCCGGTCACCCGGTAGCCGCGCCGGACGAGCCGGTCCTCGACCGCGTGCCAGGTCCGGTGGAGGGACGTGCCGCCGTGCACGAGGAGGGCGAGGCGCTCCCCGGTTCCGCTGGTGTGGGTGGCGAGGCGCATGTGGGTGACCTTTCTCGGGGCGCCGCGTGGTGTGCGCGGTTGCCCCCGGTGTCGCGCCCCCGACGTCACCGGGGTTCCAAGCGTGGGTGTTGGCTCCCCCTCCGACAACCCCCGCCCGTGGCCGGTTCCGGTCAGGGCCCGCCGGTGGTCGGGCCTCGGGTTCGGCGCCCCGCCCGTGGAGGCGTGCCGTGGATCACCGCACGGTTGCGGTCCTGCGCGTTGGCGGGCACACGACCCCCGGGGGTTGAGAGCATGGCGCCATGGACGCCCTCGCACTCGTACTCGTTCTCGTCATCGGTCTGGTCATCGGCGCCGCCGTGGGCTGGCTGCTCGCACGCGGTCGCGACGCCGAGGCCCGCGCGGACGCCCGGGCGGCGGAGGAGCGCGCCGCCTACGTGGAGGAGCAGCTCGCGGACCGGTTCCGCGCGCTGTCCGCGCAGGCTCTGGACCAGACCAACCAGCGTTTCCTCGAACTCGCCGAGGGCCGGCTGCGTGCGGTCAGCGCCGAGGCCGGGGGCGACCTGGACGAGCGGCGCCGTGCCGTGGAGCGGATGGTGGAGCCCCTGACCGCGACCCTGAACCGGGTGGAGACCCAGCTCCGGGAGGTGGACGCCGGTCGGGCCGCCGCGCACGCGGAGCTGGCCAAGCAGGTCGAGTTCGTGCGGGAGGGCTCGGAGCGGCTGAGGGACCAGACGCAGTCTCTGGTGACGGCGTTGCGTAGGCCCGAGGCACGCGGCCGGTGGGGTGAGCTCCAGCTGCGGCGGGTGGCGGAGCTGGCCGGGATGTCCGCGTACTGCGACTTCGAGGAGCAGGCGGTGTCGGGGGCGCAGCGGCCGGACATGGTGGTGCGGCTGGCGGGCGGCAAGAACATCGTGGTCGACTCCAAGGTGCCGCTGGCGGCCTACCTGGACGCGGTGGAGGCCGGGGAGGGGGCGGCCTCGGAGCAGCGGCTGCGGGCGCACGCCAAGCACGTGCGCACCCACGTGGACCAGTTGGCGGCGAAGTCGTACTGGTCGGCGTTCACCCCGGCGCCGGAGTTCGTGGTGCTGTTCATCCCGGGTGAGGCGTTCCTGGCCCCGGCTCTGGAGTACGACCCCGGACTGCTGGAGCACGCGATGGGGCGGCGGGTGCACATCGCGACTCCGACGACGCTGATCTCGCTCCTACGGACTGCGCAGTACGCGTGGCAGCAGGAGGCGCTGAGCGAGAACGCCCGTGAGGTGTTCGACCTGGGCAAGCAGCTGTACTCGCGGCTGGCCAAACTGGGCGGGCACGTGGAGGGGCTGGGCCGGGCGCTGAACCGGACGGTGGGCGCCTACAACCAGACCGTGGGGTCGTTGGAGAGCAGGGTGCTGGTGACCGCGCGGCGGTTCGGTGAGCTGGGGCTGGTCGACGGTGACCTGGACCGGCTCTCCGGGGTGGAGGAGCGGCCGCGTACGGTGGCGGCACCGGAGCTGACGGAGGCGTCGGCGGGGATCGCGGAGCCGGAGGCGCGCGACACCGAGGTGTCGGACCTGAAGGTCGCGAGCGCGGCCGAGTACGGCGGTATTCGGCATGGGGATAACGGCCACAACGGTTCGACCCAAAAGGAACCAGAGGGAGTCGTTCGCGGCGAGTGACGCTCGGCCACCTCTCCGGAACCAGCCGGAACCAGGAGGGGAGATCTCGGCGTCCAAGGGGTGGAAGCCACGATCCCCCCGGAAGGGGCAAGTGGCCGAAATGGCGACACGATCCCAGGAATGACCCCCGAAGTTTCACGAGAAGTGACAGACTGAACACTGTGAGTAACAAACTGGGGAGGCGCACGACCATGCCCCCGCGCAAGTCGGACGGTCCGGAACCCGGACAGGCCCCGTACTTCGTGCGGTCCAACGGTCGCGGTCGGGAGGCGGCGGGCGCGGACAGGCCCGCGCGCAGCCACCCGAACCCGGACAGGACAGCGCGCAGTCACCCGAAGACGACGGCCGCCCCCTGGCGCCCACCACGGCTGACCGGCCGGGGCGGAGTGCTGCTCATCGTCGTGTCCAGCTTCGCCGGGACCATGATCGCCCACCTGATGTCGACCCCCGCGGCCCCCGGGCTGGCCTTCACCCTCGCCTGCCTGGTCACCGCGGCCCTGGTCAGACCCGGCGACCTGCTGTCGCTCTCGGTGAGCCCGCCCATCGCCTACTTCGTCGCCGTGGTCGCCGCCGAGAGTCTGCTGGCCCTGGGCAACGAGGGGTTCGCCCGGGTCCTCATCCTCGGCCTGGCCTCCCGGCTGGCCGACGTCGCCCCGTGGCTGTTCCTCGGCACGGCGCTGGTGTTGGTGGTCGCGGTCTTCCGTGGCCTGCCCGGCAACCTGCGCAACCTCGGCGACGAACTCAACGGCCGCAAGTAGGTCCCACCCGGGCCCGCGACGCCCACGGAGGCCGGAGGCGGCACGGCACCGGCGGACCGCTCACGAGGCCGGGACTCCGCCCCGGGACCAGTGGCGGAACGGACCTCAGAACGGGGTGTCGTCGTCCCCCGGCTCGTCGGCGCGGCGTTCGTCCATGGCCGCGGCGAGCTTGGCGCGGGCCCCCTCCAGCCAGTGCTCACAGACACGCGCGAGCTTCTCGCCGCGCTCCCACAGCTCCAGGGACTCCTGGAGGGTGAGGCCGCCCGACTCCAGTCTGCGGACGACGTCGTTCAGCTCCTCCCGGCTCTCCTCGTAGCTCAGTTCCGGGGCCTCGCTCTGGTCGGCCATGCCTACTCCCCCTCTGTGGTGGCTGCGTTGTCCGTGGTGTCCTCGGCGGCGGGCGCCGCCTTCTTCTTCCTGCCGCGCGAGCCGCCGGTGGCCGGCTTCTTCCCGGCCGGGCGCGGTTCGGGCTCCGCCTCGCCGTCCAGGGCGTCGACGGTGGCCCTCAGTCCGTCCTCGGCGAACCGCACGCGCAGGGTCTCCCCCAGCGCGGGTTCGGTGGCGGAGCGGACCACGGAGCCGTCCTCGCGCTGCACGATCGCGTAGCCGCGCGCCAGCGTGGTGGCCGGGGAGAGCGCGTGCAGCCGGGCCTCGGTGTGGACCAGGGTGTCGGCCGCGCGGTCCACCGAGGCGGCGAGGCTCCGGCGGGCGCGGTCGCGCAGCTCCAGCACCTGTTCGGTGAGGCGCTCGGTCTCCCGGACCGGATCGGCCAGGACCGGGCGGGAGCGCACGCTCGCGAGCCAGGCCAGCTCACGGTCCACGCCGCCCCGGATCACGCGGCGGGCCCGGTCGCGGAGCTGGCGGATGATCTCCAGCTGCTCCCCGACGTCCGGGACGGTGCGCTTGGCGGCGTCCGTGGGGGTGGAGGCGCGCACGTCGGCCACGTGGTCGAGCAGCGGCGCGTCCTGTTCGTGGCCGATCGCGCTGACCACAGGGGTGCCCGCCGCCGCCACCGCCCGGACCATGGCCTCGTCGGAGAAGGGCAGCAGGTCCTCCATGGAGCCGCCGCCCCGGGCGATGACGATGACGTCGACCTCCGGGCGGGTGTCCAGGTCGCGCAGGGCCTCGATCACCTCGCGGGTGGCCCGGTCGCCCTGGACCGCGACCTGGCGCACCTCGAAGCGCACGGCGGGCCAGCGGCGGCGGCCGTTCTCCAGCACGTCGCGTTCGGCGGCGGAGTCGCGGCCGCAGATCAGGCCGACGGTGTTGGGGAGGAAGGGCAGCGGGCGCTTGCGGGCGGGGTCGAACACGCCCTCAGCGGTCAGGGTCCGGCGCAGCTGCTCCAGCCTGGCCAGGAGTTCTCCGATCCCCACGTGCCGGATCTCCCTGGCACGCAGGGAGAAGGTGCCCTTGAGCTGGTAGAAGTCCGGCTTGGCGTGGATGACCACGCGGTCGCCCGGGCCGGGGGCCGGTTCCTGGCGGCGCAGGACGGAGGTCTCGCAGAGCACCCGGATGGAGGCGTTGGCGACAGGGTCGCGCAGGGTCATGTAGGACATGCGGCCGCGCGAGTTGAGCTCGGCGATCTGCCCTTCGACCCAGATGGCGCCCAGTCGGTCGATCCAGCCACCGACCGCCTGGAGTACGGTCCTGACCGGCTGCGGGGACTCCGCCGAACTCTCCATACCCATGGCTCCAGAGCCTAGGCCAGGGTGCGGACACTTCGGTGAAGGAGGGGGCGCGCGGCCCCGGAGACGATGCGTTCCCGGACGTGTGTCCGGACCTCGGCCTCCGGGGCTGGCACGGCGGGGGTGGTTCGGGACGCGCCCACGGACGCGACCCCGCTCAGACCTCGGACTCCAGCTTGGCGATCCGGTTGTCGTACATCTTGATGAACTCGGGGCGGGCCTCGTGCGCGACCTCGTAGGCGCGCAGGTCGCGGACCTGATCCATGGTGAGCTTGCGCAGGCGGGCCCGGATGGACGGCAGGCTGAGCTCGTCGTAGGTGGGCACGGCCAGGTCCTCTGCGGCGGGCGCGGCCTCCTTGCGGACCCGCTCCAGGACGTCGTCGCTGGCGACCGTGGTGTGGGCCTCGGCGGCCTCGAGCTCCTCGGCCAGGGCGGAGCCGTCCTCGGGGAGGTCGGCGGTCGCCGGGACGGAGGGCTCGTCCCTGGGCTCCTCGACCAGCGGGGCGGCGTCGGAGGTGGTCTCGGCGGGGGTCTTCGGGGCGGCCTCCGGGGCTGCGTCGGCAGCGGTCTCCGAAGAGGTCTTTGCGGGGGTCTCCGGGACGGCGTCCACAGGGGTCTCGGCGGTCGCCGCGGGGGCGGTCTCGGCCTTCTCCTCGGCCTTCTCGGCCTGCTTGACCGTGTTCTCGGACGTCGCGTCCGTGGCCGCGGGGGTCTCGTCCTTCTTGTCCTGCACGGTCGTGACGACCGGGTCCTTGCGCCCGAAGATGCCCCTGACGAGGGTGGTCAGCTTCGTGACGATGGTCGGGTTCGACATAGGACGGGGGCTCCTGGTGCTCTCGGCGTGGGCCGGCGGCGCGCGTCCAGCGAACAAGGCAAGGCCGAGTTGAGGGCGAACCGCCTCATAACAGATGCGATGGTGACCCAGGATAGAGGAGGGAGGAACAGCATGAGCGGGCGAGAAGTGAACGATTTCGCCACTTCGACGCCGGATCGCGTGCGTTCGGTCGCGCCGACGTCACCTGCCTGCGGTCCCGCCGTGGATGTACCCACGTCGGTGCCCTTTCCCACACCCGGACCCACGGCGCCGGATCACACCTAGGATGTGTCCCATGAGTGCGATGACGACTGCCACGAACCAACGCCGTGTGCTTCTCGCCAACCCGCGGGGGTACTGCGCCGGAGTCGACCGGGCGGTCATCACCGTCGAGAAGGCACTGGAACAGTATGGCGCCCCGATCTACGTGCGCAAACAGATCGTGCACAACACGCACGTCGTGCGCACCCTGGAGGAGCGCGGCGCGATCTTCGTCGAGGAGACCGAGGAGGTGCCCGAGGGCGCCATCGTGGTCTTCTCCGCTCACGGTGTCTCGCCCGCCGTCCACGAGCAGGCCCAGCGGCGTCAGCTCAAGACCATCGACGCCACGTGCCCCCTGGTCACCAAGGTGCACAAGGAAGCCCAGCGCTTCGCCTCCGAGGACCGCGACATCATCCTCATCGGCCACATCGGCCACGAGGAGGTCGAGGGCACCAGCGGTGAGGCCCCGGAACACATCCAGATCGTGGAGAGCCCAGACGAGGTCCACAAGGTCGAGGTCCGCGACCCCGACAACGTGTCCTGGCTGTCCCAGACCACCCTCTCGGTGGACGAGACCAACCAGACCGTCGACGCCCTCCGCGAGCGGTTCCCGAACCTGCTCGACCCGCCCAGCGACGACATCTGCTACGCCACCTCCAACCGCCAGGACGCCGTCAAGGCCATGGCGCCCGAGTGCGAGCTGGTCATCGTGGTGGGCTCCGACAACTCCTCGAACTCCGTGCGCCTGGTCGAGGTCGCCCTGGACGCCGGCGCGAACGCCTCGTACCTGATCGACAACGCCACCCTGATGGACGAGGCCTGGCTGGAGGGCGTCACCACGGTGGGCGTGACCAGCGGCGCCTCGGTGCCCGACATCCTGGTCCGTGAACTGCTCGACAAGCTGGCCGGGCACGGTTTCGGCTCGGTGAGCCCGGTGACGACCGCGGACGAGACCCTGACCTTCTCGCTGCCCAAGGAGCTCCGCCGGGACCTGCGCGCCGAGTAGGCGCCTCCCGACGCTCCCGACATCGAGGGCCCCGCCGAACCGGACGGTTCGACGGGGCCCTTCGTGTGCGGGGTGGACCGTGGGCTTGGGGGGTGTCCTTTGGATCGCTCCGCCCACCCGTGGCCACCTCAACGGACTCCTGCGGCGAGGTGTTCTCGCGTCACCACCAGGCTGCTCGCCGCACCGATGAAGCTCGCGCAGCGCACAGTGGGCGGGCCCCGCCGTGCGGCTCCGCGGAGCCTGCGTGGCAGCGCACAGTGGCGGCGGTCCCGCTCCACCACCTGCGAGAGATGGCGGCCCCCCGTTGTGCCTGCGTGGCAGCGCACATCAGGGGACACGGCCGCTCGCGGCGGTGGGGCTCCGCCGCCACCGGCGAAGGCATCCGAAACGCCCTAGGAGTCGGCGTCCGCTGCCTCGGAGGCCTCGGCGCCGTCGCCCTCCTCGGTGTCCTCGGTGTCCTCGGGATCCGGGACGGGGAAGGTCTCCAGGTGCTCGGCCAGCTCGGCGAACTCGTCGACTCCGGCGCTGCCAGCGACGACCAGGGTCCGGTCCTGCCCGCGCAGCACGAGCGCGCCCCAGTCATCGGACTCCAGGTGCTCCCACTCCTGGTCGCCCACCATGACGGTGCCCACCGGCTCGGCGTCCTTGACGCTGTCGCGCACCACGGTGTCGGGGTCGTCGTCACTCTGGACCAGCCTGGCGTGGCTGTCCTTCGGGGTGGCGAACCCCACCGTCCACTCGACCGGGCCGTTCAGGTCCAGGGTGGAGCTGGTGGGCGTCCAGCCCTCGGGGAGGTCCTCGTCGGGGGCGGTCACCGGATACTCGGCGCTGCTCCTGAGCACCTCGATGTCCGGGCGGAACTGCACTTCGGGGATGCGTTCACCCGATCGTGTGGAGACCACGAACGCCATCACCAGGATGATCGCGACGACGACCCCGAGGGAGATGGCGTAGTTCTTGAAGGTGGCGTTGGCCCGGCTGTATGAACTCATGACAAGACCAGCTTGCCCCAGCTCCCGGGCCACTTCGACCTGGGGTGCGGTTAGCGGGCGCGAGCGGCGACCGGCCCCGGACGGGAACCGGGGTCGGCTGTCCGGGCTTCATCGGCGCGGCGGGGCAGCCTGGTGGGTGACGCGAGGGCACCGCGCCGCAGGCGTCCGTTGAGGGTGGTGGAGGGTGACGAAGAGGGCGAGCACCGCGCCGCAGGCGTCCGTTGAGGGTGGTGGAGGGTGACGGGCGGGCGGAGGGAGCGAAGAAACCCGCCCTAGTCCCGCTGCCGGTGGCGCGGTTCGAGTTCGGTGAGCAGCCCGGTGATCTCGTCCGCGAGCCGGTGGGCGTCGGCGTCGTCGCGGCGCACGACCTCGGCGACGGCGAGGAGCATGGAACCGCTCACCACGATCAGCAGGGCCTCGTCGACGGGCTCGTCCGCCTTGCGGAACAGGGCCACGTTGCGGTCGGTCCACTGGGTGAGCCTCGACCGCAGCTGGTAGTCGAACCCGGGCGGGCCGTCGCCGCTGAAGAACAGCCGCGCGGTGTCGCGCTCCTCGATGCACCCGAGGAGGTAGGCGTGCGCGGCGATGTTCATCAGCCGTGTGGGATCACTCTCACCATCGGACCGGGCGTCGCGGACCGCCTGGTGGGTGCGTTCCTGCTGGCGCTGCTGGAACTCCTCGTACAGGGCGACGTACAGGTCCGCCTTGCCGGTGAAGTGGTGGTAGAGGCTGCCGACGCTGGCCCCCGCGACCGAGACGACCTCGCTCACACCGGCCTTGGCGAACCCCACCGTGCGGAACACCTGGGCCGCCGCCTGCAGCAGGGCACTGCGGGTGGCCGCGCCACGCGGCGAGACCCGCGCGGGCCTGTCCGTCTTGTCCACTGTCACGCCCTCACTCCTGTCCGGGTCCCCACGAGCCTGGAGCGTTCCCCCGGGAGGCCCCGGGAACTCCCCCCTGCCTCGCGGCGACGGGCTTGACGCGACCGGCGCGCCTGACGACTGCTCTCCCGGCAGCCGGGACCGCCACGGCGTGGCCGATCCGGGTCAGGTGCACGATGTTACGGGCCACGTCGCGCTCGGTGATACCCGACCACCCGCACCCGGATCAGCCGGGCGCGCCCGTGATCGGCCCCCGCTCGGGCGTTCGTCCGGCCGGGTGGCGTCCGACACGCGCGCCGTGCTCCCCGGGGACCGCGATAAACGGAGGTCACGTCGGGTGACTACCCTAAGAGAGAACCCCACCCTGTTTCCTGACGGAAGGTGTCACGTCCATGTCGCAGCCCAGTAACCCGTCCGCGCAGCACTCGGCGCCCGACCGTAACCTCGCGCTGGAACTGGTCCGCGTCACCGAGACCGCCGCGCTGGCCGCGGCCCGTTGGGTCGGCAAGGGCGACAAGCTCGGCGCCGACGGCGCGGCCGTGCGAGGCATGCGCCACATGATCAGCACCGTGTCGATGAACGGCACCGTGGTGATCGGCGAGGGCGAGAAGGACAACGCCCCCATGCTCTACAACGGCGAGCGGGTCGGCGACGGCGGCGGCACCGACTGGGACGTCGCGGTCGACCCGATCGACGGCACCACCCTGACCGCCATGGGCATGCCCAACGCCATCGCGGTGATCGCGATGAGCCCGCGCAACACCATGTTCGACCCGTCCGCCGTGTTCTACATGGAGAAGCTGGCCACCGGCGCCGAGGCCGCCGACGTGGTGGACATCGCCGCGTCGCCCGCCGAGAACATCCGCGCGGTGGCCCGCGCCAAGGGCAAGTCGCCGCAGGACGTGACGGTCGTGATCCTGGACCGTCCGCGTCACAAGCAGCTGGTCCAGGACGTGCGCGACGCGGGCGCCCGGATCAAGTTCATCAGTGACGGCGACGTCGCGGGCGCCATCATGGCGGCGCGCCGGGGCACGGGTGTGGACCTCATGCTGGGCATCGGCGGCACGCCGGAGGGCATCATCACCGCGTGCGCCATGAAGTGCCTGGGCGGGGTCATCCAGGGCCGTCTGTGGCCCAAGGACGACCAGGAGCGCCAGAAGGCGGTCGACGCGGGCCACGACCTGGACCGCGTGCTGCTCACCGACGACCTCGTCTCCTCGGACGACGTGTTCTTCGCCGCGACCGGCATCACCGACGGCGAGCTGGTGGGCGGGGTCCGCTACGAGTCGACCGGTGTGACCACCGACTCCCTCGTCATGCGCGGCCGCAGCGGCACCGTACGCCAGGTCCGCAGCGAGCACCGGCTGAGCAAGCTGTCGGCCTACAGCGGCGTGGACCTCACCTCCGCCCCGGAGTAGTCACCGCGCGACGGCGGTGCCTCGTCCTCCTGGACGGGGCACCGCCGTCGTGCTCTCGCGGTCCTGTGTGAACAACTCGGTGTTTCCCCGCATCAGACTCGTTGTTGGCCCCGCGCCCGCGCCTGTCCCGAACACCCTCGTCGGAGGTCCGATGTCCTACCCAGATCCCCCACAGCAGCCCCAGTGGCAGCCGCCGCAGCAGCCGGGCCAGGGGTTCCCCCAGCAGCAGGGCCCCGGCCAGCCGCACTTCGCCCCGCACCAGCCCGCTCCGCAGCCTCCCGGCGGCCAGTACCCGGGGCAGCAGTACCCGGGCCAGCAGTACCCGGGCGCGGGTGGACCGCCCCAGCAGGGGCCGGGCACTCCGATGGGACCCGGCGGACCCGGCGCCCCCATGGGCCCCGGCGGTCCCGGTCAGCCGCCCTACGGCGGCCAGTACTCGGGCGGCCAGGTCCCGCCCTCGGGCGGCGGCCGCAAGTGGCTGATCCCGGCTGCGGCGGGTGTGGCCGTCGTGGTCATGGGCGGCACCCTGTGGGCGGCCGTCTCGCTCGTCGACTTCGGTGGACCGCAGCCCGAGTCCGTGCTGCCCGGCAACTCCGTGGCCTTCGGCAAGGTCGACCTGGACATCGACGGTTCCCAGGTCATGGACCTCATCAGCTTCTCCCAGAAGCTCCCCGCCGAGGTCACCGAGGAGACCGGTGAGGTGGAGGAGGACACCACGGGTGTCTTCGCCGGGGCGTTCGCCGAGACCTTCGAGGTCGAGGAGTCCGAGGTGGAGGAGTGGATCGGGCAGAAGGCCGGTGTCGCCGCCTGGCCCGCCAGCGACCCCGAGGCCGCCGTGGAGGACGACATGGCGCTCGTGCTGGCGCTGTCCGTGACGGACGCCGGTGCCGCCGAGGGCACGCTCGGCGGGCTCCGCGAGGACGGTGACCTCGACTACACGATGGTCGACGACTTCGTGGTCATCGCCGAGGACGAGGTCCAGATCTCCGAGTACAACGACCAGATGTCGGCCCACGGCGACCTCGAGGGCAACGACACCTACACCGGAGACCTGGGCGACGTTCCGAGCGGCAGCATCGCGCTGGCCTGGATGGACCTGGGCGCGTTCAGCGAGCTGACCGGGATGGACCAGGAGCTGGCGGCCGAGTTCGGCACCGGGCTCGACTCCGCCGTCGAGGGGCGCATGACCGCATCCGTGCGAGTGGACGGCGACTACCTCGAGGCCCGGATGGACGTCTTCGGCTTCGAGGTGGAGGACGAGGCCCTGACCTGGCTGGCCGACGCCCCCGGCGCGAGCATGGAGGCCATGGGCGGGCTGCCCTCCGGCACCGTGGCGGCCTTCGCCGGAAGCGGCATGGACCAGTCCCTGAGCACCGCCTGGGAGAACGACGACCTCCCGTTCCTCAACGAGGGCGACCGCACCGAGATGGAGTCGTTCTTCAACTCGGTCGGCGCTCCGCTGCCGGACGGGTTCACCTCCCTGCTGGGCGGCTCGACCGCCTTCGGCCTCACCTCGTTCGACCCGGACGGGTTCTCGGATCCGTCCTTCCAGTACCACGCTGTCGGCGGGGACCAGCAGGCGATCGAGGGCTTCCTGGACGAGGCCTTCGGTGGCCCCTACTCGACC
>NZ_JAGPXK010000081.1:0-419 GCF_018070675.1 Nocardiopsis sp. B62 | reverse complement strand
CGCCAATGCCGATTCGGCGCTCTATCGCGCCAAGCGCGAGGGCCGGGGCCGGGTCTGCTTCTTCGAATCCGAGATGGACCGCGAACTGCGCGACCGCAGGCTGCTATTGCACGATCTGCGGCAGGCGGTGGAGCAGAGCCAGCTGCTCGTCTACTTCCAGCCGCAGGCGCAGATTGACGGCGAGATCATCGGTTTCGAGGCGCTGGTGCGCTGGAACCACCCGACCCGCGGCTTCGTGCCGCCGGACCAGTTCATTCCGCTCGCCGAGGAGAACGGGCTGATCATCCAGATCGGTGAATGGGTCTTGCGCGAGGCGTGCCGGGAGGCGGCGTCCTGGCCGCGGCCGTTGCAGGTTGCGGTCAATTTGTCACCGGTCCAGTTCCAGGCCGGCGACCTCGAACGTTCGATCCACCAGATCC
>NZ_JAGPXK010000021.1:0-98975 GCF_018070675.1 Nocardiopsis sp. B62 | reverse complement strand
GCAGGGAGTCCACGACGCGGTGGACCCAGTCCAGGAAGGCTTCGGCTTCGGTGGTGGAGCCCAGGGTGACCAGGGCCTGGACGGTGAGTGCGCCGTCGCGGAGCCAGCAGTAGCGGTAGTCCCAGTTGCGGACGCCGCCGATCTCCTCGGGCAGGGAGGTGGTCGCGGCGGCCATGACACCGCCGGTGGGGGTGCACAGACCCCGCAGAGTCAGGGCGGAGCGCGCGGCGAGGACGTTCTCGGTGCGCGGCAGGTCCAGGTCCCGCACCCAGGAGGACCAGTGGAGGGCGGCCTGTTCCTGGCGCTGCGCCTCGGTGGCCTCCTCGGCGGTCAGGGAGTCGGTGCCGCAGCGCAGCTCCAGCACCACGGGGCGCTCGGACCTCGGGTGGACGGTCGCGCGGGCGACGTCGTCGGTGCCGTCGTGGTCCACTCGCCACTCCACGCCGGGGGAGCGCAGGACCATTGGGAAGTCGGCGCCCTGGACGCGCAGGCCCTCGGGCTCGACGGTGATGCGGATGGGGGCGCGGCCGAAGTCGGGACGCGGGGCGAACTCGACGGTGGCGGGGGTGACGCCGCCGATCACCCGGACGAGGTCGGTGCGTCCGGGCTCGGTGTCGTGGGCGAGGTAGTCGGTGACCTCCAGGCGGGACCAGCGGGTGCGCACGGTCATCGTGCCCGGTAGGTAGCGCTGGCCGAGGGGGAGGCCGCCGTGGGCGGGCGAGATCGCGAAGACCCCGGCCTGACGGCCACCCAGGACCTCGGCGAACAGGGCGTTGGAGTCCGGCTCGGGGTGGCAGAACCAGGACAGGCGCGCGTCCGGGCCCAGCAGTGCCACGGAGGCCTGGTTGGAGAGCATCGACATGCGCTCGATGGGGGTGGGGCGCTCCCCGAAGACCCAGGAGCGGCGTTCGGTGGCCAGGAGGGTGAGCAGGGCCGCGGCGGTGGGGGTGTCGGGGACGCTGTGCGCGGCCACCGTGTGCTCCTCGCCGACCCGCACGCCCGCGTCGGCCCCGGCGTTCAGGTTCGCGAACACCGGCTCCTCGCCCTCGCCGCCGCCGATGTAGAGGATCGCGGTGGCCTCGACCTGCTCGCGCAGGAGTTCGAGCGCGGCGGACTTGTCGGCGGGCGGGGCGTCGGGGCCGGTGCCGGGGTGACGGGGGTCGATCGTGAGATCGGTGTCGAACTCGGTGCCGTAGGCGCCCACGAGGCGGACCTCCGAGGGCAGCCTGGAGAGGGCGGCCAGGTCACGCAGGGCCCTGGCGGAGATGACCGCGCACACGGTGCCGGGCAGGTCCGCGAGGTCGCGCAGGGCCCTGACGGCCTCGGGGAGGGGACCCCGGTGGTCGGATGCCACCGGTGCGAGAGCACCGTCGTAGTCGCAGGCCACGAGCAGGCGCGAGGTGCGGGCCAGCGCGGAGACGCGCTGCCGGACGTCGAGGGGCATGGTCTCCAGGGTCGTGTCCGTTGGTCCCTGCGGGACCGCCGGAGTCGCCTTGACCACCTGGGTGAGCGTCACGTTGCCTCCTCCACTGGTCCATTACCGACCTGGGAAATAGGTGAGATGTAGGACTCCGCGCGCATGTGTCTGGATCACATGGATCTCGTAGGGAAAACGTAGACCCAGGGACGTATGGCGCGGGATGAACTTCGCGGGCCTTTGAGTAGACCTAAAGAACATTTGGCATTCAAACGGATAAACCGGGCATCCGTGCTGTTCTGTAAAAGGTCAGGTGCCTCAGAAGTCAACGCGAGACTACCCGCGCCGCGCACGTGCGCGTGCACGAGAAGCAAGTGATGCAGATCACTCATACGGAACGGGTCCGTATGTGCCAGACCCCGCCCGCGGGCCGTGGAAGGGAGTCCACGGCCTGTGGACGGGGTGAGCGGAACCGGGGAGGTGTGGGGGGTGCGCGCCGAAGCGCCGGGTCAGGAGCTCGACGACTCCCATTCCGGCTTGCGCAGATGGTGCACCCACGCGGGCGGGAGGTTGGCGAACACCTTCTCCGAGCCGATCCCGTAACGGTCCAGCCAGTCCTGCACCACCCAACTGGTCCGCGCCTGGCGCAGGTAGTCCTCGCGGCGGGCGATCACCGCCTTGACCTCCTTCGTGTACAGGTAGCCGTAGAAGGAGAGCGTCCCGCCCGGGCGGAGCACGGTGAAGTAGTAGTCGAGGATGCCGCGCACGGTGTCGGCGGTGAAGTTGGCGAACGGCAGGCCGGAGACGATCACGTCGTAGGTGCGGTCGGTGCCCATCTCGTCGACCAGACAGGCGTGCACCTCCGCACTGTCCGCGATCGGCGACATCTGGGGGTCGGTCTCCAACAGGTGCTCGACGTAGGCCGCGAACTCCGGGTTGGCCTCCACGAGGTCCACGGTGTCACCGGGGCGCATCGCGTCGGCGATCCCGCGGCTGATGGCGCCGGTTCCGGCGCCCGCCTCCAGAATGCGCAGCGGTTCGTCGGGATCGGGTCGGTGGCGGATGTGCTCGGCCATGGCGTGCGCCAGGGCACTGCTGCTGGGCACGATGGAACCCGTCGCATGGAAGGTGCGCAGCGCCTGGCTGAAGAAGAGTCTGGTGTCACGCAGACGTTCCTCCAGCCTGAGGGCGGCCAGGGGTCCGGTGGGGCTCTGGGTCTCGGACATGACTGAACGCTAACGCGTCGGTGTGCCCCTGGGGAGACCGCGCGGCCCTTTGTCCCGGAAACACCGCGTGGCCATGAACACCGCCGGGACGGGAACCCCGGCGCCGGGCCCGCGCCCCGAGGGGCGCTCCCGCCCCCGGACGGCCACGGCGCCACGCCCTACTCTGAGGGGCATGAGTGACGCCGACGCCACCCCCGAGACCCCCGCCCACACCCGCACCGCGCTGGTCACCGGGGCCTCCGGCGGGATCGGGGAGGAGTACGCCCGGCGCCTCGCCCAGCGCGGGTACGCCCTCGTCGTGGTCGCGCGCCGCCACGACCTCCTGGCCGACCTCGCTGACGACGTCCGTGAGCGGTACGGGACCGCGGTCGAGGTCCTGCGCGCGGACCTCGGCACATCCGAGGGCGTCGCCGCCGTCGCCGCGCGGCTGGCCGAGGACGGCACCGGCGAGCTCGCGCCCGTGGACCTGCTCGTCAACAACGCCGGGCGCGGCGACGGGGGCACCTTCGCCGAGCAGGACCCCGCCGAGATCGACGCGATGATCGACCTCAACGTCCGCGCCGTCCTCAAGCTGGCCCGCGCCGTCCTGCCCGTGCAGATCGCCCGTCGCGCGAACGGGTACAAGGAGGGGCTGGGCGTGGTCAACGTCGCCTCGATGGCCGGGGAGATCCCCGTCAACCCGGGGGGTTCCGTGTACGGCGCGGGCAAGAAGTTCGTGACCCTGTGGAGCGAGAGCGTCGCCGCCGAGGTGCGCGGACACGGCGTCCACGTCACCGTGGTCCTGCCCGGATTCGTGCGCACCGACATGACCCGCGGCGTCCAGGAACAGGGGATGCCCGCCTTCGCGTTCGTGCCCAAGGAGCACATCGTCCGCGACTCCCTCATCGCCTGGTCCGCCGGGCGTTCGGCGGTCGTCTCCGGACCCCAGTACAGGGCCGCCGACGGCCTCCTGCGCCTCCTGCCCCGCCCGCTGATCCGCGCAGTCGCCCGCCGCATGGCCTGACCTGGCCCTCTCACATACTGGGACATTCGGTCCCCGGTTGGTCACCGGGCGTCGGTTGCGCCTACCCTGGTAGCGCACTGTCGGTCGAGGAAAGAGACCATGAAGACCTTCGAAGAGCTGTTCGCCGAGCTGTCCGAGAAGGCACGCTCCCGCCCCGAGGGGTCCGGGACCGTCGCCCAACTCGACGCCGGCGTCCATGCCATCGGCAAGAAGGTCGTCGAGGAGGCCGCTGAGGTCTGGATGGCCGCCGAGTACGAGTCGGACGAAGACGCCGCCGAAGAGATCTCGCAGCTCCTCTACCACCTCCAGGTCCTGATGCTGGCCCGTGGCCTGCGGCTCGAGGACGTCTACAAGCATCTGTAGGCCGGTACCGCGCGCCCCTCGCCGGGCGCGTGCGCGGACCGGCCCACCGACGTCCCCGAACCACGCCAGAGCTGACAAGGAATCCCAATGCCCGACATGCTCCGCATCGCCGTGCCCAACAAGGGCCAGCTGTCCGAACCCGCCGTCCAGATGCTCCGCGAGGCCGGGTACCGGCAGCGCAAGAGCAGCCGCGACCTCGTGCTGGTCGACCCGGACAACAACACCGAGTTCTTCTTCCTCCGCCCGAAGGACATCGCCGTCTACGTCGGCGAGGGCATCCTCCAAGCCGGGATCACCGGCCGCGACATGCTGCTGGACTCCGGAGCCCCGGTCGACGAGGTCCTCGCACTGGGCTTCGGCGGCTCCACCTTCCGCTTCGCCGCGCCCGGCGGCGGCGGGATGGACGTCTCCGACCTCAACGGCAAGCGCATCGCCACGTCCTTCGACGAGCTGCTCCGCGCGTACCTGGAGGAGCGCGGCATCGACGCGCGCGTCATCCACCTGGACGGGGCCGTGGAGAGCTCGGTACAGCTCGGCGTGGCCGACGCGGTGGCCGACGTCGTCTCCACCGGCACCACGCTGCGCAACGCGGGGATGGAGACCTTCGGCGACCCGATCCTGATCTCGGAGGCCGTGGTCATCCGGCCCACGGACGCCCCCGAGGACCGGCAGATCGACCAGCTGCTGCGCCGCCTGCGCGGCGTCCTCGTGGCCCGCGACTACGTGATGATGGACTACGACGTGCACGCCGAGAACCTGGAGGCGGCTGTCGCCCTCACTCCCGGCATGGAGGGGCCCACGGTCTCCCCGCTGCACCGTGAGGGCTGGGTCGCGGTCCGCTCGATGGTGCCCCGCAAGGAGGCCCAACGGATCATGGACGACCTCTGGCAGCTCGGCGCCCGCGCCATCTTGGTCACCGACATCTACGCCTGCCGCCTGTAGCCACGGCGGCCCCGTTACGGAATCCGGCCCCGGCCAGAACCTTCTCCCCTTGACTGCCGTCAGAGGACGTATGCGTGCCAAGGGAAGTGTGTGGTTCGGGTCGGGGCTCTTCGTCGTCGGATCCGTCATCGCGGTATCCGGCCAGGTGGCCCAGATCGTGCAGGCGGTCCAGGCGGGCCGAGACGCTGCCTGGGCGGGCCTCGCGGTTCTGGGCCTGGTCCTTCTGCTGGTTCTGGGGTTCGTGGTCAACCGTGTTCGGGACCGGAGGTACCCGGAACTGCTGGCGGAGTTGGCGGACCGAGAGAAGATGCGCGGTCACTACGTGGACGCGAGGAAGCGCGCCGATCGGTCCGCGCGGGTGCAGGTGTGGACGGCGGTGCTGGTCGCGTCGGCTCTCACCGTCCTCGCGTGGCGGCGCACCGTCGACCTGTTCCAGGGCGGGGTACCCGACCACATCCACACCGCCCAGACCGCCGGAATCACCTTGCAGTTAGTGGGGGCGCTGCTGTTCGCCACGGCGCTGTGGTCCCGGCCGTGGCCGCGCGTGCGCGGAGGCGGACCAGCCGGAGCGGTGGCGGCCAGTACGGGGGCTCTCGCCCTGGCCTTGGTTCATGCCGCCGTCACGGTGTTGCCGGTGGACGCCACCACCACCACGGAGCGCCGGGTCGACCCACCGCCGGTGCCCGATTCGGTGAGCGGTATCGGTTGGGTCTGGGAGGCACCGGAGGGAGACCACGTGAGCCGCGCCGCGACCGCTGGTGAGGGGCTGGTGGTACTGATCGGTGACGGGGTGGTGGCCCTGAATGGGGAGACCGGCGAGGAACTCTGGCACCACCGCAGGCCCGGTTCGGTGACTGCGCAGCTGTTCACCTCGGCGGACGGAGCGACCGTCATGCTCTCCTTCCTGCCAGGGGCCGGTTCCTTGGACGGTGGGGCCCTCTTCGTGGCGCTGGACGCCCACACCGGGCAGGTACGCGCCCAGGACGTGCTCCCGGTGAACATCTTCGGCCGGGTGCCCCGGATCGACCTCTTCGACGACGGTTACGTGGCACACGCGGCGGGCGGAGCCCTGACCGGCATGGACCCCGAGTCATTCGCGCGAACGTGGCGGTTCCAGGCCCCCGAGGAATGCAGAACGGAGGATTTCACCAGCTCGGCGGGCGGACGCGACGTGGTCGCGACCCTTTACGAGTGCGTGGAGCCAGAGGTCGAGGGAAGCGAGATCGTGATCCTCGGTCTGGACCCCGCGGACGGTTCTGAGGTGTGGCGGCACGAGTCGAGCACGAGCCGGACCTACGAAGAGGTCCATGGCTACCACGCTGAAGTGGCGCTCCGGACCGGCACGGACGGAGCGGTGATGGCTCTGCACTGGAACTCCTTCGAGAACGAGGCCCAGGAGTCGGTCGTCCTGGACCAGGCGGACGGGACCGTGATCGCAGAAGGGATCGAGGAGGTACTGCCGAGACTGGACCAGGGAGGGGACACCGAGGCCCGCCAGCCGAACGCCGCGTTCGACGCACGGGGGTACCTGACGGCGACGAGTCTGTTCGAACCGACGGTCGAGTACACCTGGCACCCCTTCGGCGGTGGTGAACCACGACGGACGGCTCCGCTTGTGGCCAGGGAGGACGAGTTCAGGTTCGAACAGGGTGTCGCTCTGACGGACATGCTGGTGACCAGCCAGCTGCTGGTGCCGGAGGACCGGGACAGCTACGTCGGCCCCGCCCACCTCACGGTCCACGGGGCACCGTGGGACGGCGGGGAGCCCTGGGAGCTGGAGGTGGAGTTCGAGGCGGTCGATAGCGACCTCATCCGGATGTGGCCCGAGTCGACCCCGCTGTTGCGCGTCCCCGGAGCCCTGGCGATCGTGCACGGAGGAACGACCAGCGTGGTCGGCCTGGTCTGATCCGGCCGGGGGCCGGGAACCCGGTACGGCTCCCGCCCCTCCGACCACCGGGGCCCGGAACCATCGGGAGCGCACTCCTCGGAGTCCGTGGACCACCGGGGCCGCGCCGTCCCCCCGGGCCCCGGGGGGACGGTTCGACCGCGTCCTCCGGGGGATCAACCCCACTCGCCCCCCACAGGAAGCAGGTCTTCGGTGGACACTGATCCGAGCATCCTTCCCACCTGGACCCCCTGGGTCCTCGTCGTGGCGACCACGGTCCTGGTGACGTTCGCCGTCCGCATGCGGGTCACCCCCGAGCGCGGATACACCCGGGGCCAGGTCCACCGCGAACGCCTGATCGACCGGGCCCCGTACTTCTCGCGGCTTCGCCGCAGGGCCGCGCGCGTGATCCGTGCGGGCGAACGGGTGAGCGATCCGGAGCTGGGCCGGGTGGTCTACCTGCTGGCGTGGGAACGCCACTGGTACACGTTCAACCCCTGGCAGCCGCGTGGAATCGGGTCCCTGACCATCGCGATGCTGGCCCTGTCCCTGGTCGGCGCCGGGTTCGCGACCGATCCCGCGTACGGGACGCTCGCGGCGGTCCCAGCCCTGCTCCTGGCGGCGTACGCGGTCTACGAGATGGCGGTCCCCCGACGACGGGCCGCCGAGTCGATGGCCGCCCACCGGGGACACGCCACGGCCGAGGATCCGGAGCCCGGGGTCTGAGGTGCACCCTCCCGGACCACCGGACCGCTCGCCACAGGTGCCCTAAGGGTCCTCAGCGGTCAGCCACCGGGGTTGTCCCGCTTGGGGCGGGACTGGAGGGCGGCCCAGATCAGGGGGGCCTGGAGCGGGACGCGGCCCCAGGCGACCGCCTTGTTGTCGGCCACCGACGGCAGCCGTCCCGACCCCGAGTCCAGCGCCATCTGGACGTTGGCGGGCCACACGGCCAGCAGCAGTGCGGCGCTGGCCGGTCCGGCCCACCTCCGGCGGGTCAGCAGGCCCACGCCGCAGGCCAGTTCGGCCGCGCCGCTCCCGTAGACGAACGCCCGGTGAGCGGGCAGCCGACGCGGCATGATCGACTCGAACGGCCTCGGGGCCACGAAGTGCAGCACCCCCGAACCCACGAACATCGCCCCCAGCGCGAGCGGGGCCGCTCCGCGCAGCCTGTCCAGGCGTTTTCCCATGGTCATGCACTCCTCTCGTGACGCGCCGGAACCCAACCTACTGATGAGTCAACAAGTGGTACTTCACCGGCCCGCCGCGCGGGGACATGATCGGGGGCACAATGTGGTGCATGAACCAGCCAACGCGAGACCCCGAAGTCGAGGGTGAATCCGTCACCGTCGCCAGAGTGACGGGTGAGACCGGCGGTGACCTGGTACTTCGCCAGGTGGGTGCCCACTACGAGATCTATTCCAACGGCCTTTTCCTCATGGACACCCGCGACGGCACCTCCGAGCGCGAGATGGTGCGCCTGAGCCTGGCCGAGCTTCCCCCGGGGCGCTCACACGCCCGCGTGCTGGTCGGCGGGCTGGGCGTGGGCTTCTCCGCCCGCGAGGCGCTCGACAACCCCCGGGTGTCCCGCGTGGACGTGGTGGAGCTCGAACCCCAGGTGATCGCCTGGCACGAGGGCGAGCTCGGTGAGGCCGCCGAGTACGTCCACCGCGACCCCCGCTGCCGAGTGCACAACGCCGACATCGTCGCCTGGATCGCCGAGGCCTCGGCCGCCGACCAGCCCGGCCGCTTCGACGTCATCTGCCTGGACACCGACAACGGCCCGGACTGGACCGTGGTCGAGAACAACAACCGTCTGTACGAGGCGGCCGGGCTCGAACAGCTGACCCGGCTGCTCACCCCCGGCGGGGTGCTCTCCTTCTGGAGCGCCAACAGCGTGGACAGCTTCGAGGCCCTGCTGCGGACCCGCTTCGGCACGGTGGAGGTCGCGGAGGTGGTGGTGGCCCGGGGCATCCCGGACGTGGTCTACCTGGCCTCGAACCCCCTCTGAGATCAGCCCTGGTCGCGGGACATGTAGCGGGCGAACTCCTCCAGGGAGATCCGCTCGTCGCCGTCGCTGTCCATCGCGCGCACGACCTCGGCGGCCTGCTCGTCGGTGGTCTGGTCGCCGAGGTTGCGCATCAGCGAGGCCAGCTCCTGGGCGGAGATGAGGCCGTCGTTGTCTGTGTCCACGAGGGTGAAGGTGGCGGCGTACTCGGTGGTGTCGGCCATCGGGGGCTCTCCGGATCTGCTGGGGAACGAACTCGCGCCAGGCTATCGAGGCGCGCCCCGCCGGGGCCACCGGGAGGCCCCGGTCGCCGGGCGGTTGGCCGTCCCATGCCTTCCGGGTGACGGTGCCGACGTGCGGGTTCGGGGGCGGTCGTGTGTCGGAGACGGCACGAAGAGAGCCCGGGTCGCAGGGAGCCGGGCCTGTGACCGCGTACCGCGGCAGGAACGCGCGAGAGGGGCCGTGCCCCGTCCGGTGGACGGTGGCGGCGGCCCCTCCGGGGGAGACGTGCCCTGACAGCGGGTCAGTGGGGGTCAGTGCGTGTTCGTGGAGGCCTTCGAGCCGACCCAGCGGGCGACCACCGTGAAGGCCAGCACCAGGATGAACAGGCACAGCGCGGCGCCCCAAGCGCGGTCGATACCGGACTCGAAGGGCTGCGTGGCGCCCCGGTACAGCTGCATCGGGACGGCGCCCTGCGGGCTGCCCTGGAAGCTCGTCACGATCAGACCCGTACCGAAGGCCGTCAGCAGCAGCGGCGCGGTCTCACCGATCCCGCGCGCGATCGCCAGCATCGAACCCGTGGTCAGACCGGGCGCGGCGGCGGGCAGCACCGTGTGCACGATGGTCTGCCACTTGCGCGCCCCCAGACCGTAGCTGGCGTTGCGCATCTCGTTCGGAACCAGCCGCAGCATCTCCTCGGAGGACCGCGTCACGATCGGCAGCATCATCACCGCGATGGCCACCGCGCCGACGAAGGTACCGAAGCCCATGCCGCCCCAGCCGATCACCAGCAGGCCGTACACGAACAGACCCACGAAGATCGACGGGATGCCGGTCATCACGTCGGTGAAGAAGCGGATCGCGGAGGTGAGCCGGTTGGGCCCGTACTCCACGATGTACACGGCCGTGGCGATGCCGAAGGGGATCGACATCAGGACGGCCAGCGCCATGATGTACAGCGTCCCGAAGAACCCGGCCGCGTAGCCGCCGCCTTCGCGCCGGGGCGGCGGCTCGGTCTGGGTGACGAAGTCCAGGTTGACCACGCCGATGCCGCGACGGGTCACCTCGAAGACGATGAGGACCAACGGGATCATCGCGATGACCATCGCCGCGGTCAGCACCACCGTGGCGCCGCGGTCCTTCAGTCGCCGGAACGACGAACCCGGGGGCCGCTGGCTCAGGGGGGCGTGCCTGCTGGGGGGAGTCTCGGTCATGGTGCTCATACGGCGGCGTCTCCCGTCATGCGTCCCAGACGCCAGACGATGACGCGGGCGAGGATGTTGACGATCATCGTGACCAGGAAGAGGGCCACACCGATGGCCATCAGCGCGGTCCTGGACTCGGGGGTGGCCTCGCCGAAGGTCGCGGCGATGTGCGAGGCCATGCTGCTGCCGGTCCCGAAGAGGCTCGCGCCCCAGGACTGGGAGCCGCCGATCAGCATCAGGACCGCGATGGTCTCGCCCAGCGCGCGGCCCAGGCCGAGCATGGCGGCCGCGACGATGCCGGAGAAGCTGGCGGGCAGGACCACGTTGCGCAGGACCTCCCAGCGTGTGGAGCCCAGCGCGTAGGCGGCCATCCGCTGTTCGACCGGGTGCACCGCGATGACCTCGCGGATGATGGCGGTCATGATCGGCAGGATCATGATGGCCAGGACGATCCCGGCGGACAGGTAGCCGACCCCGCGGATCGGGCCCTCGAAGAGGAAGAACCAGCCGAGGACGCCCTCCAGGAACTCGAAGAACGGCCGCAGCACGTTCGGCAGGAACCAGTGCAGGCCCCACAGGCCGAAGATGACGCTGGGAACCGCCGCGAGGAGCTCCACCGTGTAGGAGAGCGGCTTCGCGATCCGTCGGGGCGCCAGGTGGGTGAGGTAGAAGGAGACCATGATCGCCAGCGGCAGCGCGATGACGATGGCGATGGTCGCGGTCACCAGGGTGCCGTAGATGAACGGCCAGGCGCCGTAGGTGCCGGTGATCTCGGTCCGGGAGTTGCCCGACTGCCACTGCTCGCCGGTGAGGAAGCCGAAGAAGCCCTCCTTGGCGAAGACGGGCCAGGCCTCGGTGGTGGTGCGCAGGACCATCAGGGCCAGGATGACCAGGACGATGGTGCCGCAGGACGCTACCGCCCACTTGAAGAGGGGGTCGGCCATCCTCCCCTTGCTCGACCTCAGCGTCGTGCCCCGCCGGGGTTCCTCCGGGGCCGGGGCGGCCTCTGGGGCCTCAGTGGACATGGAGCTTCTCCTCTTGATGGCTTTCGTGGGAGTGGGAGACGCGGTGGCGCCCCGGTCGGGGCAGGGAGCGGGGCCGGGGCGCTCCGGCCCCGGCCCCTGTGAGGGCTAGCCCTCGGAACCGTCCTCGGTGTCGGCGTCAGCGTCGGCCTCCGCGTCGTCACCGCCCTCGTTCTCGGAGTTGGTGCGCTCGATCTCGGCGAGCACGCGCTCCTTCAGCTCGTCACCCAGGGGGGCGTAGCCCAGCTCGGCGACGATCTCGTTGGCGCCCTCGTCGGTCAGGGCCCAGGTCCAGAAGTCGATGATCGCGTCGGCCTCGGCCTGCTCGTAGCCGCAGGTGTAGGTGAAGATCCAGTTGGTACCGGCGATCGGGTAGCCCGCGCCGCCGATGCCGTCGATGCTGAAGCGGAAGTCCTCGGGGATCTCCGCCTCCTCGGAGGCGGCCGTGGTGGACTCCAGGGTCGGCGCGATGGGCTCGCCGTCCGCGTTGATCACCTGGGCGGAGGCCAGACCGGCCTCCTGCGCGAAGGCCTGGTTCACGTAGCCCACACCGCCCGGGTTCTGGCTGATGCCCTGGGCGACACCGTCGTTGCCCTGGCCGCCGACCAGGCCGGGGGCCCAGTCGATCTCGCCGCCGGAGCCGTACTCGTCGGCCCACGACTCCACCTCGGTGGAGAGGTAGTGGGTGAAGACCTCGGTGGTACCGGAGCTGTCGGAACGGTGGACCGGGATGATCTCGTCGTCCGGCAGGTCCACGTCCGGGTTGAGGTCGGCGATGGCCGGGTCCGTGTACGAGGTGATGTCACCGGAGTAGATGCCGGCGATGGTCTCGGCGTCCAGGACCAGACCGTCGAGGTCGGGGTTGTCGAAGGCGATGACGACCGAGCCGAACACGACCGGGAACTGGATGGCCTCGCAGCCGCGGCCGTCGGCGGCGGTGGCCAGGTCCTCGTCGGTCAGGTAGCGCTCGGAGGAACCGAAGTTGACCGTCTGCTCAAGGAACTGCTCGATACCGGCACCGGAGCCCACGCTCTGGTAGTTGATGCTGACGCCGGGCTGCACGTCCTGACTGTAGGTGTGCATCCAGTCCTGGAAGAGCGGGTCGGGGAAGCTGGCCCCGGCACCGGTCAGCGAGGCGCTGAGATCGGCACCGTCGGCGGAGCCGTTGTCCGCGCCGTCGGAGCCGCTGCCGCACGCCGTGGCGAGCAGGGGGATGGCCGCCAGGACGGCGAGCTTGGAACGCCCGTTGCGCATGTCGTGGTTCTCCTCGTTGAATGACCGCTGTCGGGGCTGACGTAAAACGACACTAGGCGCGTAGAAAGTCGCGGTGTCATCGAAATAGAGGCGGTTGGGTAGAAGAACAGTGAATGGCAGGTGAATGGGGGTCACTTTTTGATAACGGCCATGGTGTGCGATGGTGTGCGCTCGGGCGGGTGGCTGCGGTCGCGTCGCGGAGGTGTGCGCTCTGACCTGCTGTGATGATCACGTGTCCGAGCGTGCTGCCGGGGGGTGTGGTTCAGGGGGATGACAACTTCGCATTCCCGGGGAGTCACCCTTCCGTGGGAATCCGAAAAAGGTGACGCGCACATGAATGGCGGGCCGGTCCCGTGTCAGGCGGACGGCCCTCGAAAAAGTACGCGATTTCCCTTGTCCGCCTACCCGCCGCTCACCGTGTCCAGCCGGTAGCCGATGCCCCGGACCGTGTGGATGAACCGGGGCTGGGCCTCGGAGTCACCCAGCTTGTGCCGCAGGCGCCGTATGTGCACGGCGATCGTGTTGTTCACCGGCGGAAGCGGCTTGCGCCAGACCTCGGTCCACAGCTCCTCCCGGCTCACCACCCGGCCGCTGTGCCGGAGCAGGAAGTCCATGATCCCGAACTCCCGCAGGGCCAGGTTGACCGGCTGCCCGTCCACGAACAGCCGGTGCCCCAGGGCGTCCAGCTCCAGGTCGCCCGAGCGCAGCGCCACCGGACCGCCCGGGTTCGGCGGCGGGGCGACCTCGTTCCCGGGAAGCGAACCGCGCAACAGCGCCGCGAGCTCCGGGATGCGGTAGGGGCGGTTCACACAGGCGGTGGCCCCCGCGGAGAGGGCCCGCATCGCCCTCTGCGAGTCGCCCGCGCCCACCCCGATCAGGATCGGGATGTCCATGGCCCGGCGCGTCACCCGCACCAGCGTCTCCAGGTCCACCTCGGGCGGAGCGGCGTTGGTCAGCAGCGTGTCGGGCCGCACCATCCCCACCCGGAGCAGGGCCTCGGCACCGTCCACGCACACCGTGATGTCCACGTCGTGTCCGCTCAGCGAGAGCACCAGCTGGTGTGACTGCTCGGACTCGGGCTCCACCAGCAGGACCCTCAGCGGACCCTCCGCGCGCCGCGTTCTCACCTCGTCGTCCGGCGCGCCGGTGGGCGGGGGGACCGGGGCGGAGGAGGTGAGCGCGGGCATGGGCGGGTCCACTTCGTCGAGAACGGCGGGGGCGGGTGGAGCTCGACCGGGTCGGGTTACCCGAAGCGGCCCGAGATGTAGTCCTCCGTGCGCTGGTCGGAGGGCTTGCTGAAGATCGTCGCGGTCTCGTCGTACTCCACGAGGCTGCCGTAGCGGTCGCCCTCGCCGTCCACGCTCGCGGTGAAGAAGGCCGTGCGGTCCGAGACGCGCGCCGCCTGCTGCATGTTGTGGGTGACGATGACGATCGTGTACTCGGCCGCCAGCTCGTACATGAGGTCCTCGATCTTGAGGGTGGCGATCGGGTCGAGCGCCGAACAGGGCTCGTCCATGAGGATGACCTCGGGGTTCACCGCGATGGTGCGGGCGATGCACAGGCGCTGCTGCTGGCCGCCGGAGAGGGCGAAGGCGCTCTCCTTCAGCTTGTCCTTGACCTCGTCCCACAGGGCGGCCTTGGTCAGGGTCTCCTCGACCAGGTCGTCCATGTTGCCGCGCGTCCCGTTGATCCGGGGTCCGTAGGCGACGTTGTCGTAGATGGACTTGGGGAACGGGTTGGGCTTCTGGAAGACCATCCCGATCCGGCGGCGGACCTCGATCGGGTCCACGTCGGACGCGTACAGGTCCTCGCCGTGGTAGGTCACCCGACCCTCGATCCGCGCGCCCGGGATGAGGTCGTTCATCCGGTTGAGCGTGCGCAGGACCGTGCTCTTGCCGCAGCCGGACGGGCCGATCATCGCGGTGATCTGGCGCGGGCCCACCTGCATGTTCACGTCACGCACGGCCTTGTTGGACCCGTAGTGGATCGACAGGTCGCTGATGTCGAAGACGGGGTCGCCCAGGCCGGGAACCTCGCGGTTGTACCGGACGGTGTCGGGGGCGATGCCGCGGCCGGACTCGGTGCCTCGCGGGGTCGCGGTGTTGCTGACAGACATGGGGCCACTTCCGGGTCGGACGGAGCTCGGTGTGCACGAGGGGATGAAACCCGCGGAGTGCGGTCGACTCCCATGCAAATATGTCCGTGTGAAGCCCGGGTGAACGAACCCCGTGGCCAAGATGAACGTGCGCGGTGGAGTGGGAAGCCCCCGGTGACCTCCCGGTGTCCTTCCCGGTCAGGGTGGCGACCGCCGGCGACGATCGGGTGTCCTCCGCCGTGGCGCACACGACCGCCCCGACGGTTCCGTGCCGGTCGTGGCACGGTCGTCGGGGCGGTCGGTGAAACGGGGGCGGTGGGGCGCCCTACTCCTTGGCGTCCGCGCCCTGCTCGGAGATCTTCTGCTTGACCTCGTCCATGTCCAGTTCCCGGGCCTGGGTGATCAGGCTCTCCAGGGCCTCGGAGGGGAGGGCACCCGGCTCGTTGTAGATCACCGTCTGGTCGCGCACGATCATCAGGGTCGGAATGGACTGGATCTTGAACTCGAAGGCGAGCTCTCGCTGGGCCTCGGTGTCGACCTTGGCGTGCACGATGTCCGAGTGCTTCTCCGAGGACTTGTCGAACACGGGGGCGAACTGGCGGCAGGGACCGCACCAGTCAGCCCAGAAGTCGATCAGGACGAAGCTGTTGTCCTTCAGCGTTTCCGCGAAGTTGTCTTTGGTGAGTTCGACGGTGGACACGTGGTCTCCTGCTCTTCGTTCGTTGTTGGTGTCGACCGGTGGCCAACTGCCATCCTCTTGGGTGCTACAGCGGTAGTGCCCACTCGTTTGTTCCACATGCCTCGGAGGTGGTCCACGCACGTCCGCCGGACCGGTGGTTTCCGACACAACACGTGTTGCATACCTGTTTGGGAGGAAAGAGCGAACACGGTTAGTGTCGGCCTGCGGGGCACGGGTTCATTGTCGTGACCGGAGCTTCCGTTGTGGGCCGAACGCCGAAAACCGGGGGGACCGATGAGCTCCGAGGCGCCGGAGGACGAGCAGGGCGTGGACTACCGCTTCACCCTCGCCAACGAACGTACCTTCCTCGCGTGGATCCGGACCGCCCTGGCACTGCTCGCGGGCGCGGTCGCCGTCCTCCACCTGCTTCCGCTGGGCTGGGACGAGACGCCGCGCACCCTGGTGGGGCTGCTGCTGGCCGTGCTCGCCGGTGTCGTCACCGTGTACGCGCCGCTGCGCTGGTATCGCGTGCAGCGCGTGATGCGCCTGGGCCAGCCCCTCCCGATGAGTCTGCTGCCGCTGATCACCACGTTCGCGGTGGGCGTGGTCTGCCTCATGGTGCTCTTGGGGAACCTGCTGTGAATCCGGGGGAGGTGCGCCGCGACCCGGGGCTCCAGCCCGAGCGCACACTGCTCTCCTGGCAGCGCGTGCTCATCCTGCTCACCGTGGTGGGCCTGGTCTACCTGCGGGGGCCGCTCGACCCCGGCTCCACCGTCGTGCCCGAGGTGTCGCCCGCGCTCCGGGCGGGAGTCATGGCCTTCACCCTGCTGTTGGGCGCCGGACTCGGGCTGCACCTGTGGCTGCGGTGGCGTCACACCCGGCACGGACTCCGCGAGCCGGGCACGGGGCGGCCACCGCTGAGCGTGGCCCGGCCCTGGGCGATGGTCCTGCTCAGCGCTGGCGTGCTCGCCCTGACCCTGTTCGTGGTGGCGACGGTGCTGCTGCCGTGAGGCGGGGGCCGGGCCTCGTGACGTCCCCGTGCCAGGGCCGGGGCCGTCGCCGCCGCGCGGGCGGACGACGGGTGGGAGGAATGATCCAAAAAACAGGGCCTAGGCGGGTGCCGGGACCGAGCGGGCCGAGCGGCGGTGCTCGACGATCGACCCGATGATGGCGTTGAGGTCGAGTGTCGGCTCGTATCCGATCAGGCGCCCGGCCAGGGAGGTGTCCGGGTAGCGGCGCTGCATGTCCTCGTACCCCTCGCCGTAGGCCTCCTCGTAGTCCAGGAAGGTGATCGAGCTGCCCGACCCCGTCAGCTCGACGATCCTGTCCGCCAGGCCCCTGATCGACACCTCCTCGTGCCCGCCCAGGTTGACCGCCTGGTTGTACGCCTCGGGGGTGTCCATCAGCCGGGTCATCGCGGGCACCACGTCGAACACCGAACCGAAGCAGCGGCGCTGGGTGCCCGTGCCGTAGACGGTGATGGGCTCGTCGGACAGGGCCTGGTCGACGAACCGGGGCACGACCATGCCGTATCTCCCGGTCTGCCTGGGCCCCACCACGTTGAAGAAGCGGGTGATGACGCAGGGCACGCCGGACTCCACACCGTGGACGTAGGCGACCAGTTCGTCCAGCCCCTTCGCGGCGGCGTAGGACCAGCGGCTCTTGGTGGCCGATCCGTAGATCCGGTCGTCACCCTCCTTGAGGCCGTCCGCGTCGTTCTTGCCGTAGACCTCGCTGGTCGAGGCGATCATGTACGGGACACGGTGCCGCACCGCGGCCTCCACGACGTTCTCGGTGCCGTGCAGGTTGATCCGCAGTGAACGGAGCGGGTTGTCGACGATGTTGTAGACCCCCACGGCGGCGGCGAGGTGGAACACGGTGTCCGCCTCCGCGACGAGTCGGTCCACGAGTTCCCGGTCCAGGATGTCCCCCTGGACGAACCGGAAAGCGGGAGAACCCTTCAACTGGGACAGGTTGGACAGTGAACCTGTCGAGAGGTCGTCCAGGACGGTGACCTCGTGTCCCCGCGCGACCAGGTGGTCGCACAGGTGGGAGCCGATGAACCCGGCTCCACCGGTGATGACGGCCTTCATGGTTTTCCCTCCACTACGGGTGGTGTAGGTGATCCGTACTTCACGGGGGTGGGCTTCGTGTGACAGGTGAGGGAGCAGATGGGGGAGTCGGCGAGTCGTCGCTCCGGTCAGGCCAGGTGGCGCAGGACGTGGTAGCCCTCGCCGAGGGCCACCCCGGCCTGCATGCCCCTGAGGACGGCGAGGCTGCGCAGGGTGAGTTCCGAACGGGTGTGGGGGTGTTCGTGACTCTGGGAGCCGTACAGCTCCATGGCCTGGAGCTTGGCCTCCAGGTCCTGCTCGCCGAGCTCGACGATGAGGTTGGGGGAGCCCACGGGTTCGAACCGCCACTGGTCGGCGGCCTCCTCGTAGGACAGCACCATGCGGGGATGGTGGCGCAGACCGTTGTTCGAGGGCCGCAGCGCGGTGTGCACGGCCTCCGCCACGGCCTGGTGGTCCTGGTTGTAGCTCGTGTGGTGCGGCACGAGCACCACGGTGGGCCGCAGGGCAGCGACGGAGAGCGGGCTGTCCCGCTCGATCAGCCGTGTCAGGTCCACCCGGGGGACCGAGTCCAGCCTCAGGTGGTGCTCGTCGCCCGGGAGCGCCATGTGCCAGTCGTCCCAGCGGAAGTGCTCCGAGACCTTCTTGATCTCGGTGTGGCGCTCCTCGGCCGTGGAGAAGCCCTTCGCGGACTGGTCGGCGGTGTCGCCGACCGTCAGGAACTGGACGAAGACCTCCGCGCCAGCGCGCTTGGCCTTGTGCATCAGGCCGCCGCAGCCGAGGGTCTCGTCGTCGGGGTGGGGGGAGTAGACCAGGAGGCGCTCCTGTGACCAGTCCGTCGTCATGCCTGTTTCCCGTTCTTTGCCGAAGTGGGGCGATCGGTCGTCACCCGGGCCGCCGGGGCCACCGCCCGTTGGCTCGGGCGGACGGTGCCCGCTCGCTGATCGGTGTCAGCCGCGCGTTCTCGCCTGACGGAGCACGCGCGGCGCGTCCGGTCCGGCGTTGAGCAGGAGGTCGATCGCCGACAGGCGGGGCACGAAGTCGTCGGCGGGTCCCCGCGTGTGCTGGCGGTACACCGGGTGGCGGAAGTCCTGCCACTCGATGGCCACCCCGTAGCGGTTCAGCACCTCGGGGTCGAGGTAGTCCCTCGCGCCGTCGCCCGAGAGCATCGTGTCCGCTCCCGCCTTGGCGCAGATCTGGGCCAACAGCTCACTCTTGTGCCCGGGGAAGTCCCCGAGCTCGCTCGCGCGCAGGACGGGTGTGTCGACACCGAACGCGCGTGTCAGCAGGCGGGTGGTGGCGATGGCCAGGTCCGCGAGGCCCTCCCACTCCGTTTCGTACAGTTGGGCGATTTCTTCCCGGTAAACGTCCCAGTAAGGCGCTTTGCGGTAACAGTGTTCAGAGAGTGCCCTGAAGTGCTTGTTGCGCCATTTCTGTGTGTTGTCAATCTTCTTGTCCAGGATGCGTTCGTCGCGACTCGCCTGGGTGACGGGCACGGAGAGAAGGACCGGATCGCCCTGTCCGGCAACGTAGTTTCGGTTCTGCCAACCCCGACGTTCGAACTGAACCGTGTCAAGCATGATGAATCGGTCAGAACGGTCGATCTTGTCGATCAGTCCCAGCCAGGGCCAATAGTGCGGCTGATGGACGGCCACGCGCAGGCGCGCGCCGTCCGGGCTGTTCGGGAGGGGGCTCCCGAGGTCAGGACCCGGGCCGCCGTGCGCGGGATCTGGCGCGGGGGATCGTGGCTCGCCGATCACTCCGGGCGTTCTCCTTAACTCGTCGGTCGGCCGCGAGGGGGATTTACCGGGGACCCATGAGGCCTCGTATAAACCGGGGGTGGTGGCCCCTCCGGCACCTCGCCGCAAATATCTTCTAATGGGTACCACCTCACGCAAGCCCGTGTATACGATTTGCGTGGCCTACATAGGACGCGAACCCGGGTGAACCCACCAGTCGTGTAGGACGTCAACCTATCGCCGACTTTGCGGGTTAATGTCGGTCCGAAACCGATAACATTCGGAGGTTCGCAGGGCTGTGCGTATCGTGCGTTTCATCGGTGGGCTACTGACCGGGCTGATCGCCCTGGTGCTGGCCGTCGCGCTGTTCGTCTACTGGTTCGACTTCGCGTCGACCATGGCCGCCGCCGCGGGGATCGGCGCCCTCGGGTACGTCTTCCTGTGGATGGCCTTTGGCCTCAACCTGCTGCTGTGGACCGTGGTCGGCCTGATCAGGCTGGCCGAGGGCGGGGCGCGTGCCGCCCTGCGCCGACGTCCCGAGGACCAGCGGCGGAGCGTCACCAGGGGCCGCGAACGGCAGCGGCTGCTCGTGGGTGCGGGCGCGCCCGGGGGCGCTGCTTCGCCGGCCGAGGGAACGGGGCACGCGGGGAGGCGCGCCGTCGACACCGTGGCCCCGGGAGGGGCGTTGGTGGCGGAGGACCCCGAGGACATCACCCTCGCCGTCATCATCCCGGCCCACAACGAGGAGCCGGTGATCGACACCGCGATCTCCTCCGCCCTCGGCCTGTTCGCCCGCTGGGACGTCTACGTCGTCTCGGACTCGTCCCGGGACGCGACCGCCGACATCGCTGCCAGGACCGGCGTGAACGTCCTCGAACTCCTCACCAACCGGGGCAAGGCCGGGGCCATCGAGGCGGTCATCGAGGAATTCTCACTGACCGAAAACTACGACGGTGTCCTGATTCTGGACGCCGACACGGAACTCGACGCAGGGTACGTGGAGGGCGCCAAACGTCAACTCCAGGACCCCGGTGTGGCCGCCGTCGCGGGCTTCGTCGTCTCGGAGTGGAAGCCCGGGGAGCGCGGCCTGGTCGGGCGGATCATCTCGGCCTACCGGGACCGCCTCTACTTCATGCTCCAGTACTTCATGCGCTTCGGGCAGACCTGGAAGCGGGCCAACGTCGCCTTCATCGTGCCGGGGTTCGCGAGCGTGTACCGAAGCCGCGCCCTGAGGGAGATCACCGTCAACCCCCCGGGGCTGGTGATCGAGGACTTCAACATGACCTTCGAGGTGCACCACAAGCGCCTCGGCCGGGTCTCGATGCGGCCGGACACCAAGGCCTACAGCCAGGACCCGTTCACGTTCCGGGACTACCGCAAGCAGGTGGGCCGCTGGACCCTCGGCTTCTGGCAGACGGTGCGCAGGCACAAGGTGTGGCCGAGTCTCTTCTGGGTGGCCCTGGCCCTGTACATCGTGGAGGTCGTGCTGGTCTCGGTGCTGTTCCTGGTGACGGTGGCGATCGCCCTGTTCGTGCTGCTGGGCACGTTCGGCGGCGAGGTGCTGGCGGGGGTGCCGTTCCTCTCCGACGGGTTCACGGCGGTGACCGCGTTCCTGCCGCTGACGGCCCTGGCCATCGGCCTGCTCGTCCCGGACTACGTGCTCACCTGCGTCATGACCATGGTCCGACGGCGGCCCTCGTACCTCTTCTACGGCCTGTTCTTCTTCCCGATCCGGATCGTGGACTCCTACCTGGCCCTGCGGATGATCCCCAAGGCCTGGACCGCCGAGTCCGACGGCCGGTGGAGCAGTCCCACCCGGGTCTCCCAGAAGGGCCCCAGGTAGCCCTCGCTACCTGCGCAAATGTGAGATTCTCCGAGCATGCCCACCCCAGGGGCCCACTGTGCGGGACACCGCTTAGCCTCGTTGGAGGGGACCCGACCTCCTCGGGGCGCAGTCGTTGAATGGGTGAGATCGCAGTGGACAAGAGGCGTGTGTCGTTCGCGTTGTACCGGGTGCTCGCGTACATCACGGGAGTCTTCCTGTTGGGTCTGACCTTCCTGGCCATGCCCGCGAAGTACCTGGTGGGTGAGGACTCGATGTTCCACCTGGTCGGAGCCCCCCAGGGATGGGAGCACTGGTTCGGCCCCGAGTCGCCGCTGATGCTCTACATCGTCATGCCGCACGGCTACATCTACATGGCGTACGTGCTGGTCGTGCTGTGGGTGGCCCTGGACCGCCGCTGGGGCGCGGGCCGCACCCTGGGCGTCGTGCTCGCGGGCACCATCCCGGTCCTCGGCTTCGTGGTCGAGCACCGGGTGGTCAGGTCCGAGCAGGCCAGGGACCTGGCCGCCGGAAGGCAGACCGGGCAGGCTCAGGAGCCCGCGACCACGGGCTGATCCCCGGTCTTCCGGGTGCGTCCCTCCGCCAGTTCGCGGCGCATCAGGATGATCCAGAAGACCACGGCGGAGACGCCGAACATGGCCCACTGCACGGCGTAGCTGAGGCTGCGCCAGTTGACCGTGAACTCCGTGGGCGGCTCGGGCGGAGGCACCGGGGTGAGCCCGTCGACGGCGGGCTCGCTCTCGGGCAGGGTGACGTAGGCCGCGTAGAGGCGCTGGTCCCACTCTCCGACCAGCACGGACGGGGCGATCCGCTCGACCGTCCCCACCTCGGGTGAGCCCATGGGGACGACCCCCTCCGCCGCGTCCTGCGGAGGCTGGAGCCAACCGGTGACGGTGACGTCCCCCTCGGGGACGGGCGGGAGCCCGGTGCCGTCCTCCGTCCAGCCACGGCTGACGGTCATGGCCACCCCGTCCTCGGTGACGAGGGGAAGAACGAGCACGTAGCCCTCGACCCCGTCCAGGCGCCGGGGCACGAGGAGCTGGGACTCCGCGTCGAAGTGCCCGGACACCTCGACCGCCGTGTTGGTCGTGAGGTTGGGGTGCAGGAACTCGCCGGGTTCACCCAGGTCGGAGACGGGGATGGCGTCGGCCAGGTCCTCGACCGGGTTGGTGATGACGTCGCGGTCGGGTTCGAAGGCGCGGGTGCCCTGCCAGTAGGTGCCGGCGACGCACACGACGACCACGAGGACGGCCAGCAGGTGCAGGCCGACCCAGCGCGGGCTCAAGAGCGGAGATCTCACCCGACCAGGCTATGTCCGCCCTCCGAGCGGCCGCTCATGACCCCGTGTTGACGATGCCCACACCCCGCTTGGTCGGGCCACGCCCCAGGAATGACGATCACTTTAAGTAGTTTCTCGTGACACAGGGTTGTTATTCGTGGGTGTGGTGGGTAGTGTCTCTAACAACGCGGAACGACAAGATCGCTTCCACGTGGCAGACCTTTCAGGCCGCGACTCCAGGGGGGAGGAGTCGCAGGCCGCTTCCCAGAGCGAGGGTTGCCTCCGTACTTTGAGGGGGGATGCGGAGGCGACCCTCGCCACCTCGTAGACGGGGACGTTTCCACTGTTTCAGTGGGAACGTCCCCGTTCTCCTGTGCCCCACCAGAGTGCGTCCGGATCCCGGGCTCCGGTTGGTTCCGCGCTGACCAGAAGGGGGCGGGGCCACCGATCGGTGACCCCGCTCTCAGGCCTGCTTCCCCCGGCGGGCCCCGGGCGCGGGCTCACTCCGTTTGCGCTCCCGGAGGGTCTCCGTCCGGCTCCGGTGGCGCGCCGCGTACACCCGCAGTGCCAGGTTGACCGCGTCGTCCCGGGTGCGGGCTCCGGAGAAACGCATGGTCTCCCGGAGTGCCTCGTCGTCGATGTCGATCCAGGTCGCGCTCACGCCGCGCTCCTCGCCGCTCGGGGATGGGGTCAGCCCATCGTCCCGCACGCGGAGCGTGACCCGTGCACTACTGGACGTGTCGTGTTGCTCGTCAGCCCATGGTCTTCTGACCGTCCAGGGACTCCCGGATGACGTCGGCGTGGCCGCAGTGCTGCGCGGTCTCCCGGATGAGGTGGATCAGCACGTCACGGGCGGTCCAGGAGGCGTCCTCCGGGAACCACGGCGCGGGCGGGAGCTTCTGGCTGATCTCCAGGTGGGGCAGGGAGCGGAAGTAGGCGTCGGTCTCCTCGGCGCCCCTTTCGTAGGCGGTGAGGGTCCCCTCAAGGGTCTCCTCGCCGATCAGGCGGAAGCTGTTCTCGTGGAACTCCTGTGTCTCCTGGGACTCGTAGTCGACCTCCTGCGGGCCCTCCTTGACGAAGGTCCGCCACCCGTTCTCCACCGAGCTCAGGTGTTTCACGATCCCCGCGAGGGTGAGCTCGCTCGCGGTGGTGCGCCGTGTGGCCTGCTCCTCGGTCAGCCCCTGGAGGGTGGTGAGCAGGAAGGCCCGCTGCTGGGCCAGGAAGGCCAGCAGCGCCTCCCGCTCGACCTCGACCTGGTTCTTCTTCTCGCTGACCTCAACCATGGGAACTCCTCCGTGTCCGTCTCGTCGCCTCGACTCTAGGAAGCGTGGCGGTCAGGCACTGGCCTCCATTGGCTGGGCATGACCGGGTTTTCTGGCCTCATTGAAAGCACTGTGGATAACCTGGCGGTCTGGCGACCCGGAGGTTCCATGGCCCTGATTCCGCTCCAGTACCGGCTCGACGGCCCCAGGCACGCGCCCGTCGTGCTGCTCGTGCCGCCGTTCGGAACGAAGATGTCGGTCTGGGAACCCCAGATGCCCGAGCTGACCCGAAGCCGCCAGGTGCTGCGGATCAACCACAGAGGTCACGGGTTCTCCCCGGCGCCCGAGGGACCCTACTCGGTGGAGGACCTGGCGCTGGACGTCCTCGGGATCCTGGAGGACCGCGGGTTCACGCGGGTCTCGGCTGTCGGCGGGGGCATGGGCGGCTCCCTGCTGCTGTGGATCGCCGCCAACTCACCGCGCACCCTGGAGCGGCTCGCCCTGCTGGCCGGAACCTCCCGCACCCCTCCCACACACCGCTGGGACCGCATCGCCGCCCAGGTGCGTGAGAGCGGGATGGACTCGGTCACCGCCGACGTGGTCCTGCCCTGGTTCACCCCCGACCTCACCGAGGACCGCCCGGAGGTGGCGGGTCGGTTCACGGAGGACTTCGGCACCGTCGATCCGGGCGCCTACGCGTCGATCTGCGACGCCCTCGCCGGGATGGACCAGCGCAACCTGGTCTCCGGTGTGCGCGTGCCGACCCTGGTCGCCTCCGCCGCGCACGACCCCCTGCTGCCTCCCGGGCACGGGCGCCGCCTGGCCGACGGCATCTCCGAGGCGCGGTTCGAGGTGGTCTCCGGCGCCGCGCATCTGCTGGGGGTGGAGCGCGCCGACCGGGTCAACGAGCTGCTCATGGAGCACGTCGCGGCCTGAGTCAGACCCCTTCGGGCAGCGGGATCAGGGGGCTGTTGACCTCCAGGAGGTAGCCGTCCGGGTCGCGGAAGTGCGCGGCGCGGATGCCCCACGCCGTCCAGTCGCGCGGCTCCATCACCTGACGGGCGCCGTCCGCGACCAGCCCTGCGGCGGTCTCGTCCACGTCGTCCACCTCGAAGATCACCGCGAGCCGGTCCTGGTGGGGCAGGGCCGGATCCGCGGTGTCGGTCTCCAGCGCCTCGGCCATCACCTCGCGCTGGTTGAGGGCCAGCCGCGTGCCCGACCGCACGTCGAACTCGGCGTAACGGCTCTGTTCGTCGCCCCACAGCACGGGGAGTTTGAGGGTGTCGGCGTAGAAGCGGAAGCAGGCCTCGTAGTCGTTCACGAGGAGCCTGATGAAGCTACAGCGCATGGGGGCCTCCTGCCGTGCGGGTTGGGTAGTCGGCACCATTCTCAGGTTCGAGCATGCCGCATGCCTGAGTATCCGTACCCGGATGCGGCATGGCCGGATGCGGTCACCCCGTTTTCGTCCCCGGCGTTGACCTGCGTCGCCACGGGTCGGACCCACCCCTGCTCCTCCTCGCGGTCCTGTCGCCCCGGTGATATTCACCATGCTCTCTTATGTAGTACATGTACTATCAAAGATCCAAGGAAGGCGACGAAGAGGAGGATTTCCATGACAGGCCACATGGCACCGGGTCTGGCCAGGGCCGCGGCCCTGGCCTCCGGAAGCCGGGGCGAGGCCGTGGTACGGGTCAGCGGGCTGCGCATGGACTACGGCGACAACCGGGTCCTGCGCGGGGTCGACCTCACCGCCCGGCGCGGCGAGATCCTCGCGCTCCTGGGACCCAACGGCGCGGGCAAGACCACCACCATCGAGATCCTGGAGGGCTTCCGCCGCCGCTCCGCCGGGGAGGTCGACGTCCTCGGCTCGGACCCCGACCACGGCGACGAGGAGTGGCGTGCGCGGATCGGCGTGGTCCTCCAGTCCTGGCGCGACCACGGTTCCTGGAGGGTGCGCGACCTCCTCCACCACTTCGGCCGGTTCTACGCCCCCCACTCCTCGGCCGAACGGGTCCGCCCCCACGACACCGACGCCCTCCTGGAGCTCGTCGGCCTCAGCGAACACGCCGCCAAGCGAGTTCGGAACCTCTCGGGAGGGCAGCGCCGCCGCCTCGACGTCGCCATCGGTATCGTCGGCCGCCCCGAACTCCTCTTCCTCGACGAACCCACCGCCGGATTCGACCCCCGGGCCCGCCGCGACTTCCACGACCTCGTGTTCCGGCTCGCCGACGAGGAGGACACCACCATCGTGCTCACCACCCACGACCTCGACGAGGCGGCCAGGATCGCGGACCGCATCCTGCTCCTCGCCGGGGGCCGGATCGTCGCGGACGGCAGTCCCGACCAACTGGCCTCCCTCGTCGAACAGGACAGTGAGGTCACCTGGACGGTCGACGGACAGCGCCACCTGCACAGCACCGACAGCCCCGCCCGGCACATAGCGGAGCTGTACGCCGTCCACGGGGAAGGGATCACAGAACTGAGAGTCACCCGACCGTCCCTGGAGGACGTCTACCTGGCCATGGTCCAACGCCATGAGGCCGGGGAGGCCAGCCGGCCCGCCGAAGAGTTCGCCAAGGAGATCCGATGAACGCCCGACTCAACGCGGTCCGCGCCGGTCTCTCCCGGGGCCGGATCGAGTTCAGGCAGTCCTTCCGCAGCGGCCAGGAGATGTTCAGCTACCTGTACGTGCCGGTCCTGTTCGTGGGCATGGCCGTGGTCTTCGACTCCTTGGGCGTGGAGGGCGACGCCTCACCGATCGGAGCGGTGGTACTCAGCGGGGCCGTCGCCTTCACCCTGGTCATGCTCGGTGTCACCGCCGTCCTCCAGGTCCTGGCCACCGAACGCGAGGACGGCACACTGCTGCGGGCCAAGGCGGTCCCCCGCGGACTGGTGGGATACACGGTCGCCAAGGTCGTGCACATGACGGCGATGTCGGTCACGGCCATCGCCCTCATGGTCGTTCCGGGGGTCCTGTTCGTCGAGGGCTTCGGGTTCCGGAGCAGTGCCGACGGGGCCACCCTGCTCTGGGTGTGCGTGCTGGGCATGTTCGCCCTGGCACCGGTCGGGGCGATCCTCGGGTCGCTCATCGACAACCCGCGTCTGGGGGCCTCCCTCGCGATCGTCCCCTCGATCGCCGTCGTCATGGTCTCCGGAGTGATGTTCCCCCTCGGGATCCTGCCTGACTGGGTCCAGGCCCTCGGCCTGCTGCTGCCCGTGTACTGGCTCGGCCTGGGAATTCGTGCCGCGGTTCTTCCGGACTCCCATGCCGCCTACGAACTCGCCGGTTCCTGGCAGTTGCCCCAGGTCGCCGGGGTTCTGGCAGTCTGGGCGCTGGTCGGGTTCGCGGTGGCGCTGTGGCTGCTGCCGCGGATGGCCCGGCGTACGTCGGGGTCGCGGGTACAGGCGGCCCGAGAGGAAGCGATGAAGCGTGCCCACTGAGAAGACCAACGGACGCTCCGCCAGGGCGCCTGGATCCGAGACGATCCACAACCGGATCGCGATGCTGCGAGCCGAGCGCGGCGTCTCCCGTCGGGAGCTGGCCGAGGCCCTCGGGGTCCACTACCAGACCGTCGGCTACCTGGAACGGGGCGAGTACAGCCCCAGCCTCCACCTGGCGCTGCGCATCGCGCGGTACTTCGAGGTCCCGGTCGAGGTCGTCTTCTCCACCGAACCCTTCCCGCGCATCGGCCAGTGACCGGCTGACGGCTGACCGGCCCTCCGACTGACGGACCGGGGCCGTGCCCTTCGGCCTAGAGGAACGGGTCGGGGCCCGCCCAGCCGAAGGTGTCGCGCTGACGGGCCTCGGCGAGTTCGTCCTCGCTCAGGACCCGGGGCTGGCCGAGCTGGCGGGCGCGCAGGTAGGTGGCGCAGAGCCAGTCGAGCAGCCGCAGGTTGTCCAGGGCGTGCTCCAGACCGCGCCCCAGGGCCACCCCGCCGTGGTTGGCGAGCAGAGCGGCGTCGCGGCCCTTGAGGGCCTTGACCGCCTGGTCGGCGATGTCGCCGGTGCCGTAGGGCATGTACGGGGTCACGCTCACGGCGCCGCCCAGCCCTGCGGCGCGGTGGTGGATCGGGGGAAGCTCGGGGAGCACCGAGGACACCGCGGCGGTGTCGGCGGTGAACGCGTTGACCACCGCGAGGGCCTCGCGTCCGTGCTCGGCGGCGTGGCGGTGCACGGCCAGGTGGAGCGTGGTCTCGGCGGCGGGGTCGCGCCGACCCTCCAGCATCCGGTCGTCCAGGGACATCACCGGGCAGTCGATCGGCTGGAGCTGGTCCAGGGGGACACCGTGGGGGGTGACGACCACAAGGTCGCCGCTGCGGACGCTGACGGTACCGGCCTCGCCGGGGGCCGCGCCCGGGTGCTGGGCGATGGCGCGTGCGGTCAGGCAGACGTCGCGGCGTTCCTGTTCAAGCAGCATGAAATCCTCGGTTGGTGCGCGGGCGGCGGTCCCTAGGGGAGCCGGAGCAGCCGACTTAGGTACACCTAATGTACGTCACGTCGTCCGATTTGTATGCCCCCCGTCAGGCGACGAGACCGTGCCGGTAGGCGTACACCACCGCCTGGACGCGGTCGCGCAGGTCGAGTTTGGTCAGGATGCGCGAGACGAAGGTCTTCACGGTCTCCTGGCTGATGAACAGACTCGTGGCGATCTCGCCGTTGGACAGCCCGTTCGCGATCAGCCCCAGCACCTCCCGCTCGCGGGGGGTGAGGGGCAGGTGCGTCTCCGGAGCGTGGGTGGGCCGGATGCGGGCGGCGAACCGGCCCACCAGCTGGCGGGTGACCTCGGGGGCCAGCAGGGCCGCGCCGGAGGCGACGGTACGGATACCGTTCAGCAGTTGGTCCGGGGGAGCGTCCTTGAGCAGGAATCCGCTGGCACCCGCGCGCAGCGCCTCGTAGACGTACTCGTCGAGGTTGAACGTGGTGACCACCAGGACCTTCACGGGGTGCTCCACCCCCGAACCGGCCAGCCGTCGGGTGGCCTCGATCCCGTCGAGTTCGGGCATCCGCACGTCCATCACCACGACGTCGGGGCGCAGCCGTCCGGCGAGCTCGACGGCGGTCCGACCGTCACCGCACTCACCGACGACCTCCATGTCCGGTTGGGCGCCGATGATGGTCACCAGCCCGGTACGGATCAGCATCTGGTCGTCGCAGACCAGGACCCTGGTGCTCATCGCCGCGCGGGGATGCGCGCGTGCACGGTGAAACCGTCACCGTGCGGGCCGGCGGAGAAGTCGCCGCCCATGACCTCGACGCGTTCGCGCAGTCCGACCAGGCCCCGCCCGCTGCCCCCGGGGGAGACCCCCTCGGGTCCGGGGCGCTCGGTGTCGACGTTCACTGTGATCTCCTCGGGGCGGTGGCGCACACGCACCGTGGTGGGGCTGCCGTGCGCGTACTTGAGTGCGTTGGTCAGCGCCTCCCGCACGACGCGCTGCGCGACGAGGTCGGCGCCGTCGAGGGTCCCGGTCGGCGCCCCCTCCTCGCTGAACCGCACCGGCTGACCGGCCCGGCGGGTGCGCTCCACCACGTCGAGCATCCTCTCGCCGTTGGCTGGGGCGGGATGGGCGGGGTCGAGCACGTCGAGGAGCTGCCGCAGGTCGGTGATGGCCTGGCGTCCGGTGTCGGAGACCGTGCCCAGGGTCTGGTCGAGGCGTTCGGGCGCGGCGGTCAGGTAGCGCGCGGCCTCGGTCTGCACGACCATCGCGGTCACGTGGTGGGTGACGACGTCGTGGAGTTCGCGGGCGATGCGGGCGCGTTCGGCGGCCAGGGTGTCCGCGGCCAGGCGGCGGCGGCGTTCGGCCTCGGCCACGCGGGTGGAGCGCAGCCACGATCCGATGCCCCAGGCCAGACCGTGCGCGAAGTAGAAGATCACCCATTCGGCCGGGGTCTCGCCCTCACCCAACCGGGTGAGCGCCAAGGCCAGCGCCACGAACGCCACCGTGCCGACCAGCAGGGTGGTGCGCCGGTACCGGTCGAGGTGGACGCCCGCGCTCATGAGCGCGATGGGCATCGCGGTCCCGGCGATCAGGTGGTACCCGCTCAGCTGGTCGAGTGCGAAGCCCGCCGCCACCAGGGCCAGGGTCAGCGCGGGCCACCGCCGCCGACCGGCCAGGGGCAGGCACTGGAGGGTGAGCGCGAGCACGCCCAGGGCGTCGAGGGGGCGGTCCGGCACGCCGCCGACCTGGGTGCCGTATCCGTGCAGCGCCGGAACGCAGGAGACGGACAGGAGGATCAGGGCCAGGGGCAGGTCTCGGACGGTGACGTCGAGCCGCCGCCACAGCAGGGGAGGACGTCGGAGCCAGGTCACGGACGAATTGTAGTGGCGCAGGGCCACGGCCCCGCTCCCTTTGTCCCCCATGCGAGCTACGAGCAGGTGTCCACTCAGAGGTGACGACCCGGGGCCCCGGTTTCCGTAGCGTTCTGCACGTACCGACTTCCCCTTCCGACCGCCCCACGCGGTCGGCCCCGCCGCCTGGAGGCACCCCATGTTCCGCACCATCCGGACGACCGCCCTGTCCGCCCTGTGCTGCGCCGCGGCGATTCCCGGGCTGGTCGGGTGCGGTGTGCTCTCCGAGGTGGGCAGCGAGCTGGGCTCGGCCGCCGACGAGGTGCGGTCGGACCTGGAGGACGCCGCCTCGGAGGTGCTGACCGAGGGGCAGCTGTTCACCGGGAGCAAGGCGCTCGACATCGACGGCGTCTCCGTCAACGTCTCCTGCTCCGGGACGCCGTCTGACGGCAGGCCGGTCATCGTGCTGATGGCGGGGATGGGCGACGGTCTGGACACCCTGGCCGGGGTGCAGGAGACCCTGGCCGAGGACGAGCGGGTCTGCTCCTACGACCGCCTCGGCGAGGGGGAGAGCGACCAGCCGGAGGGGCAGCAGAGCATCGACGACGCCGGGGAGACGCTGACGGCCGTCCTGGAGGACGTCGCCGGTGACGGCCCCGTGGTCCTGGCCGGTCACTCGCTGGGCGGGCTCATCGCCGCCCGCTACGCCCCGGACCACCCGGACAGGGTCGGCGGGTTGGTGCTCCTGGACGCCACGTCGCCGACGATGATCGACGACATCACCGGGGTGATCCCCGAGTCGGCCACCGGTGAGGGCGCCGAGGTGCGCGCGCAGAACCTCGCCATCTTCCAGGGCGAGAACCCGGAGAACATCGTGATCGACAGCGACCCGCGGGTCGGCTCGGCCGGTGACGTCCCGGTGGAGGTCATCCAGCACGGGGTCCCCTACCTCGGTGAGATCGCCGAGTACGGCGACGACCTGGAGCGGGTGTGGACCGAGGGCCAGGAGCAGTGGCTGGCGCTCTCGGACCGCAGCCGGCTCAGCACCGCGCAGGAGAGCGGTCACCACATCCACGTGGACCAGCCCGACGTCGCCGTCGAGGCCATCCGGCGCGTCACCGAAGAGGCCGCAGCCTGACCCTTCCCGCGGGGGCCGTGCCGAAAGTCCGGAACCGTCGGAGTTCCACACAAACACACGTCAAAGAGTCGTCCCGGTCTTGCCCACGGTGGTGTGTCCACTCACCCGAGGGGAGGGCCGGGGCGTAGGTCTGTCCAGACGGGCTGGTGATATGAGCCACGGCCGAGACGTGCCGTAACGCGCTGTTCCGCCTGGCCAGCGAGGGTTATGGGAACGTTGTGGCGTATGTGACCTACGAGACGAGGCTGTTTGTGACAAGCGATCCTGGGCAGAGAGGGTCCGTGAACCAGACCCATGTAACCCTGCCGACCGTGCCGTACCTGTCCGAACCGGGAGCGGCCACCGCCACCAGCCTGTATGTCGACGGCGAGTGGCGGGCGGCGCAGAACGGACGCGTTCGGGAGATCCTGGACCCGGCCGACGCCTCGGTCCTGACCATCGTCAGCGAGGGCGGCAGGGCCGACACGGAGGCCGCCATCGCCGCCGCGCGCCGCGCCTTCGACCACGGTGAGTGGCGCCGCACCTCCGCCGACGAGCGCGGCCGCGTCCTCGAACGGATCGCCGACCTGCTCCAGCGCGACCGCGAGGAGATCGCGGTCATGGAGTCGCTGGACACCGGCAAGACCATCGAGGAGGGCGGGATCGACGTCGACGACGTCACCAACGTCTTCCGCTACTACGCCGGGCTGGCCGACAAGGACGCGGGCCGCCTCGTGTCCGCGCCCGAGGGCGTGCACAGCAAGGTCGTCTACGAGCCCGTCGGCGTCTGCGGCATGATCACCCCCTGGAACTACCCGCTGCTCCAGCTGGCCTGGAAGATGGCCCCGGCGATCGCGGCGGGCAACACCATGGTGATCAAGCCCAGCGAGGTCACCCCGGTGACCACCGCCAAGCTGGTCGAGCTCACCACCGAGGCGGGCGTACCCGCCGGAGTGGTCAACCTCGTCCTTGGCAGCGGCCCCGACGCGGGCGCGCCCCTGTCCGAGCACCCCGACGTCGACCTCGTCTCCTTCACCGGCGGCCTGGTCACCGGGCGGCGGATCATGGCGTCGGCCGCCGAGACGGTCAAGAAGGTCGCCCTGGAACTGGGCGGCAAGAACCCCAACATCATCTTCCCCGACGTGGACCTGGACACGGCCGTGGACTACGCGCTCAGCGCCGCGTTCTTCCACTCCGGCCAGGTGTGCTCGGCGGGTGCGCGCCTCATCGTGCACAACGACATCCACGACGCCTTCACCACCGAGCTCGCCCGCCGGGCCGAGGCCATCCGGATCGGCCGGGGCCAGGAGGAGGGCGTGCGCTGCGGTCCCCTGGTCTCCGCCGAGCACCGCGCCAAGGTCGAGAAGGCCGTGGCGCGCGGCGTCGAGGAGGGCGCTCGGATCATCGCGGGCGGCAGGCGCCCCGACGAGGCCGACCTCCAGGACGGCTACTTCTACCGGCCCACCGTGTTCGTGGACTGCGACCGCTCCATGGACATCGTGCAGACCGAGGTGTTCGGCCCGGTCGTGACCGTCGAGCGCTTCGAGACCGAGGCCCAGGCCGTCGAGCTGGGAAACGACACCGACTACGGGCTCTCCGGCGGCGTGTGGACCAACGACACCGCCCGTGGCGAGCGCGTGGCCGCGGGCCTGCGCCACGGCACCGTGTGGATCAACGACTACGGCCCCTACTTCCCCGGCGCCGAGTGGGGCGGCTTCGGCCGCAGCGGGGTCGGCCGCGAGCTCGGCCTGGCCGGTCTGGACGAGTACCGCGAGGCCAAGCACGTCTACCGGAACCTTTCGCCCGAGCCGCAGCGGTGGTTCGGCTAACGCCTCTCTCCGGGTTCCGGGCGTAGGGGGCGCCCGGGACCCGCAGGCCACCCGTCGGCGCGGGTCCGTCCTCCGCGTCGGCGGGTGCCCTCCCTCAGCTCGTGTGCCACGAAGGCCGTGGCACCCGGAACGCACATGCCAACCGAGAACACGCAGGTCGGTTCCCCCCGGCATCCCCCAGAGCCACACGAACGAGAGGATTCGGCCCGTGTCCACGAACGAAACCACCTACGACTACGTCATCGTCGGCGGCGGTACGGCGGGGTCGGTGATCGCCAACCGGCTCACCGAGGACCCCGGCACCAGCGTCTGCGTCATCGAGGGCGGGCCGGACGACCGGGACCTGGAGCACGTGCTCCGGCTCCGCGACTGGCTGAGTGTCCTCGACAGCGACCTCGACTACGGCTACACCACCACCGAGCAGCCCAACGGCAACTCGCACATCCTGCACTCGCGCGCCCGGGTGCTGGGCGGCTGCTCCTCGCACAACACGCTCATCAGCTTCCGGCCGTTCGCCGAGGACCTGGACGACTGGGTGGCCGCGGGCGCGGAGGGCTGGGACAACGCCACCGTGCAGTCCTACGCCGACCGCATCAAGTGCAACATCATCCCCATCGCGGAGAAGGACCGGAACGCGATGGTCAGGGACTGGGTGTCCTCGGCCTCCGAGGCGGCGAACGTCCCGGTCATCGAGGACTTCAACGCCCTGACCTCCCACGGCGGCGGCTTCTCCGAGGGCGCGGGCTTCCTGTCCATCGCCTACGACCCCTACACCGGCTACCGCTCCTCGGCCTCGGTGGCCTACCTGCACCCGGTCATGGACGTGCGGAAGAACCTCACCGTGCTGCTGGAGACCTGGGTCGGCCGGATCCTGTTCGACGGGGACCGCGCCACCGGCGTCAGCGCCACCACGAAGGACGGCGAGCGGATCACGGTCAACGCCCGCCAGGAGGTCGTCGTCGCGGCGGGCGCCGTGGACAGTCCCCGCCTGCTGATGCTGTCCGGCGTCGGCAACGCGGAGGAACTGGGCGCCGTCGGCATCCAGAGCCACCACCACCTGCCCGGTGTGGGCGAGAACCTCCAGGACCACCCCGAGTCGATCATCATGTGGGAGACCAGCCAGCGGGTCCCCGAGAACACCGTGATGGACTCCGACGCGGCCCTGTTCGTACGGCGCGAGGACGGTGACGACCCCCGCCCGGACCTGATGTTCCACATCTACCAGATCCCCTTCGACGACAACACGAAGCGGCTGGGCTACGACTCGCCCGAGGACGGCAGGGCGGTCTGCATGACCCCGAACATCCCGCGCTCGCGCTCGCGCGGCAAGCTCTACCTCACCAGCAGTGACCCGGCGGCCAAGCCCGCCCTGGACTTCCGGTACTTCACCGACCCCGACGGATACGACGAGAGGACCATCGTGGACGGGCTGAGGATCGCTCGCGACGTCGCCGCCACCGAGCCGTTCCGATCGTGGATCAAGCGCGAGGTCGCGCCCGGTCCGCAGGTCCGGACCGACGAGGAGCTGTCCGAGTACGGGCGCCGCGCAGCACACACCGTGTACCACCCGGCGGGCACGTGCAGGATGGGCGCCGCGGACGACGAGACCGCCGTGGTCGACCCCCGCCTGCGGGTGCGCGGACTGCGCGGACTCAGGGTCGCCGACGCCTCCGTCTTCCCGACCCTGCCCACCCCCAACCCCATGGTGATGGTGCTCGCCCTGGGCGAGCGCGCCGCCGACCTCATCCGCGAGGATCGGTCCGCCACCGCGGGGGAGGCCCGATGAGCGCCCCGGCCGCCGAGGCGGTCCCCACCCCGGGCTCCACCGACGTCACCTTCTCCGTCCGCAACCTGTGGAAGATCTTCGGCAGGAACGCCGACGACATCATCGGCACCGAACTCGAACGGGCCGACCGTGACCGCATCAAGGACGAGACCGGCTGCACCGTCGCGGTCCGCGACGTCTCCTTCGACGTGCGTCCCGGTGAGACCTTCGTGGTCATGGGACTGTCCGGGTCCGGGAAGTCGACGCTCATCCGCTGCCTCACCCGCCTGATCGAGCCCACCTCGGGCTCGGTCACGCTCGACGGCGAGGACATCGGGGACGCCACGGAACAGCGCCTGCGCGAACTGCGACGCCACAAGATGGCGATGGTCTTCCAGCACTTCGGACTCCTGCCCCACCGCAGGATCATCGACAACGTCGCCTACGGGCTGGAGGTGCGCGGGATGCCGCGCGCCGAACGCTACGAACGGGCCCAGGAGATGATCGAGATGGTGGGCCTGGCCGGTTACGAGCGGTCCCGCCCCGGTGAGCTGTCCGGCGGCATGCAGCAGCGTGTGGGCCTGGCCCGCGCCCTCGCCGTCGACCCGCAGGTGCTGCTGTTCGACGAACCGTTCAGCGCCCTGGACCCGCTGATCCGCCGCGACATGCAGAACGAGGTCGCGCGGCTCCAGCGGGAACTGAACAAGACCTCGGTCTTCATCACCCACGACCTCCAGGAAGCCCTCAAGCTGGGCGACCGCATCGCGATCATGCGCGACGGCGAGCTCGTCCAGGTGGGTACCCCGGAGGAGGTCGTGGGCCGCCCGGTCAACTCCTACGTCGCCGATTTCACCTCCGACGTGGCCCGCACGACCGTGCTCACCGCCCGGTGGCTGGTCCGCGACGCCTACCCGGACGAGCGCACCGACGGCCCGACCACCGAACCCGGCACCGTCCTGGCCGAGGTCCTGCCGATGCTCGCCGCCAGCACCGCGCCGGTCCGGGTCGTGGAGGGCGACACCCTCCTCGGCTACGTGGGCCGCGACGACGTGCTGCGCGCCATCGCCGAGGACCAGTTGGAGGGCGCCGAGCAGGTCGACGCGATGGTCGAGGAGGCGGTGGAGGAGATCCCCGACGACGCCGTCGACCACGGCGGCACGGACACCGACCCCACCGGGAACGGTGGGTGACATGGCCACGGTGACCGAACCAGCCGGGGCGAGCGCCTCCGGCAAGGAAGGCACGAGGGACACCGACGGCGGACTGCTCCGCAGGAGCTGGTTCCAGGCCCTGCTGGTCGTCGTGGTCCTCGTCGCGGGCTACCAGCTGACCCGCCTGGCGGGCTCCCCGTCCTGGGCGGGCGGCTTCCCCACGAGCATCGGCAACGGCTTCATGGCCTGGCTCGACGGGGTCTACGCGTGGATCGTCGCCAACCGCAACGACAGCCCGCTGTTCCTGTACTTCTTCAACTACATCTCCGTGGGGCTGGGGTCGGCCGTCGTGCTGATCAACCAGCTCCTGAACTCGCTGACCTGGCTCGGCGTGACCGTGATCGGGGTGGTCGCCTCCTGGCGCGTCGCCGGATGGCGGGTGGCGCTGCTGGTCCTGGCCACGTTCGCCGTGTTCGCGCTGACGGGGCTGTGGAACGAGTCGATGACGACGCTGTCGCTCATCATCACCTCGGTGTTCATCGCCCTGCTGTTCGGTATCCCGCTCGGCGTCCTCGCCGGGCGCAGCGAGGGGTTCTACCGGTCCATTCGCCCGGTCCTGGACTTCATGCAGATCATGCCGGCCTTCGCGTACCTGCTGCCGTTCGTGCTGCTGTTCGGCATCGGCAACGCGTCGGCCGCGGTGGTGACGGCGGTGTACGCGCTCCCACCGGTCGTACGGATCACCGCCCTGGGCATCCGTGAGGTCAACAAGGCCGCGATCGAGGCGACCACCTCGCTGGGCTCCACCCCGTGGCAGATCCTCACGAAGGTGCAGCTGCCGCTGGCCAAGCGCACCATCCTGCTCGGCGTCAACCAGACCATCATGCTCGCGGTCTCCATGGTCGTCATCGCGTCGGTGATCGGCGCTGGCGGACTCGGCGACGCCATCTACCAGGCCCTGTCCAAGATCAACGTCGGCCAGGCGTTCCAGGCCGGTCTGGCGATCGTCATGCTGGCGATCGCGATGGACCGGGTCACGGGCGCCGTCGGCCACGGTTCGCGCACGCCCCGGGTTGAGGAACGGTACCGGTTGCCGCTCCTGGGGCTCATGCTCGCCCTGGCTGTCGGGGCGACGGCCGTGGGACGCCTCTTCGGACTGGGAGGCTGGCCGCGCGACCTTTCGCTCCGCGTCGACATCCCGGTCAACGCGGTCGACAAGGCGGTCGAGTCGGCGATCGGGCCGGCCACCGCCGCGCTGGGTTCGTGGACACAGAGCTGGGTCCTCGGTCCGCTCGACAACCTGCTCAGCGGATCGCCGTGGTGGCTGGTGACACTCGCCGCGGCCGCACTCGGCCTGATCTTCGCGGGGAAGCGGGTCGCGGTGGTCTCCGCGCTGTGCTTCCTCGTGATCGGTCTGCTGGGCGTGTGGGACAACGCCATGGACACGCTCTCCCAGGTGCTGGTGGCCACGGTGGTCACCATCGCGCTGGGCGTGGTCGTCGGTGTGCTGATGTCACGCAGCGACGTGTTCGCGCTGCTGCTCCGGCCGGTGCTCGACTTCATGCAGACCCTGCCGCCGTTCGTGTACCTGATCCCGGCGGTGGCTCTGCTGGGGCTGGGCCCCGTACCCGCCCTGGCGGCCGCGGTCATCTTCGCCCTGCCGCCGGTGATCAGGCTGGTCAACGACGGTATCCGAGGGGTCCCACCGGGCACCGTCGAGGCCGCGGCCTCGCAGGGTTCCACCAAGTGGCAGCTGCTCACCAAGGTGGAGCTGCCCATGGCGCGCGGTTCCCTGCTGCTGGCGGTCAACCAGGGGATCATCCTGGTGCTCTCGATGGTGGTCATGGGCGCGCTGGTGGGCGCGGGCGCGCTGGGCAACGACGTGGTGCTCGGCCTGGCCCAGAACGAGCTGGGGCTGGGTATCGCCTCGGGTCTGGCGATCGTGTCCCTGGGCCTGTTCCTGGACCGGGTGACGCAGGGAAGGAGGGCACCCCGTGCCTAGGTTTGTGAGGAGGAGCGCCCTGCTCCGGTTGTTCGCGGCGGGGCTGGCCCTGGTGATGGTGAGCTCGTGCGCGGTGCGCACCGACCAGATCGCCCGCGACCCCAACACCGTGCGGATCGCCGTCAACGGGTGGGTGGGCTACGAGGCCAGCGCCGAGGTGCTGGCCAGCATCCTGCGCGAGGAGATGGGCTACGAGGTCCAGCTCATCCGCGTGGACGAGCAGCCCTCCTGGCAGGCGCTCGACCAGGGCGTCATGGACGTGATCGTGGAGAACTGGGGCCACGAGGACCTCTACGAGCTGTACGGTCCCGACGGCAACGGCACCGCGGTCGACGGCGGTCCCAACGGCAACGAGGGGGAGATCGGCTGGTACGTCCCCGCCTACCTTGCGGAGGAGATCCCGGAGATCACCACCCTGGAGGGGCTGAAGGCGAACACCGATCTGTTCCGCACCGCCCAGACGGGTGACAGGGGCGAGTTCCTCGCGGGGGCCCCGGGGTTCGTCAGCCAGGACCAGGGGATGATCAACGCCTTCGACCTGGACCTGGAGATCGTCTACGCCGGTTCGGAGGCCGCGCAGATCACCGAGGTGCGGCGCCGGTACGCGAACGAGGAGCCGGTGCTCTTCTACTTCTACGATCCGCAGTGGTTCCAGGAGGAGGTGGATCTGGTCAAGGTCGAGTTCCCCGAGTACCACGCCGGTTGTGACGCCAACCTGGACGACGTGCCCTGCGACTACCCGGTCTACGACCTGAACAAGATCTTCCGGACCGGTTTCGTGGAGGAGGACGACTACGCGTACCGCTTCCTCAAGAACTGGAAGTGGAGCAACTCCGACCAGAACGCCGTGGCGCAGAAGATCGCCGACGAGGGGGTCTCCCCGCCCGAGGCCGCGGAGGCCTGGGTCGACGCGAACCGTGACGTCTGGGAGAAGTGGCTGCCGGAGGGCTACGAGAACCGCTGACGGTAGAGGGGGGCGGGGCCTGCGAGGGCCTCGCCCCTTTCGCGTCCCGCCCTTGCGCCGCGCCGCCGGAAAAGGTGAGAATCGTTCACTTACCCCCGACGGCTGGAGCGACATGCACCAGGGACGACTGGTCACGGCGTTCGGAACGGTCCTCCTCCTGGACGTGCTCGGAGTGTTCCTGCCCTCCCTGATCACCCTCTTCGGGCAGGCGGGTGCGACCAGCCCGGAACTCATGGGTGCCTACGCGCTCGCCTGGTTCCTGGTCCCCCTCCCGTTCGTGGCGCTGGCCCGGCGCCTGCCCCCGCTCGGTGTCGCCCTGGCCGCCGGTGCGGCGCTCGCGGTCGGCCGGGTCGGGCTCCAGTTCACCGACGGCGGCGACCCCCAGCTGTACCTGGCCTCCGCGCTCGTCGGCCTGGGCGCCGTGTGGCTGGTGTGCACGGCCATGGCCACGGCCGTGGACGGCCGGGCGACCGGCCACGGGGTCATGGTCGGACTCGTGGCCGGGATGGCGGCCTCCACCGCCGTGCACACCGCCCTGGGCACGGTGGACCTGGTCTGGCGTGAGGGCCCCGCCACCTGGGTCGCCGTGTTCGTGGCCCCGCTGGGTCTGCTCCTCACGGCGGCCCGGACCTGGAGGGCGACCCCCGGCGACCCGGCCCCGATCCGCCCCCGCGGCTGGCTCGCGCTGGGACCCCTGCTCTTCCTGGCCGGGCTGTACACCGCCAACCCCGCCGTGGCCCAGACCATCGGCGGTACCCCCTTCGCGGCCGCCGCGCTCAGCGTGGTGGCCGTCCTGTCCGTGCTGGTCGCCGCGGACCCACGGCGCTACACACCCAACCCGCTCCTGCCGCTGGCCGTGCTGTTCGCGATCCTCACCACGCTGTGGCTGGCGCCGCTGCTGCCCGGGGAGGCGCAGGGGACCCTGCCCGCGTGGTCGCTCGCGGCGCTCCTGCTGGGCCAGCCCGCCCTGGCCGCCTGCGCCGGATGGGCGGCCGCGGCGGGGCCGAGCGCACCCGCCCGGACCGGTCTCCTCGCCGCGTCGGGCCTCCTCCTCTTCGTGGTGCTGGTGTTCGCCTTCTACGCCGCCTACGACCTGCACGCCCCCAACGACCATGTGCCCTTCGTCGCGCTGGCCGTGCTCGCCGCCGCGATCCTGCCCCGCGCGACCGCCGCGCGACCCGCACCCGGGGGAGGGCGAACGCTCCTGCGGCCCACCACGGCGGCCGCCGCGCTCACGCTGGCCGCCACGGTCGTCGCGCCGATCGCACGCACGGACGCGCCCGCCGCCGGATCCGGGGCGGAAGGGCTGAGGGTGGCCGCCTACAACGTGCGCATGGGCTTCGGGATGGACGGGCGCCTCTCCGTGGCGGAGCAGGCGGAGGCGCTGCGCGCCCTGGACGCCGACGTCGTCGCCCTGAGCGAGGTCGATCGGGGCTGGCTGCTCAACGGGGGCCATGACGGCCTGTCCATGCTCGCCGAACGGCTCGGCATGACCGCGTACTGGGGCCCCGCCGACGGCCCGTTCTGGGGGGACGCCGTGCTCACCAGCCTGCCGGTCACGGAGGTGCGCGGTCACGCGCTCCCCGCCAGCGGCCCCACCGGGGCGCAGGCGCTGGCGGTCACCATGGAGTGGGCGGACACCGAGGTGAGCGTGATCGCGACCCACCTCCAGCCCGAGGGGTACGACCTGGGGAACCCGAGCGCCAGCGATCAGATGAGCGAGCTGATGCTCCTCGCCGAAGAGACGAGGTGGACGACCGGCGCCCCCGTGGTGATCGCCGGGGACCTCAACTTCGAACCGGAGGAACTCCCCTTGGAGGGCTGGTCCGGGGGCGACTACCAGGACGCCTTCGCGCAGGTGCGGCCCTTCCCCACGATGGTGGCGGACGCCCGCTCCGACCAGCAGATCGACCACATCCTGACGAGTGACGACCTGGTTCCGAGCGATCCCGCCAACCCCGACGTGCCCCACTCGGACCACCGCCCGATCGCGGTCACCCTCAGCCTCGCCGAGTAGGGGCGTCCCTTGCCCGCGCAGTCCCGGGCTCCTAAGAGAGGAAGACCTGGAGTTCGGTGGAGTGGAAACCGTAGCGGGCCTTGAACCAGCCGTTGCGCCTGCCCGCTGACACGGTCGGCCGACCTTCGGCGAACGCGAACCTGAGGGACTGGGCGAGCAGGACGTAGGTCGGGCTGAACCCGTCGCAGGCGCCGTCGTCCACGCCCAGACACCACAGGTGGTACCGGGTGTTGTCCACCAAAGACGCCATGGCCGCGACCAGCCGCTCGTCGACGCGCAGTTCGATGACGCTCGCGCAGCTCCCCAACGCGCCCAGGAACCCCTGGAACACCCCGGGCAGGTAGTAGTCGGCGTTGTCGTGCTTGCTTCCCGCGGTGGCGCGCGCCAGCCGGACGAACCCGTCCAGGTCCGCCTCGTCCACCCCGAGCTCCCGGGCCCGGACACCGGCCTCCTCGGCCCTGCGGAGTTGCCGACGCATCTCCCTGCGGGGCTTGCCCCCCAGGCTCTCGAGGTAGGCGTCGAACCCGTCCAGACCGGAGACGTCCATGCTCCACATCCGGTCGAGGGGGGTTCCGGACAGCCCCGCGGCGCCGAGCAGACGCGCCGCGTCGCTGTCCGCCCCGACGTTGGCCGCCCCGTACAGCGACGCGCCCCACTCCCCGGCGAGGTCACCCATCGCGTCGACCGCCATACGTGCCGCCTCGGGGCTCAGGGCAGGGATCGTCGTCTCGTAGCAGTGCCAGACGTGGGAGAGCAGGACGGGGTGGTCCAGCGACCCCGGCCGGTTGGCCGCCAGCGCCCCCATCGGATCCACGCCCCGCTGGAGGTAGACCGGCAGAACCGCGTGCGCCCTTCCCGCCCCGTCGTGGACGAGGATGTGGGCGCCGCGTTCGACGGAGTGCAGGGGGAAGGCCTCGAACGCCCGTAGGAAGGCCGGTGAGTAGAACACCGGCGCACCGGTCTCCCTGACCAGCCGCTCACAGGCACGGGTGTCCAAAGTGCCGGTGTCGGGTTCGATGGCCACGTGTAACGGCATGGTGTGGTCTCCTCGCGGACCTAGGTCCAGTCCAGCAGCACCTTGCCGGCTCTCCCGCTGGCCGCGGTGGCGAAGGCCTCGGCGTACTGGTCGTAGCGGAACGTGTGGGTGATGACGAAGGAGGGGTCGAGCCCGTTGGCGACCAGCGCGGCGACGCTGCGCCACGTCTCGGGGATGCGCCGACCGCTCACGCCCTGGATGCTGAGCATCCGGGTGGAGATGTCGGCCCAGTCCACGGAGGTCTCCCGGGACGGCAGGCCCAGCGCCACGATCCTGCCGCCCGGGCTGACGGCGTCGAGCATGGTCTGCAGGGCCTCGGGCGCCCCCGACATCTCCAGCCCGATGTCGAAGCCCAGCGGGGTGTCACCCGCCTCGCGCAGCTCCTCGGAACCCGATTCGGGCGCGGCGGCGGGGACCACGTCGATGTTCTCGGCGAGCAGCAGGCGAAAGGAGCTGACGTCGGTGACGACCACCGACCGCGCCCCCATGCGCGCGCAGATCTGGGCCGCCATCAGCCCGATCGGACCAGCGCCGGTGATCAGGACGGACAGTCCGCTGACGGGGTGGGTCGTGGCCGCGTGCACGGCGTTGCCCAGGGGGTCGAAGATCGAGGCGACCTCCAACGGCACCCCCTCCCCGTGCACCCACACGTTGGCGGCGGGGACCACCACGTAGCGGGCGAAGACGCCGTCGGTGTGCACGCCGAGGTTGATGTTGTTCAGGCACAGGTGGCGGGCCCCGGAACGGCACTGCGCGCACCGGCCGCAGGTCAGGTGTCCCTCGACACCGACGGTCTGTCCCTCGCGCAGTCCCCTGACACCGCTCCCGGTCTCGACGATCCGCCCGACGCACTCGTGCCCGGGGATGAGGGGTGTGCGGACCGAGCCTTGGGCCCAGTCGTCCCACTGGAGGATGTGCAGGTCCGTTCCGCAGATCCCCGTCAGCAGGACGCGGATGAGCACCTCGTCCGCTCCGGGCCGCGGAACGGGAGCCTCGACCAGCTCCAGGCCCGCCCCGGGGCCGGACTTGTACAGGGCGGGCATCGTCTCGTCGCGCGTCCCGTTCATTTCCGTCCCAGCGGTGCGAGCGGGACGGCGACGCGCTGGTCGTTCATGTCCACGAGCCACTGGTCGAGGTCGAGCAGCCACCAGGAGTCGATCTCGACCACATAGAAACGACGGTGCCCGTCCCCGTGGAATTCGGATAGGGGGAGGCGCCATTTCTGGCGGGTCTCGTCGTCGGGAAAGTTTCTTTGGTAATAGAACTCCGCGACGTGCTCGAGGTCGTCTCCGGTCACCGGGGAGGCCCTTCCGGTGAACTGGGCGCCGTCCAGGCCGAGGCCGGGAAGTCCGGTCACGAAAATCGATCCGGAGACCGTCGGGCGGGCGTGGATGTTCTGTGAATGTCGCGCCTCGCGAAGCGAGTACCAGAGGAGACGCAGAGGCTCGCGCAGGGGGACGTAGTTGACGGTCGACGCCCAGGCGCCGTCGGGCGACTGCGTCGCGAGCGTGACGAAACGCCCGTTCTCGATGAGGAAATTGCTTCGGTCGATCAGTTTTCTGGAAACCTGCATTGCTCTCTCCGTGGGGTGCCGACGACCATGCCCGAAGCATAGGAGGGCAAACAGGATGTCCTATGAATCTTTTGGTGTGTCCGGAGAATTCACCACTTCCCCAACAAGGGAAAACAATGGCCCCACGCTTCGCAGGAGTTTGGTTACCTTCCGGAATGGATGCCGTATTCTCCGTGTCCGACGTAGGGGATTCGGCCCACGCGTACAGTCGGTGGTGAGGGGACGAACAGCACGCCCCGCCTCCGGTCGTGGGGCGGACGGAGGGACGGAGGCGGCCACGATGGCCCAGTTCGACGCACTAGGCGACATCTACGACGACTTCGCCCAGACCGCGTTCCGCAGACACCTCGAACTCCCCAGCATCGTCCGTGCTCTGGGGGACGTGACGGGGCTTCACGCGCTCGACCTGGGCTGTGGAACCGGCCCGCACAGCCGGACGCTGGCGAGGCTGGGCGCGGAGGGCGTGGTCGGAGCCGATGTCGCGGAGGGGATGCTGGAGCACGCCCGCCAGGCCGAGCGAGAACACCCCCTGGGGGTCCGCTACGAACGGGCGCCCCTCACCGACGGGTTCGCCGGACGCTTCGACCTCGTCCTGTCCGTCTACGTCATGCCCTACGCAGCGGACAGGGACCAACTCGACACCCTGTGCGCCCAGGCGTTCGCCGCCCTGAAACCGGGTGGCCGACTGATCGCCCTCCCGGCCAACCCGGACCTGAGCACCGTCCCCGGCTACTACCGGCCGTACGGTTTCGACCTGGTGGTGCCCGAACCCCTGGCCGACGGCTCCCGGATCACCCTGCTCATGGGCGAGGAGCAGATCGCCGCCCGGTACTGGACCAGAGACGCGCTCGACCAGGCGCTCACCCGCGCGGGCTTCACGGCAATCCGGGGCCTCGGACACCACGTCTCACCCAAGGGCGAGCGCGAGTTCGGTCCCGGTTTCTGGCGGGACTACCTGGACCGGCCGCACGCGCTCATTCTGGAGGCCCGGCGCCCCGCGCAGGGCTGACGGGCAGACGCCGCACGCTCCTGATCGGGGTCGCTCCTCACAGGGCCTCGCCCCGGGGCGCGGTTGCGCCCCGTGAGCCGAGGTGTTCCCTCGCTCCGAGCGGTGGTCGTCTACGCGGGCCGTTCGTAGTGGAGACGGCGGCTCACCCAGTACACGTTCACGCAGGCGGCGACGAACCCGACCCCCAGGACGACGACCAACCACGTCTGGTTGGTCAGCACGATGGCCGCCACCGTCCCCAGCAGCAGGACCAACGCCCCGAACACCGCCAGGACCAGCCGGAAACCCAGTGCGCTCGCCGGGCGGTCGTGGGTCCCCAGGGCCCCCTTCAACCTGCCGCGTCTGGCACGTTCCATGTCGTTGACACCTCCCTGTGAACAGTCCTACCCCAACGGGGCCGCACGCACGTTCCAGGGTGCCTTTCCGGTGGTCCCCGCGGCCGGGAGAATGAGGCCGAGCGCTCCGCCCCGTCGTCCGAAGGAGAAGGTTGTCCCACCGCGAGGGCCGTGTGCCCGGTCCCCTGATCCTCGCCCTGCCGCTCGTCCTGATCCTGACCGGCTGTTCCACCCCCGACACCGGGGCCGGAGCCGAGCCGGAGGTGACCACGCCCCACGTCTCGGTGTTCTGGGTGGAACGTGAGGTGCGGATGCGCACGCTGGACCGCATGTTCACCGAGGGCGACTCCGACGCGGTCATCGCGAACACCGGCCGCACCAGGGACGTGTTGTTCGACGCCGGGGTCGTCCACGAGGAGGGCGACGGGTACCGCGTCGAACTCGACACGGACACGTGGGACACCTCGCTCAACCTGAGCCGGATCGACGGTGCCCTGGGCAACGCCATGCGTCAGAACGAGGTCACCTGGTGCGGCGACGCCGTGGAGGCCGAGGATTTCGTCGAGGACTACATGGGCGAGTTCTGGGAGACCCTCGACACCTTCGACGCCTACGAGGCGAGCGTCATCGACTACGTCGACTGCGGCACCGGGAGGGTCTGACCCCGCCTCGGGCCCGCGAGGCGGCGCCCCGGGTACACGAAAGGGGGCGCCCACCGGGCGCCCCCTCGTCGTTCGGGTGGCTACACGCCGTTCATCAGGGCGGGCAGCGTCTGCTCGTAGGTGGTGCGGAGCTCGTCCAGGCCGATCTCCACCACGCCGCCCGAGTGGCTCACCGACAGGCTCTCGCCGCCGACGGTGCCGATCTGCGTGACGGGAACGCCGTGCTGGGCGGCCAAGGCCACGAAGGCCTCCTCCTGGCCGGGCCGCACGGCGACGATCGCGCGGGCGGCGGACTCGCTGAACAGCGCCGTGAAGGCGTCGCCGTCCACCTCGACCCGCAGCCCCCGGAGGCCGCGCAGGGCCGCCTCGGCGAGGGCGACGGCCAGGCCGCCGTCGGACAGGTCGTGCGCCGCTGCGGCCAGACCCTGCTCGGCGGAGCTGGCCAGCACCTCGCCGAGGGCGGCCTCGGCGGGCAGGTCCACCAGCGGCGGGAGCCCGCCCAGGTGACCGTGCACGACGTCGGCCCAGGCGGACCCGCCGAACTCGGCGCGGGTCTCTCCCAGCAGGAAGACGCGGGTGCCGTCGTCCTCGAAGGCGGAGCGCAGCCGGGTGTTGACGTCGTCGATCACCCCGAGGACGCCGATCACCGGGGTCGGGTTGATCGCCACGTCGCCGGTCTGGTTGTAGAAGCTGACGTTTCCACCGGTCACTGGGGTGCCGAGCTGCTGGCAGGCGTCGGCCAGACCTCGGGTGGTCTCCGCGAACTGCCACATGACGCCGGGGTCCTCCGGCGAACCGAAGTTGAGGCAGTTGGTGACCGCCAACGGGCGGGCGCCGGTGGCGGACACGTTCCGGAAGGCCTCGGCGAACGCCAGCTGCGTTCCCGCGTACGGGTCCAGGAGGGTGTACCGGCCGTTGCCGTCGGTGGACAGGGCCACGCCGCGGTCGGAGTCGTCGGAGATCCGGATCATGCCGGAGTCGTGCGGGGCGGACACGACCGTGTCGCCGCGCACGTAGCTGTCGTACTGCTGCGTGACCCAGGTCGGGTCGCCCACGCCGGGGGCGCCGAGCACCTTCAGGAGCTGGGCGCGCAGCTCGGCGTCGCCCTCGGGGCGGGCCAGCTTCGCGGCGTCGTCGGCCTGGAGCGCGTCCTGGAACTCCGGGCGGGCGTAGGGGCGTTCGTAGACCGGGCCCTCGTCAGAGGCGGTTCGCGGCGGCATGTCCACCACGGTCTCGCCGTGCCAGGTCATCACCAGGCGGCCGCCGCGCTCGGCCTCCTCGGGGGTGACCTCGGTGACCTCGCCGATCTCGGCGGCGAGGATGCCCCACTTGTCGCAGACCGCGAGGAAGTCGGGCATCTTGGCGGGTTCCACGATCGCCATCATGCGCTCCTGCGACTCGCTCATGAGGATCTCCTCAGGCGTGAGCCGGTGGTCGCGCAGCGGTACCCGGTCCAGCTGGATGCTCATGCCGCCGGTGCCGCCGGCGGCGAGCTCGGTGGTGGCACAGGAGACACCCGCGGCGCCGAGGTCCTGGATGCCGACGACCATGTCCTGGGCGTACAGCTCCAGGCTGCACTCGATGAGGAGCTTCTCCATGAACGGGTCGCCGACCTGGACGCTGGGCCGCTTGGACTCCAGTTCCTCGTCGAAGGAGGCGCTGGCCAGAACGGAGGCGCCGCCGATGCCGTCGGGGCCGGTGGTGGAACCGAACAGGACCACCTTGTTGCCCGGGCCGGGTGCCTGGGCGAGCTTGATGTCCTCGTGTTTGAGCACGCCCACGCACAGGGCGTTCACCAACGGGTTGCCGAGGTAGCTGCGGTCGAAGCCGATCTCGCCGCCGATGTTGGGCAGACCGAGGCAGTTGCCGTAGAAGGAGATGCCGGAGGTCACGCCGGGCAGCATCCGCTTGGTGTCGTCGGCGTCGGCGGGGCCGAAGCGCAGGGCGTCCATCACGGCCACGGGGCGGGCGCCCATGGTCAGGATGTCGCGGACGATGCCGCCCACACCGGTGGCCGCGCCCTGGTGGGGCTCGACGAAGGAGGGGCTGTTGTGCGACTCGATCTTGAACGTGACCGCGTTGCCGTCGCCGACGTCCACCACACCCGCGTTCTCGCCCATGCCCACGAGCAGGGCGTCGTTCTCCGGGGCCTTCTCACCGAACTGGCGCAGGTGCACCTTGGAGGACTTGTAGGAGCAGTGCTCGCTCCACATCACCGAGTAGATGGCCAGCTCGGCGGCGGTGGGGCGGCGGCCCAGGATCTCGCAGACCCGCTCGTACTCGTCCCTGGGCATACCCAGTTCGGCGTACGGCTGGGGTGTGTCCGGACTGGCGGTCGCGGTGGCGACGGTGTCGAGACCGGGTGCTTCAGACATGCGGTGCTTCCGTTCGGGTGTCGCGGAGTTGCGCGGAGGGTGGAGGCCGAGCCTTGGCTGTGTCCGCCGCCCGGCACCGGATCAGTTGGCGGGATTTCCCGCGTTGCCGAGCATGAGCACCGGCAGGGCACCGGGTTCGGAGGCGGTGGAGTCGGCCACCAGGGTCGTGTCGTCGGTGAGGACGCTGTCCACGAGTTCGACGTCCTCCTCGGACTCGGCGTCCGGCGGGATCTCCTGGCGCCAGCCGTTGGAGACGAGGTGCTCGTACACCGCCCGGACCGCCTCCTCGGGTTCGCCGTCGAGCTCCTCGCCCTCCTCACCCGCGATCACGATGAGGCGGAAGCACTGCCCCTGGGAGCAGTGGGCCTCGTCCTGGTCGACGTAGGTGAAGCCGGACGGAGGGCTGCCCAGAGCCCCGACATCGGGCGGGGGAGTGCCCTGCTCGCCCTGCTGCCCGGGGCCCTGCTGCCCCTGGCCGTCGCCGGGGGTGGCCATGGGGGGCGAGTTGAACGACTGGAAGAGGCCGATGGCCCCGGAGACCACGAGGCCGACCACGACCAGCCCCACGAGCACGTACAGCAGTTTCCGGGAGCGCAGCAGCGCCATCATCGCGAGGATCGTCTCCCTGTCGGGTGAGTCGGGGCGGGATGTGTCAGACCTGGGCCGGGGCGGCCAGGTGGCCGAGGATCGAGGTGAAGAACCCCAGCCCCTCGGTGGAGGGTCCGGTCAGGGCCTCGACGGCGTGCTCGGGGTGCGGCATCAGCCCGACCACGTTGCCGTGTTCGTTGGTGACGCCCGCGATGTCACGCCGCGAACCGTTGGGGTTGCCCCCGACGTAGCGTGCGACGACCCGGCCCTCGGACTCCAGCTGGTCCAGGGTCTCCACGTCGGCGACGTAACTGCCCTCGCCGCTCTTGAGGACGACCAGGATCTCCTGGCCCTCGTCGTAGCCGTTGGTCCACGCGGTCCGGGTGTTCTCCATCCGCAGGACCTGGTCGCGGTTGACGAACCGCAGCGAGGAGTTGCGGGTGAGGGCACCCGGGAGCAGGTGGCTCTCGCACAGGATCTGGAAGCCGTTGCAGATGCCCAGGACCGGCAGCGCGCCCGAACGCGCGGCCGGGACCAGCTCGGACATCAGCGGGGCGAACTGGGCGATGGCGCCGCAGCGGAGGTAGTCCCCGTAGGAGAAGCCGCCGGGCAGTACCACCGCGTCGACCCCCTTGAGGTCGTTGTCCGCGTGCCAGAGCGCGACGGGTTCGGCACCCGCCAGGGAGACCGCGCGAGCGGCGTCCTTGTCGTCAAGGGAGCCTGGGAAGGTGACGACGCCCACACGGGCTGTCATGAGCACACTCCGAGTTGGTTGTTCGACGGGGAGGAGTCGGCGGCAGGCCCGTCGCCGGGACGGCGGGAGGTGGCAGCCTGGCGACGCGAGCGCGGAGGATTCCACGGAACACGCCCCACATCCGCAGCGTACCCGCTCACCTGTGCTCGGGTACGACCGTCACCCCCATTGAGGGGGCCCGGGCTGTGTGATCCTCCCAAGGAAGGCCCGTCTGGGAGGGGTGCGGGTGTGTGACTCGACAGTTCACGAGGCGTACGTCACTGGCGCGGGTGGCCGGATGCGCGCACGCCGCACCCCGCGCGGACGGTGCGCGGGGCGCGCGGACCCTGGGGTCCGGGCGGTCGGTCTACAGGAGCGCGAAGCGCGTCGACGGCTGGCCCCGTTCGGAGGCCCCCCGATGGGCGGGGTCGCAGGTCGTCACGCGTTTGCGCAGGACGACGGTGGTGTGGGGTTCGGGATGCAGGTCGACCTCGTCCATGAGGTAGCGCATCAGAGAGATGCCCCTGCCCGATTCTGACGTGAGACCCGGGAGGGGCGTGTGTTCCGAGGCGAATCTGCGCGCGAGCGCCCCGGTGTCGGGCGCCTTACCCGGCTGTGAGATCTGGAGCTCGCACCAGTTGGCGGCGAGCTCGACCCCGACCTCGTAGTCGGGGGACCTCTCCCCGTGTTCGACGGCGTTGGAACAGGCCTCCGAGGCGGCCAGGAGTATGTCGTCGACACATCCGGCACACAGGCCCGATCGGCGAAGCAGCGCGCCGAGGACGTCGCGTACGACGGCGACCGTGTACGCCTGCCTTGGGAGGGAGATCGAGAAAACGGTGTCCATCCGTGTACCTCTCGTGCTCCGTGTCGGTTACCAGCTCGGCACGTTAGGAACCCTTCCCGAGGCCGCTGCAGGTAAAACGAACAGCCGCGCCCCCAAGGGGACGCGGCTGAACATTCGGGACACTTCCGACACTCAGGGGGCCTGGTGGCGCGGTTGGCGCCGACCGTTTCCCGGCCGAGTGCCGTTCCTCACCCGTGGCCTCCGGTGCCGGTGGTGACCGGGGATCAGGCGGGGCGAACCTCGAAGTCCTCGATCACGGTGTTGGCGAGCAGGGTCTCGGCCAGACGGCGGACGTCGGCGAGCTTGGCCTCGTCCACCTCGCCCTCGACCTCGACCTCGAAGCGCTTGCCCTGGCGGACCTGTTCGATCCCCTCGAAACCGAGGCGGGGGCAGGCACCGGCGATGGCCTGGCCCTGCGGGTCCAGGATCTCGGGCTTGAGCATGACGTCAACCACGACGCGGGCCACAGGTCCTCCACAGGAAAAATGGGTATGCCACTGGTCCGCCGTTCTGTAGGGCGCCTCGTCCGGACGCGCCTGGCGGGCGTCGCCAGCGTATGACACCCGGAGGCGCACACGGGTCCTGGCCAGGTGCCACGCGGGCTCTTTGCCGCGTCGTTGCCGGGACAGGTGACGGACTCGACGAGTCCGTGACCCGTATCACCACAATTGATGTCATCATTGGGAGCGTGTGGCTGCGTCTTACAGGGTGGAAGAGATCATTCGGTCGTCCCGAGGGGGAATCTTGACGACTCTCGAAAAGGATCAGATCTCCACGACCGGTGGGGCCCGTGACGAGGCACAGACGCTGGACTTCGCCACCGAGGTGACACCGTTCGCCGACCAGTTGTACCCGACGGCCCTGCGGATGACCCGCAATCCGGCCGACGCCGAGGACCTGGTCCAGGAGACGTTCGCCAAGGCCTTCGCGAATTTTCACCAGTTCCGTGCCGGAACCAACCTGCGGGCCTGGCTTTACCGGATCCTCACCAACACGTTTATCAACAGCTATCGGAAGAAGCAGCGGGAACCGCGTCAGGAGACCACTGACGAGATCAAGGACTGGCAGCTGGCCGCGGCCGAGACCCACACCTCGTCCGGGATGCGTTCGGCCGAGACCGAGGTCCTCGACCACCTGCCCGACTCCGACATCAAGCAGGCCCTGGCCCGCCTCCCCGAGGAGTTCCAGGAGGTCATCTACCTCGTGGACATCGAGGGGTACGCCTACAAGGAGGTGGCCGAGCGCATGGGCACGCCCCTGGGCACGGTGATGTCGCGTCTGCACCGGGCACGCCGTCAGCTCCGCGAGATGCTCGCCGACTACGGCCGTGAGCGCGGAATGCGGGTCCCCGCACAGGAGGCGCGGACCGCGTCCGAGTAACCGCCCGCCGACCGGTCGCGACCGTGGTCGGAACGGGGACCCGAAAGCGCCCGGAGGTCATGCCGCCGGGGCGTTCGGCGGGCCGCCAACGGCGCCCGAGAACGCGCCGAGAAGCGCTCCCGGTGAGATCGGAAGAGCCCAGGGCCAAGCGCGGGAACGGGTGGGACCGTCCGCCTTCGGCCACTCACCGGACTTCTGACGGAAAACGCACCGGCAGCGACCCGGAGTCGGCACCGGTGCATTCTCCGTGTTCGGAACCAGCGACGGTTCAGGGGCCCCAGGGGCCGTTTTCCTCCGCCCGCCCGGATTCCCCGTCCCCCGCCGTTCCTGAGGTATCCGCCGGGCCAGCCGTGACCCGGGGGTGCTCCGTCGGGGTCAGCTCCGGCCCCGTCCGCCTGGTGCGGAACCAGACCACGGCCGTGATCGCCACCAGCAGCACGCACGGAACCAGCATCGCCGCCGACCCGGCCCCCGTGGAGCGGTCGAAACCCTCGGCGAAGTCGCTGCGCAGGACGACCGACAACAGGAAGGCGACCGTGTTGTTCACCGCGTGGATGACCACCGCGATCTCCAGGCCGCCCGTGCGCCACGTGATCAGGCTCAGGGCCACGCCCATCGTGAAGTAGTACAGGTTGAGCCACGGGTCGAGCGCCAGGTGCGCCGACGTGAACAGCAGGCTCGACACCACGACGCCCAGCGCCAGCGCCGTGCGCGGCCCCCGGCCCCAGCTCGCGGCCACCCGGAAGGCCAGACCGCGGAACCCGTACTCCTCACCGGCCGACTGGAGCGGCGCCAGCAGCAGGGTGAGGGCGAAGATCGCGACGATGTCCCGGAACGCCCAGTCCGCCTCGGGGACGGACGGACCCACCACGGTGAAGACGGCCATGTAGAGCGTCCAGAGCGGCAGGATCACCAGGAGCGCCCGGCCGAAGACCTCCATGCGGAAGAGCGACAGCACGGAGTGCAGCGAGGCTCCGCGAACGCCGTAGAGCCACCGCTGGATCAGCATGCTCCACGGGAGGAGCAGGGCGAGGCCGAGCAGGGTCGCGCCGTGGAGCACCGGCGTGTACTCGTCGCCGCCGGTCATCAGGCTGTCCCGGCCGATCAGCAGGTCGACGACCATGCCCAGGATCGCGAACCCGAAGGAGAAGACCAGCATTCCGCCCATGAGGAGCGCGAGCGCTGCGATCCCCCGCCAGATCTGACGCTTCTCGGTGGACAGGACCCGGTGGTACTCCCGCCCCGGGGGAACCGGGCGTGGTCCGCGACGCTTCCTCCGGCCCGCCGGAGTCGCGGCTGGGTGGGGCCCGGGCGGGGGCGGGACCGGTGCGGGGCGCGGGGGTGTGTGGTCGTCTTCGGGGTGCATACTCCGAACCTAGGTCCGCGGCCCCCGCGCGGGGCAGTCTCCGGAATCACGCGTTTTCGCTGCGGATCACACTGCCCGCCGTATGACAGGTGTCATCCCGCGCGCCGGATCGAGGCCCTGGCGGAGGCGAATCGCCCTGTTGAGGACAAGTTGCCACAAAGTAGTTGGAAGACCTTGTAAAAGCTAGGAAGCCCTGGTAGTTGCGCTGTGGCCAGGGTTCGGGATCATGGGTCGGGCAGGGGAAAAGGTGTCGCTGGGGGCTTGCGCTCTCCATAGTGAGTTCTGTCACGATATGGGGAGGGCTGTCCGCACCCGCCCAACACCCCGGGTGGACGGACCGTGATCCGGCCGATCAGCGTTCACCCACGCGAAGTCGGCCCCGAGAACCCGAGGAGCGACGTGTCGCACATCGCCGCGCACGAGGAACCGGAGCTCATTCAGCTCCTGACACCGGAAGGGGAGCTGACCCAGCACCCCGACTACCCCCTGGACATCAGCGCGGAGGAGATCCGCGCGCTCTACCGTGATCTGGTCCTGGTCCGCCGGGTCGACAGCGAGGCGATCACCCTCCAGCGCCAGGGCGAACTGGGCCTGTGGGTCTCGCTGCTGGGTCAGGAGGCCGCGCAGATCGGCTCCGGACGCGCACTCCGCGAGGGCGACATGGCCTTCCCCTCCTACCGTGAGCACGGCGTCGCCTGGTGCCGCGGGATCCAGCCCAGGGAACTGCTCAGCATGTTCCGCGGGGCCAGCAACGGAGGCTGGGACCCGCACGAGCACGGCTTCCACCTGTACACGATCGTCATCGGCAGCCAGGCGCTGCACGCCACCGGCTACGCCATGGGCGTCCAGCGCGACGGCGCGGTCGGTGAGGACGGCACGGCCGTCATCTCCTACTTCGGGGACGGGGCCACCAGCCAGGGCGACACCAACGAGGCGTTCAACTTCGCGTCGGTGAACAACGCCCCCGTGGTCTTCTTCTGCCAGAACAACCAGTGGGCCATCTCCGAGCCGCTGGAGCGCCAGTCCCGCGTGCCGATCTACCGGCGCGCCGCGGGCTTCGGCTTCCCGGGCATGCGCGTGGACGGCAACGACGTCCTCGCCTGCCTCGCGGTCACCCGCGCCGCCCTGGACAACGCGCGGACCGGGAACGGACCCACGCTGGTCGAGGCGTTCACCTACCGGATGGGCGCCCACACGACCAACGACGACCCCAACCGCTACCGGGACAAGGCCGAGCTCGACGAGTGGAAGGCCAAGGACCCGATCCTGCGCGTCCGCCGCTACCTGGAGCTCAACGGCCTCGCCGACGACGCCTTCTTCGCCTCGATCGAGGAGGAGGCCGACAGCGTCGGCGAGACGGTGCGCGCCCAGTGCCGCACCATGCCCGACCCCGAGCCGCTGGACATCTTCCACGAGGTCTACGCCGAGCCCAACGTCCACATCGACCAGCAGCGGTCCGAGTTCGCCGACTACCTGTCCTCCTTCGAGGGTGCGGGCGCGGAAGGGGGCCGCTAGGCCATGGGAACCAACCTCACCATCGGCAAGGCCATCAACGCCGGCCTGCGCGCCGCCATGGAGCACGACCCCAAGGTCCTCATGATGGGCGAGGACGTCGGCAAGCTCGGCGGCGTCTTCCGGGTCACCGACGGCCTCCACAAGGACTTCGGCGCCGACCGGGTCATCGACACCCCGCTGGCCGAGTCCGGCATCGTCGGCACCGCGATCGGCATGGCCATGCGCGGCTACCGGCCAGTGGTGGAGATCCAGTTCGACGGGTTCTTCTTCCCCGCCGCGAACCAGACCTTCACCCAGCTCGCCAAGATGCGCCGCCGCTCGGCGGGCAAGCTCGCCATGCCCGTCGTCATGCGCATCCCCTACGGCGGCGGGATCGGCGCGGTGGAGCACCACAGCGAGTCCCCCGAGGCCTACTTCCAGCACACCGCCGGTCTGCGCGTGGTCACCGTCGCCAACCCGGAGGACGCCTACTGGATGATCCAGCAGGCCATCCGCTCCGACGACCCGGTCATCTTCCTGGAGCCCAAGCGGCGCTACTACGAGAAGACCGAGGTCGACACCGAGGCCTCCATCGAGGAGGTCACGCCGATGGGCGCGGCCCGGATCGCGCGCCCCGGCACCGACTGCACGCTGCTGGCGTACGGCCCCATGGTCAAGACCGCACTCCAGGCGGCCGAGGCCGACACCGAGCACTCCATCGAGGTCGTCGACGTGCGCTCGCTCGCGCCGGTCGACTACGCGACCATCACCGAGTCGGTGAAGCGCACCGGCCGACTGGTCGTGGCGCACGAGGCCACGCTCACCGGCGGCCCCGGCGCGGAGATCGCCGCCCGGGTCACGGAGGAGTGCTTCTACCACCTGGAGTCGCCGGTCATCCGCGTGGCCGCGTTCGACACCCCCTACCCGCAGTCCAGGCTGGAGGAGCACTACCTGCCGGACCTGGACCGGGTCCTGGACGGCGTCGACCGGGCGTTCGCGTACTAGATCGGGGATACCGCAAGACATGGCGATTCAGAAGAGCACGCCCGCGGTTGACGGCGTGCACGCGTTCAAACTGCCCGACGTCGGTGAGGGCCTGGTCGAGGCCGAGCTCCTGACCTGGTACGTCAAGCAGGGCGACACGGTGGCCGACGGCCAGATGGTCTGTGAGATCGAGACGGCCAAGGCCGTGGTGGAGCTGCCCTGCCCGTTCTCCGGGACGGTCCGGGAACTGCTGGCCGCCGAGGGCGAGACGGTGGAGGTCGGCTCGGTGATCATCACCGTGGACGACGGCACCGGAGGCTCCGGCTCCGGCTCCGGCGCGGGCTCCGACTCCCGCTCCGGCGACGCCGCCGACACCGCGGAGGAGGCCGCCCCCGAGGCGGCCGAGACCGAGGCCCGTGAGAAGCCCCTGGTGGGCTACGGCGAGAAGGCCGCCGCCACGCAGCGCCGAGCCCGCCGACGTCCGACCCCCTCGGGCCCGGTGTCGCCGCCCGCGCCCAGGCCCACCGAGCCCGCACCGACGGCTGTTCCCGCGTCCGGGCGGCCGTTGGCCAAGCCGCCGATCCGCAAGCTGGCCAAGGACCTCGGGGTGGACCTCGGCGCGGTCGCGCCCACCGGCAGGGACGGGATCGTGACCCGTGATGACGTGCGCGCCGCCGCTGGCGGCGAGGCCACGGCCGCTCCGGTCTCCTCCGAAGAGACGGCCGTCGTCCCGCAGCCCGCGTCCACGACGGACCGGTCCGCCCGCGAGCGGCGCGTCCCGGTCAAGGGCGTGCGCAAGCACACCGCCGCGGCCATGGTGAACAGCGCGTTCACCGCGCCGCACGTGACCGAGTTCCTCCAGGTGGACGTCACCAGGACGATGAGGGCGGTGGCCCGGCTGCGCGAGCGCCGCGACTTCGCCGACGTCCGGGTGTCCCCGCTCCTGCTGGTGGCCAAGGCCCTGCTCATGGCGGTCCGCCGCCACCCGGAGGTCAACTCCTCCTGGGACGAGGAGGCCCAGGAGATCGTGGTCAAGGACTACGTGAACCTGGGGATCGCGGCCGCCACCGAGCGCGGTCTGGTGGTGCCCAACATCAAGGACGCCGACGCCCAGACCCTCCCGGAGCTGGCGGCGTCACTCAAGGCGCTCACCGACACGGCGAGGTCGGGGAAGACGAGCCCGGCCGACATGTCCGGCGGCACCATCACCATCACCAACGTCGGTGTGTTCGGGGTGGACGCCGGAACGCCGATCATCAACCCCGGTGAGGCCGCCATCCTCGCCTTCGGGCAGATCCGCGACATGCCGTGGGTCCACAAGGGCGAACTGAAGATCCGCAAGGTGACGACCCTGTCGCTCTCCTTCGACCACCGGCTGGTCGACGGGGAACTGGGCTCCAAGTTGCTGCGCGACGTCGGCACCGCGTTGGAGGACCCGGAGCTGACCGCCCTGGCCTGGGGGTAGTCGAAGAACGAGAGGCCGGTGCGGCCGGGGGAGACTCCCCGGCCGCACCGGCCTTCGCGTGCGTGCCGTCGCCGCGTCCGTGGACGGGCCCGCCCCCAAGGGGGTGGGGGCGGGCCCTACACAGAGGTGTTCCCGCCACGGGGGCGTGACCAACCCTTGACCCCCGCTTTTTCCGAGGCCGGGGCGGGCCTCAGGCGAAGGGCCAGACCAGACCGTACTGGGCGCCCACCGCGACGACCACCAGCGCGGCCACCGGCAGCAGCGAGTAGTGGACCCGGCGCACCGGGCCCCACCAGCCCCGTACCCAGGCGGTGACCGCGAACCCGGCGGTGACCAGGGTCAGCGGGACGGCCAGCCCCAGTGGGAGGGAGAGCGCGGTCGAGTCGCCGAGCAGCCACTCCTGGAGCCGGTTCAGGTCCACGACCGCGTAGACCACCAACCCGACCCCGACCAGGCACGCGAGGGCCGTGAGCCCGGCGGAGACGGCGGCGGCGATCCGCGCCGCCCCTTCCGGGCGACGGAGCCGGACGGCGCCGCTGAGCAGGAGCAGCAGGGAGACCGCCACGGCGACCAGGTGCACGCCGGGGCCGCCCCACGCGGGGGCGCGGTCGTAACCGCTGGTGGGGTTGGCCTCCAGGTACACGGCCACGGCCCGGCCCTCCTCGACCACGAACGCGAGCCGCTCCCCGCCGTCCGCTGTCTCGAACACGTCGTTCCCCACGGGAAGCCAGTGCTCCTCCGGCATGATGGCTCCCCGCACCCTCAGGGCGCCGTCGCCCGCGTCCCGCACCGTGACGTTGTCGAAGAGCGTGACGATGCGCCCGCTCCCCGTGTTGGGGCGTCGCGTGGTCACGTAGCTGCCGGTGTAGACGCTCGTGTCCGGCGCGGCCGTGTCGGGCGCGTTCGTGCGCTCGGCGCCGGTCCCGTCGCCCCCGGCCGGGGCGAAGGTGTCGGCGAATTCGTTCAGGACGGCGAAGCGCAGGTCGTGGAGGGGGTTGTCCCCGGCGTCGGGGCCCGCGTCGTCACCGTTGACGGCCACGAAGACCCCGGCGTCGGTCCCGGGCACGATCAGGTAGCCGGTGTGCAGGCCGTCCAGGTCACCGCCGTGGCCCACGCTGCGGGGCGGTCCGGTCCGGTACTCGTAGGTCCCGTAGCCCATGGCCGTGGTGTCCGGGTGGACCTCGAACTGGCGGTCGAGCATGGCCTCGGTCCAGTCGGGGCCGAGCACGCGCTCGCCGTCCAGCTCCCCGCCGCCGAGCAGCGCCAGCATGAACCGCGCCATGTCGTCGTCGGTGGTCACCGCGGCACCGGCGGGGACCAGCGGGATGTGGGGGTAGGGCACCGGAGAGCCGTCGGGCCGGTGCCCTGTGACGAGGTCGGTCTCGTCGTGGAGCTGGCCGAACCGGGTGCCGTCCATGCCCAGCGGCGCGAACACGTTCCGTTCCACGTACTCCTCGAACGGAACGCCGCTGACCTCCTGGACCACGAACCCGGCGAGCCCGGTCCCGTAGTTGGAGTAGGCGGTGAACCGGCCGGGCCGGAAGACGCGGTCGGGGGTGTTGTCCCGCAGGAACTCCGCCAGGCCGCGCTGGTTCCCGGTGTCCTCGGGGTCGTCCATCTCGGTGCGCTCGTCGAACCCGGGGCTGTGGGTGAGCAGGTGGTGGAGGGTGACGGGCTGGCCCTCGTGGGTGTCCGGGACCCGCAGGTCCTCGGGCAGGTACGTGTTCACGTCCTCGTGCAGGTCCACCTCGCCCCGTTCGGCCAGCTGGAGGACGGCCACGGCGGTGAAGGACTTCGCGACGGACGCGGTGGGGATGCCGTGTACCTCCGGGTCCAGGGGCGTTCCGGTGGAGAGGTCGGCGACCCCGTGCGCGGCGGAGGCCAGCGGTGCGCCGTCCCCGACCACGGAGACCACCACGCCGGGGGCTCCGTGCCGTTCCAGGAGCTCGGGGACACGTTGGTCGACGAACTCCTCGGCGGACTCCCTGGTGAGTTCGCGAGAAGGGGGCGGGGGCGCGGCTGGCTCCGCGCTCGCGACGGCGGCCGGGGCCAGGGCCAGGGTCGCGGCTGCGGCGAGGCAGAGCGGGACGGAGAGGAAACGGGAGACGGATACGGGCACGGAGGGCTCCAAGCGGGCTGTTCGGTGTCAGCACCAACGCTAGGAATTCGGCCCGTCAGAGGCACTGGCGCTCGTGACCCTCCTCCCGGTACGGCCAGCTGTAGTACGGCTCCCGGTTGACGACGACAGCCCGTCAGCTTCCAACTCCTGGAACCAGACCCTGCCCTGACCCGTTACGTGACCCCGCCGGGCTTCGGCGGACAGAGCCACGCCGAAACGCGGGAGGGGGTCCACGAGATCCAGCCCGGCGACGATCACCAGCGCATCGCGGTCCTCGACGTCCCACCCGTCGAGGTGGAGGCGCTGACCCCGCGAGCGGGCTCGTCCGGCGGGATCGAGGGCGTCCCCCTCACCGGGTGAGCCCGCACCGTTCGTGCTCCCGGCGCAGGCTCAGCCCAGCAGGAAGGTGATGGCGAACAGGACCGGCACCGTGAGGAAGGTGGTCAGCAGGATCACCTCACGCGTGAGGGTCTCACCGGTCCGGTACAGGGTGGCGTAGTTGTACACGTTCTGAGCCGTCGGCAGGGCCGCCAGGACCACCACCGAGAACAGGGCGGCGCCCTCCAGCCCGAACGCCAGGGAGCCCAGCGCCCAGGCGGTCAACGGCAGCCCGATCGACTTCAGAGCCACCGCCAACAGGACGGGGACCTGGTCGGGCCCGGCACGGCCCGGCAGGGAGCTGCCGTGCAAGGAGATCCCGAAGGCCAGGAGCATCGCCGGGACGGCCATGCCGCCGATCAGCTCGAACGGCTCCATCAGGGGAGCGGGTGGATCCCAGCCCGAGGCGGAGAGCGCGACCCCGGCGATGGAGGCGATCACCACGGGGTTGCGCACGGGGGTGCCCAGGGAGCGCCGGAGCACCGGCCAGAAACCCCGCACACTCCCGTTGGCCAGGTCCAGCACGGTCAGGGAGACCGGGGCCAGCACCAGCAGCTGGAAGAGCAGGATCGGGGCGACCAGCGAGGCGTCCCCGAGTACGTAGACGGAGATCGGGATGCCCAGGTTGCCCGCGTTCACGTACGAGGCGCCCAGCACACCCACGGTGGTGCGGCCGACGCCCCAGCGCCGGATGACCCCCAGCACGAGGAAGGCGAGCGCGACGATCACCACGCTGAGCACGCTCACCAGGACCGGACCCGAAACCAGGATGGACAGGTCGGTCCGCGCGAGGATCGTGAACAACAGAGCAGGGCTGGCGATGAAGAACGCCAGCTTGCTGAGGACCTCCCTGGCCCCCGGACCGAGCAGGGGTATTCGCCCGAGCATGTAGCCGATGACGACAATGCTGGCGATGACGCCGAACCCGACGATGACCCCGGACAAGGAACGCCCTCCGAACAACCGTGCGGCCGCGACCCGCCGAGGCTAACGGAGTCCGCTCGGAAGCGAAACGGTCCACGTCACACCACGGAAAGTGACCGTTCAGTGCTCCTGGCAGCACTCCTGCCGGGTCTGGAGGGCGGCCACCATCCTGCGGCGGCGGGACTCCCTGACCGAGACGGAGACGATGCGGGTGACCGCGACGGCGGTGATCACGGCCAGCGGGATGGCCAGCGCGGTGGCCGGTTGGCGGATGGGGCGGAAACCGGCGCCCTCGGGGCCCACCACCAGGAAGCCCGAGGGGCGCACCCGCGTGAAGCCCACGCCGCCTGCGCCGTCACCGCCGAAGAACGGGAGGTTGCCGGTGCCGCCGCCCATGGTGCTCAGGCTGCTGACCCGGGCGACGGGGACCACCGTGGTCGCGCCCGAGGTCACCGGGGCACCGAAGGCCGTGGCGGACCCGGCCACGGCGCGGGTGTTGTCGAGCAGCGACGTCAGCGTGGCCATGGTGCCGCGCTGTTTCCTTGTCCTGGGCATCCGAGGTGTCCTCTCCCTGGGGTCGCGGGATTTCACGCTATATGCGGCACCCTCCGAACGCGGTAAGGATGGCGCCAATGGTGTGTCCGCGTCAGGAGGTGGGGCTCTGCGAGGCCCGGGCGCGTGATGTCGGATCGCGCTCCCAGACTCATCGAACGTGCCGAGGGAGACCAACCCCTGATCTCCGTACTCGCACCTTGCGATTCGAAGTCGCCTGTGAACAGGGGTGTACGAAGCGGGAGCCGGTCGGAACAGCCACTACGGAACCACACCCACGAGACGACGCGGGCTGCCCGTCACCTTCTCCTGCACCACCAGTGCGCCCGGGGCGACGGTCATGTCGGGCGGACCGGGAAGCGAGGAGCGCTGAAGTTCGCTCCCGTCTTGGCTGTAGTCCCGTTCGACCCGGATACCGAGGTCGATGACTCGGGACTCGCCGTCCTCGTCCACCACCAGGCGTGCCTCGTCCCAGGCGGCTTCGTCGGGGTCGAACGAAGTGTTGGTCTGGTTCACGTCGAGCCAGACGATCGCCTTCTCGAGAGGCAGGACGAATACGCCTCCTAGGCGCGCCCCTTGGCCTGGGGTATGAAGCGTCGTGTGGGTGTTGCCGGAGAAGTCGGTGTAGGAGTACTCGAACTCGTCGTCCTCGACCAGCCACTGCTCGGTCACGACGGCGTTCTCCAGGGCACCGATGACATTGCCCTCTCGCCCTGAGAAGAACTTCTCCTCAGCCAGCTGCTCTCCGGAGGCGGGGTCGAGGATCCACTCCTGCACGCCCTGCGGACCGCTGGCCACCGCGACCACTGCGCCGGAGGGCCGCTGAACGCCCAGCTCGACCGGGTGGGAGTTGATGGGAGCGCCTCTTTCGATCTCATGGCGCCAGAGCTCCTCTCCTGAGTTGGCGTCGAGTCCCAGGAGAACGACCGTGTGCGTCTGCTCCTCTGCGGTCTCGTCGGGGGACTCGATGTCCTCGTCCATGAAGTTGCCGGAAAGGATGATTGTGTCGCCCGAGGCGACCACTCCCTTGGGATGAAAGTCCCGCCCCTGCTGGCCTTCTTCTCGGAGGTTGGTGAGACTCCATGACTCGTCTCCGGTCTCCAGGTCGAGTGAGAACACGCCGGTTCTCTGGTCATCCAGCTTTCGATAGACGATCCGGGACGAGTCGGAGAGCAGACCCAGATGCTCTGGCTTGGGGGACAGCGTCGTGATGTTCCCGGGAACCTGTTCCTCAGCGGTGAAGTCCTCCACGTGGGCGCCGAGTTCCTCGCCCGTGTCGGAGTCTAAAAGCACGACGTCGTGCGGGACGGCCGCGGCTTCGGAATCCTCGCCGACGGGGTAGGCGAGCGCGACACGGTCTCCGCTCGCCGTGACGTTCGCGTCCGTCACCGCCTCGCCGACTCGTCGGTATCGCCAGAGCTCCTCCCCGGTGTCGCCCTGCAGGGCGATGACCCCGTCCGAGACGGTCACGACAACACCGAGAGGGAAGGGACGTACGTCGACGATGTCGGTTTCCTCAGGAGCCTCCCAATCCCATCCCACGGAAGACAGGCTTCTGGGGAGGTCAAGCGGGTCTGCGATCCCTTGGAACACCGAATGGTCGATCTCGCTCTCCTCCCAGGCCCCGGGCATCAGCGAACACGATGAGAGCAGAAGAGTCAGCGCCGTCACGGACAGAATTCTGGTCGATTCCATATCCGCTCCTCAGAGGTCGTGTGGGAGTCGAGGTTGGGTGTGTCGAGACCGATGGAGGCCGAATGTGGGGCCGGTCGGGGTGTGGTGAGGTACCGGCCGAACGTGACTTCACCGATGCCTACTATGGGATTCCCTGAGGGGAATCTGCGTCTGAACAGGTGTGCATGGCGAGGATATGGCCCCGGGGGAGGCGAACGCGGAGTTCCTTTCCTGGGAGAAGGGCGGGCCGCGTCGGGGCTCGTCTCCCAGCTGAGCACGTCGTGGTCTCGGGACATGAGAACCCGCACGGACGTGCGGGGCGGGATCGACCAACTCCTGGCCGGTGTGGGCGACGGGAGGGGCACTGAGCTCTTCGAGGGATGACACCGGTGCTGAGAAGGCGGAGGCGGACGTGGAAGGACCCGACGGCGAGAACGAATGATGGGGTCGTGGTTGCGCTCTTGGTGGTTCCGGGGCGGAGTGCTGCTGGCGGTAGTGGCTCTGTTTGGAGCCTGGTTGTTGCCGAGGGAGGACGCGCGAGTTCGGAACGAGACCCTGGCGGGTGATTGGGCTCACGGGGAGGTTCCGTTGACGGTCTCGGAACTGGCCTGGGAGTGGACCGTCGAGGAAGCTACAGGTGTGCCGAGGTTGTCCCGTCTTCCTGGCGGTGTACTGGTGGCTATGGAGGACGGCGTCGTCGCGTTGGACGGTGCCTCGGGTCGGGAGATGTGGAGCTACCTGGTGGAGGGGACCCGGGTGTGGACGGACGTGTCCCCGTCGGGAAACCGAGTTCACGTGCTCTTTCCGGACCAGCCACAGGAGCGTCCTGAAGGGGACGACAGGTCCGCCGAAGGTCCGAACGGTGAGGACGAGAGTGAGCCGGTGCCGGGCCGCCGTGTGGTTCTGGACGGGGAGACCGGCGAGGTCGTCGGTGACCGCGAGGAGGAGTTGGCGGGGGACGTCGAGGAACTGCGTGGTGTCTTCGATATCGGTGTCGCGACGGACACCGGAGCCCTGAGGGTGACACCTGAGCCGCAGTTGGGTGCGGAGATGCGTTCGGATACGCACGGCGAAGTCCTCTGGCGCACCGAAGAGTTGTTCTCCTGCGGTGACGCGAAGGTCGGCTCGGCCAGCACTCCGACGGTGTTCGAGGATGTCGTGGTGGTGCGAGCCGTGTGCGGTTCAGGGGAAGTGCAGGTGACCGCCCTCGATTTGGGGGAAGGGTCGCGGCTGTGGTCCAGGACGGGGTCCGAGAGCGATTTCCTCGCGCCGGACGGTGGTGTCCGTCGGGTGGGGGGTCTGTTGGCCGTTCACGAGGGGGACACGGTTCCCAGTCCTGAGGGCGGAACACGTCATCAGGAACGTGTGGTCCTGGACCCAGCCAGCGGCGAGGTTGTGGGGAACGGGCCTGATCTGGGAGATGACCAGGCCTTGGTCAAGACCCTGGAGGACGGCTATCTGGTGGCTACCAGGGGGACCGGCGAACGCGTCTACGACTACGAGAAGCGGGGTTTCGACGGACAGACTCTGGCTGCTACTGACGGAGCGGCGATCCACACCTGGGCGATGAGTGTCTACCTTCTGCCCTTGGAGGAGAGCCTGGTCAAGTTGGAGCCCCGTTCTCCCCTGACGCGCGGGACCGACGTGGTTCGCAGCGGACTGACTGTGAGCGAGTGGGGGAGCGGTAGGGAAGCCGACGAGATCGCTTTGCCGAGGCCGTTGGACGGGGGACTCAGCACCCAGGAGTCCTCCCGTGCCCATGACTTGCTGGGCGATGACCGGTTCCTTGCGGTCCCCGGGGCCGTGACGCTTGTCGAGCGACCCGAGGGAGACGGCACCGGGGCCACGGTGCTGGGTTTCCGATGAATGATCGCCATGTGTCCTGAGCCGGGCAGCGCAAGGAGTGGGAGAGCATGACGAGAAGCTGGCCATCCCTCCGGTGGGCGAGCGCTGGAGTGGCCGTGGTGTTCCTGGTCCCCCTCGGGGCCTGTTCGGTGCTGGGGTTCGGGGGTGTCTCGGTGAGCCACCAGGAGTTGGACGGTGAGTGGTCGGACGCCGCCGTGCCCGGAACTGTGTCGGAGCTGGCGTGGGAGTGGACCGCCGAGGGGTACACGGGTGATCTGGGGGTGACCGCGCTGCCCGGGGGCGTGCTCCTGCGCATGTCGCACGGTGTCGTCGCGCTGGACGGTGTGACCGGTGAGGAGCAGTGGAGCTTCGTCGTGCAGGACGAGGACGTCCCCGTACGGACGGACGTGCCCTCGTCCGGTGAGCGGGTCCACGTGCTCTACCCGGAGGAGGCCCCGGGCGAGGAGTCCGGGGGCACCGACGGAGACGACTCGGCGGGGGTACCCGGTCGCAGGGTCGTTCTCGACGGAGTGACCGGCGAGATCGTCGGCGACCTGGAGGAGGAGTTCACCGGTGACATCGAGGAGCTGGGGGCCTTCGACCTCGGGACCGCTACGGACGCCGGCCTCTTCGAACTGGGTTCCGAGCCGCTGCTGAGCGGTCGCATGCTCTCGGACGAGGACGGTTCGGAGCTGTGGCGGACCGAGGACCTGTTCACGTGTGACGGTGGGAGTGTGGACCGGGCCGATCGGCCGGCGGTCTTCCCCGAGGCGCTGGTCGTGCGCGCGGAGTGCGGCACGGACGTGACCGAGCTGGTCGCCCTGGACCCCGAGGACGGAGAGGTTCTCTGGAATCTCGAGGGCGCGGGAGCGCGCCCCTCCGCCGATTCGGTGCGTGCAGTGGGAGACCTGCTCGCCCTGGACCAGGGCGGGGACGGTTACTGGGGCGAGGAGTTCGCCGAGGCGGTCGTGCTCGACCCGGTCACGGGCGAGGTCGTGGGCGACGCCGCGGGGACCGGCGAGGACTGGTACCCGGCGCGCACGTTCGGGAACGGGTTCCTCGTGTCGCGGCGCGAGTCCGGGGCGGACGCTGTCGGTTACGAGCTGCGCCGGTTCGACGGCCAGGTCTCGGGCACCGCGGCACAGGCGGTGGAGACGTCGTCGCCCGGGGCGTACGTGATCGCCCTCGAAGACGCGGTGGTCAAGTTCGCGGATTCGGGAGACGGCGGGCCGATGGTCAGCGTCGCTCCTTGGGACGGAGGCGAACCGTTCGATGTGGATGTGCCCGAATCCACCGATGTCGCTCTGCCTTCGGGGACCAGGCAGCCGGAGGGCCGGTTCGAGGCTGTCCCCGGCGTCGTGGTTCTGGTCGACCTGAGCGGCGCCGAGGGCGAGGGGGTCAAGGTGCTCGGCTTTGGTGAGTAGGCCCCGACCGTTTCTCCGGTGGGCGAGCGCTGGAGTGGCCGTGGTGTTCCTGGTCCCCCTCGGGGCCTGTTCGGTGCTGGGCTTCGGGGGTGTCTCGGTCAGCCACCAGGAGTTGGACGGTGAGTGGTCGGACGCCGCCGTGCCGGGGTCGATCTCCGAGGTGGCGTGGGAGTGGACCGCTGAAGGTCACTGGGGGGATGTGGAGGTGACCCCCCTCCCGCGCGGTGCCCTGGTGCGTACGGCTCGGGGAGTGGTGGCCCTGGACGGGGTGACCGGTGAGGAGCGGTGGAGTTTCACCGTGGACGACGAGGGTGTCCGTGCGTTGACGGACGTGTCCTCCTCCGGGGAGCGGGTTCACGTGATGTACCCGAAGGAAGCACCGGACGAGGAGTTCGGGGCGGCCGACGACGAGGAGGGGTCCGTCCCTCCGGTCGAGTGGCGGCGTGTGGTCCTGGACGGAGTCAGCGGTGAGGTCGTCGGCGACTTCGCGGAGCCGATCGCCCCCGACGTCGAGAAGCCAGGGCCCTTCAACGTGGGTGTCGCTGGCGACGGGGGTGTCTTCCACTTGGAGGCCAGTGACGGGCTCTCGGGGGCGATGCTCTCGGACGAGGACGGATCCGAGCTGTGGCGGACCGAGGACCTGTTCACGTGTGAGGGATCTAAGGTGCACCGGGCTGACCGGCCGGTGGTGTTCTCCGACGCGGTGGTCGTACGAGCGGGCTGCGGTTCGCTCGACGCCGAGCTGATCGCTCTGGACCCTGGGGACGGGTCGGTTCTGTGGCAGCTGGAGGGTGAGGAAGCAGCGTTCCTGATCTCCGAACGCCGTTCCGTGCGTGGGGCGGGTGAGGTGCTTCCCGTGTACCACGACCAGGGGTCGTCGTATCAGGACGAACAGTTCAGCGAGAGGTACGTGTTCGATCCGGTCACGGGTGGGGTCGTGGGTGACGCGACAGGGCTCGAGGAAGAAGAGCACCATTACCTGGTTCGCACGCTTGAAGACGGGTTCCTCGTCGCCCAGCGCGCTCCTTCTGTCAAGGCCGCCGGTTACGAGTTGCGCCGGTTCGACGGCCGGACCCTGGCCACCGAGGAGCGGGCGGTGCCCACGGCGTCGATCAGTAGCTACGTGCTGGCTCTGGAGGACGCGGTGGTCAAGCTCGAGTCGGAGGACCCGGAGACTCCGGTCAACGTCGCTCCCTGGGGTGGCGGCGAGGTGCACCGGATCGATCTCCCGGAGCCGGTCAAGGCGGCCGGTTACTTCCAGGCCAGGCAGCCGGAGGGGCAGTTCGAGGCCGTTCCCGGGGCCGTGGTGCTGGTCGACCTGGCTGACTCCCAGGGCCAGGGGGTCAGGGTCATCGGATTCCGCTGACCGGATCCGCGCCCCCGGCCGGCCTCCGGCTGCTGAGGGACCTGTCCGGCGCGATCCGCCTGTGGCGGCGGGCCTCCTTCACCGACACGGCGACGGTGTCGGCCGCCGCGACCGCAGTGACGCCGAACAGCGGGATCGACAGGACTGCGGCGGGCAGGCTGATGTGGCGAAGGGGCGTGGGTCAGGGCTTATGACCAGGAACCCGACGGGCGCGCCCAGGCGGGGCTGATCCCTCTGGCCCCTGTCTCCGTCGGAGTACGGTGATCCCCGTGTGTCGCCTCCTACGTGGCGGAGGCGGCTGCTGCGAGGGTGTTGTCGAGCAGCGACGTCAGCGTGGCCATGGCGCCGCGCTGTTTCCTTGTCCTGGGCATCCGAGGTGTCCTCTCCTGGGGTCGCGGGATTTCACGCATGTGCGGCACCCTCCGAACGCGGTAAGGACGGCGCCCGTGGTGTGTCCGCGTCAGGAGGTGGGGCTCTCCGAGGGGGCGTCCGGCTCGGTGGGCGGTTCCTGGGACCACCGCACCGCGAGGGGCCAGCCGTCCATGGAGGTGTCGTGGTAGCGAGGGAACGCCTCCTCGGTCTCCGTCACCGCCCCCTCCTCCACGTCCACCCGGAACCACGCCTCCTCGGTCTGGAGCAGGATCGCGTCCCGCTCGGGTGCCAGCGTGTACTGCACAACGGGACTCGAGACGTCCTCCAGCAGCCGAGTGACGCTGTGGCCCTGGCCCTCGACCTCCAGCAGGTAGGCGCCCTGAGGGCCCTCCCCGTCGCCGTCCGGCTGGAGCAGGGCCTGTTCACCGCCCCAGACCGGTGCGTCGTCGAAGGTCTGCCACTGCTCGCCCCCGGTGTTGAGGGTGGCGTTCACTACGGTGCCGTTGGTCGAACGCACCACGAGGCTGCCCTCGCCGCCCGCGATCTGCTGGGTGGGGACACTGTTACGGATGTGCAGGGAGCCATCCGGAGTGATCGTCCAGTCGCTGGGCCGCTGCCCCTCCCCGAGAGCGAGGCTGCCCTCCTGGTTGGGGGTGCCGCCGGGCGCCTCCAACGGGACCGACTTGACCTGCGGCGGCTGCCCCTGGCCCTGCGCGGAGACGTACCAGAGCCGGTCCCCGTGGATCACCGGGTCCGACAGCTCCTCCTCACCGGAAGCCTGGATCGTCTCGACGGGCTGGTAGGTGAACTCCTCACCCTCCTCGGCGTCCTGGGGGTCGGTCAGACCCGCCAGGTGCACGGCGTTGGGTTCGTTCGTGGCGAATGCGAAGTACTGCCAGTCCTCGGAGAACCGCTTGTGCACCGGAACCGCTGGCGCCATCGGGTCCACCGCCCCGTCGGGCAGGTCGATCCGCTGGAGGGGAGCGCCGGTCTCGGGATCGTGGAAGACCAGTACCTGCTCGGTCTCCGGGTCACCGCCCTCGAACCCCCGGTGCACCAGGGCGAGCCCCACCAGACCGTCCTCGGTGAGCGCCTCGACCGTCTCCGGCTCGCCGTCCGAGGACCCGGAGGAGGATTCGCACGCCGTCACGGCGAGGAGGCACACAGCAGAGGTCAAGGCGAGTGAACGCCGCATGGATCGCCTTTCGGGGGAGCGGAGCGGGGTGGTTCCAGGGTGTGGGATCACCGGAAACACGTCACGGTTCTCCCCGATCCTCACGTTATCCGGAGGACGCCGGGCGCGTGGGGCCGACTAGTCTCCGTCACCGGTCGCGGAGGGAGAGGGCTCCCTGACCAGATCAGAGTTGGGCGACGGCGAGGGAGAGGGCGACGGATCCGCCTCCTCTTCCTCTTCCTCCTCCTCGGCGGCTTCCTCCTCCGCCAGGCGGTCGGCCTCGGCCTGGCGTTCGGCCGCGCGGGTCGTGCACACCTCGTCCGAAGCCCCGGAACCGCCGTCGACAGCCACCACGGTGAAGCAGTACTCGGCCTGGGTGTCGTCGACGTTGATCTGAGCGGTCACCGCACCGGGGCCGGTCCGCGCCAGGGTCGTGGGATCGTGCCCCTGCCTGCCGCCGACGACGAAGTACGAACCGGTGCCCCCGGTGTGGTCGGTCCAGGAGACGGTGACGGCGCTGAGGGAGTCCTCCAGTGAGACCCCCGAGGGCGGGCTGACCTCAGGAAGCGGCGAAGGCTCGACCACGGGTTCGGGAGCCTCGGCGGCCTCTGGCACGGACTCTTCGGGATACTCCTCGCTAGCGAGTACGGGCGAACCAGATTGAGGTTGGAGGGTCGCGACGATCCCAGTCACGACCGTGAAGGTCATGATGCTGATCGCTGTGACACCGATGTTGAGGTGGCGTCGCCATCGCGGCTCAAGGTCGGGTCGGTCCCCATGGTTCCTGCCCTCGGGAGAGGAAGTTCTGGAGGAGGACTCGCCCGAAGAGGGCAGACTCGAGTCGACATCACCAGTCCACCCGACCAACCTCCCCCACTGGTTGGGAACGGCCGCGACGGCATTCTGCTTCGGCTGAACCCTTGGCTCGGGACTCGGAGCCGGTGACTTCCGAGTGTCCGGAGATTGCGGAGCTTCCCACCGTTGCTCAGATTCGGCCGGGGCTGTTGCCGTTGCGAGCGCCCGAGCTTGCGGCGGAAGCGGATCGCCGAGTTCGTTGTCGGACCCAGGCGAGGGAGAGACAGGGCCCTGAATGCCTGGCGCCTCGGATGGTTCACCTTGCACCCTGGCGTCGGATGAGGGAGACCGCTTCTGGTCGTCGCTGAAGGAGGGCTGCGCACCGGACCGGGTACCGGTTCTGGCCCTCTCCAGAGCCGTCGCCAGATCCACAGCTGACTGGTAGCGCTCCTCGGGATCCTTGGCCATGGACCGGGTGAGCACCCTGGAAAGGACCCGGGACACGTCTCTGCGTGGCACGGGCGGGGCGTTCATGCCGAGAACACGCTCGGCGTACATCTGGTCCGTGAGTGATTCACCCCGCTCGTGGGAGAAAGGGGTCCTTCCGGCGAGAAGGGTCCAGAGCGTCGAGGCCAACCGATAGACGTCCGAGGCAGGTGTCAACTGGTCGCCGCGGAGTGCTTCTGGCGGTGCGTGAAGAAACGACTCACGTCCACGAACCTTGATGCCTGAGGAACCGATACGGGTGGCCGCGCCGAAGCCGGTCAACAGGGAAGTGCTTCCCGCGAGAATGTTCTCCGGGGCGACCGCGTTGTGCACCAACTCGTGTCGGTGCAGGCTTGCCAGCGCAGGGCCGACACTTCTGCCCACGGCCACGGCCTGCTCTGGTGAGACAGGGCCGGATCGTCCCAGGACCTGACCGAAGGAGCCCTCCGGGTAGAGGGGCAGCACAGCGAAGGGCTGACCTGAAGCTGTTCGGCCGAGGTCGAGAAGAGGCACCACCCCCGGACCACCGCTGAGCTTCTGGAGGATCTCGATCTGAACGGGCGTCGTCACGGGGTCGAGCAGTACTTTGACCACAGACTCCATGCCGCTGTTCGCGCGTACCGCGACGTAGAGCTCGGATGAGCGAGCGCGGTGGATACGCCGGAGGGAGTGGTAACCGGGGATCCAGCCATTCGGCGGTGTCAGGCGTTCGTCTGGGGGATTCATCGTCGCACCGCCAAGGAGTAACCGCACCCGGGGCACCAATGGCACACGGGTGGCAATTCAACGGCAATTTGGGAAGCCTCGTCGCCAGGGCCCGCTCCGTAGCATGTCAGATCTGATTGACGCGGAGAACGAACCGCTCGCGTTACTGGAGCGTATCTCAATTGCCGAGCTACTGTTATTGGTAGAACGCGCATCCCTGCCCGGTGTGGTCCAAGTCCCGGTGCAGCGTGATTTGAGTATCGCGCACGGTCACGCCCGCCCGTGTCGCAGCCGAGGTCGCCAGAGCGCGGTGACGAGGCGTTCTCGGCTGCCCCCTCACGGAGGGCAAGGAGTCGCGAGGTGGTGAGGCTCACAGGAGCTCCTATGCCGTAGCCGAGCGCGAACTTCCCAGTCGTTTGGGGTGCACTGGGTCCAGGAGAGGCGGGTCCCAAGTGTGTTCTGGAGCCCATCTCCCCCCTTTCGTTGTCCTATTAGGGTCGATCCGTACCGCATCACGGGACCGATGAGTGCGAATGAGCTGGCCGATTGTGGCCTCAAGGCGGGGAGTTTTCGGTTGGGGAAGCATATTCCCAGCTCAAGCGATGCCCAGATCGAATCGTACGTGCTGGTGTACTGGTCTCTGAGTATCCCGTGTGCCAGTGCCTGAGGCGCTTCTCCACACCAATCGCCGTCCGCCGGATGCACGACGCTATGTAGTATCACCACGGTATAGCCTCACAAGGCTACATGAGATGATTGATCAGGGTTTTCCATCCAGGAGGACCAACTCGTCAAACACCATATCGACAGAAAGAATCATGCCGGGTGGGTGGGTACAGTCGCGTCACAGTTTCCGGCCCTCAACGATGGGTGGATCTCGCACTACCGGACACGGTTCCGGTAGCAGCACTCATGCCGAAGATCCTCGGCGTGTGTCTGCCAGAGGAGGAAGGCAACGAGGCCGCGGGTTGGGTCCTGACGACTCCAGAGGACCACGTCCTCCGGTTCGAGGACTCACTCGGTGCCGCGGGGATCGCCGATGGTGATGTCCTCATGCTGCGCCGTGAGACAGCCCCCTCGCGCCCCCAGTACGTGGACGACGTCCGTGGAGCGGTAGAGGACCGGGTCGACGAGTCCAGTGGATTCTGGAGCCACTCGACCACCTTCGCCTTCGGCCTGCTGTTCTCGGCGCTGGTGCCCCTGTTGGTGTTGGCCGTCATGAGCTGGCTGAGGCCCTCCGCTGTCTATCCGGGTGTGGCGGCGCTGGGGTTGATCCTCACCCTCCTCCAGGTGGTCGTCGCGCGTAGGCGTGCCATGCACGTCATCGCTGACATCCTGTTCGTCACGTCCGCCGGTTGGGGCGGCGCTGTGGGATCGCTGCTGGGGTTCGTCGTCACCGCCGAACCGCAGACCCAGAACATCCTGATCCTCGGGCTCGCCGGAGCGTTGATCGCCTCGGGAGTCGCGTGGACCGTCGACCAGGCCGGACTGCCGTGCCTCACGGCGCTCGCCTTCATCTGCCTCACAGGTGGCGCTCTGACCGCCGTCACCCTCTTCCTGGACATTCAGCAGGGTGCCAGGGCACTCGCGCTGGTCCTGGTGCTCTGCATCGGTGGATTGCCTCGTCTCGCACTGGTGATGGGAGGGCTCTCCGCCCTCGACTATCGAGTGGTCAACTCCGGAGGGGTACCCACCGAGCGGTTCGAGGAGACGCTGAACACCAGTGACCGCCTTCTTCTCGGGGTCGTGTTGGGGTCGGCGGTGAGCGCGACCGCCGTGGTGTCGCTCCTCCTGTGGTCTGGTGAGGGAACGCCAGACAGCTTGCTCGTGCTGACCCTGTCCTTCCTTCTCCTGCTCAGGTCTCGCTTGTTCGCGCGCATCCGACATGTCCTTCCTCTCCGCGTAGGTGGGGTCACAGGGGTGGTTCTCAGCCTCCTCCACCTCGTGCAGGTGGTACCGATGGTGGCGGTCTGGATCCCGATATTCACGTTGTCCGTTGGCGCCGTAACGGCAGCCGTGAGCTGGATCAAACTGGACGACGTTCCGCAGGCCTCGGTCAGTCGTGTCCTCAACTGGATCGAGCTCGGTCTGGTGATGGTGGCCTTCGCCACCACGGCCTGGGGCATGGGTCTTTTCTCCTACGTCGCGGACATGACTTCGTGACGTCGCTCTGCCCCTGAGTTCAGAACTCTTCTGAACAACCCCCGAACTGAAGTAAACGGGAGTGATCGTAGTGTCGATCAGACTGTTGGAACGGCCCGCACGGTACGTACCGGAGGACCCTGGGCGGGATCCCCTGGTCATCGCCGCGCCTCCCCAGTTGCCGGACAACCCACCCTCGGGCGCGTCGTCAGCGATGATCATCATGCCGATCATCACGGGGTCGGGGTCGCTGATGATGTCGATCACCATGGGTCACCGCCCTTTGATGGCAGCTATCGGGGCCATTGTGATGCTGGCGAGCGTGATCGTTGGGATTGCCATGTTCGTTGCCCAGCACAATGGTCCCCGTAGGCAGATCAGGGAACAAAGAGAAAGGTATATCGACTACCTGGATCAGATCCGGGACAAGGTCCGCGGCGTCGCCAACACACAGCGATCTGGAAATCTCCATTGCTACCCGTCTCCTCACCTGCTGACCGAAGCGGCCAGGCTCACGAGCCGGAGGTGGGAAAGGCGTGCTTCGGATCCGGATTTTCTTCACGTGCGGATCGGTGAGGGCACGCGTCCCCTCAAGCGCAGGCTCACACTGAAGATGGACACCTCTTCACCTCTCGTCGTGTACGACCCCCTGTGCCAGGGCATGGCGCAGCAGTTGATCGACCTGTATGCCGAGGTTCCGGAACAACCGTTGGTTCTCAATCTGCGAGAACTGGGAGTCGTGTCGATCACTGGGGACCGGGCCGGCGGGAGGGCACTGGCGAGAGCGATCGTGGGTCAGATCGCCACCTTCTCCGCACCTGAGGACGTCTGCGTGGGGGTTGTTCGCAACGACAGGCTGGTCGCTGAGTGGGACTGGCTGAAATGGCTCCCACACAACTCCGCGGAGGGCCTGGACGACAAGCCCACGGACGGACCGCTCGCGGCCAGGGTGGTAGCTGGCAACACCATCGAGATGCGGAAGATGATCGAAGCGGAGGTGGAGAAGCGCACCGTCGACATGCAGCGTCGCCGAGGTGCCCCACCAGGGCCGGGCACACAGCGGATCGTTGTCATCGTGGACGGGGAGTACCAGTCCACGATGTCGGGCTTGGCAGCAGAACCGCCAGTCGAGTCGCTCGCCCAACTGGGCATCCACGTGATCTTCCTTCTCGGAGACCGTCGGGAGGAGCCCGAAACCGTCAACATGAGGCTATCGGTCGTGTCCACGGCTGTGGCGGAGGACACGGAACATCCGGTCCGGAGCCCGGAAGGGCATGTTCGGGAAGTGCCCCTCAAGGGGCGGGCGGACTCATTGGATGTCGCCGGCATGACGGTTCTCTCGAGGATCCTCTCCCCTTACCGACTCTCTGCTTCGGACGGAGCGGACGCACTCCACAACAGTGTTGACCTTCCGGAGATCATCGGTGTCCCCGATGTGGCTCTGCTCGACACGGCACGCACCTGGCGCCCGAGAAGTGGTGGTGACTTCCTTCGGGTGCCGATCGGGATCGGCCCCTCTGGAAACCCTGTTCTCCTCGACCTCAAGGAGTCAGCATTCGGTGGAATGGGTCCGCACGGTCTGGTGGTGGGGGCCACGGGTTCCGGGAAGTCGGAAATGCTGCGCACGCTGGTCACTTCCTTGGCGATCGCTCACCCTCCGGACCGGCTCGCGCTTCTCTTGGTCGACTTCAAGGGTGGGGCGACCTTCGCCGATTCGGGACGCCTCCCTCACAGCGCTGGCATCATCACCAACCTCGCGGATGACGAAAGCATGGTCATCCGGTTCCGTGAGGCCATGTACGGGGAGCTGACCCGTAGGCAGCAGGTGCTCAAAGAGGCAGGAAACCTGCCGAACGTCCATGCCTACGAAGAACTGCGTGCCGAGGGTGAGTTGGAACCACTCCCGCACCTGTTGGTCATCATCGACGAGTTTTCGGAGCTTCTCACGGCTCATCCTGATTTCGCGGACCTGTTCCTGGCGATCGGCCGCATCGGGCGCTCCATCGGAGTGCACCTCATGCTCGCGACGCAGAAACTGGACACGGGAAAGATCAAGGGGCTGGAAAGCCACCTGTCGTTCCGTATCAGCCTTCGTACCTTCTCCGAGTCCGAGAGCAGGGAGGCGATCGGTGTCGGGGACGCCTACCACCTTCCCCCGGAACCGGGCTCCGGGTACCTGAAGGTCGACACGTCGGTCTTCGAGCGGTTCAAGGCCGCCATGGTCTCCTCGCCTTACGTACCGCTTCAGGAGACGACGGCACACGAGGACCCCGTGCTTCCCCTCATCTCCTACAACGGTGTGTCAGACCTGGACCCGAAGCTGGTCGTGGAACGGCTTCAGGAGGTGTTCGGTGCGAAGCCCTCGCCGAAGGCCCAAGGAACCAGGGAACGGAGTGTTCTGCAGGTCGCTGTGGACAGGCTCAACGAGTCAGGATCCGAGCCCGTGCGACCAGTGTGGCTGCAGCCCCTCGCAGAGGCGCTCACATTGGACACGGCTCTGCAATGGGGGACGGGGCCTGGGGACCACGATACGGAGCAGAGCACCGTCGAACCCCCTTCGGAGGAACTCAAGGCGGTCGTCGGGGTTCAGGATGTTCCGAGAGAACAGCGACAGGGACCGATCGAGCTCGACTTCACCGGAGCCCGAGGCAACATGGTCGTGTTGGGCGGCCCACGCACCGGAAAGTCAGTCTTCCTCCGGACCCTGACCGCGGCACTCGCCTGGCGCTATCCGCCCGGCCGTGTCGCGATCTACGCGATCGACTTCGGTGGTGGCGGTCTCGCTTCTCTGGAGGACTTGCCCCATGTGGCCGGAGTGGCGGGACGGACCAACACCGAACGGGTACAACGTGTGATCACGGATGTACGTGCTCAGCTGGATCGTAGGGAGAGGATCTTCAGGCGCTCGAAACTGGAGTCGCCGGAGGCCCTCAGACGGGCACGCGCCGAAGGAACGGTCTCCAAGGACATCGTGGGAGACATCTTCCTACTGATCGACGGCTGGTCACAGGTGAGGGAGGTCCTGGGGGACCGTGATGACGACCTGCTGGACATTCTGAACAGGGGATCCGCGCTCGGCGTTCACACCGTACTCACCGGAACCAACAACGCCCAGATCCGCTCCAAACTCCAGCCGCTCCTTGGAGGGAAGTTGGAGTTCAAGTTGACCGAGGCCCATGACTCGGGCATCGACCGGCATGCTGCGGGCGAACTCCCCAAGGAGATGCCAGGACGAGCTCTCCTCCAGAACCTGAACATGGCGCAGGTCGCACTCCCCCGATTGGATGGGGTCGCCAGCGACACGGACCTCCGCGAGGGCGTCAGGGATCTCGTCGAGAAGATCACTCAGCGATGGCCTGATCAGGCGGTCTCAGCGGTGCGTACCCTGCCCTCGAAGATCGGGCTGGAGGAACTGCTCACGGGGCAGGCGAAGAGCAAGGGCCTGGACCTCGTCCTTGGTCTTGGGGAGCGAGAGCTCGAGCCGGCCCTGCTACGCCCGGACCAGGAACCGCATCTACTGGTCCTGGGAGACCCGGAAACCGGGAAGTCGTCCTTCCTTCGCTCGCTTCTGCTTCAACTCTCCAGACATCCGGCCAAGAAGGTGGGGGTTGTTCTGGTGGACTTCCGGAGGACCCACCTCGGGCTTCTCGAAGAGGGCAGGGAACTGGCGTACTGCACGACGCCCGACCACACGAAGGCGATGGCGACGCAGCTGGCTGAGCAGCTCAAGGAACGGATTCCTGGACCTGAGGTGACCCCTCGCCAACTCAGAAGCAGGAGTTGGTGGAAGGGCATGGAGATCTTTGTCGTCGTCGACGATCTGGACTTGATGGGATCCCGAAACACGAACCCTCTTCTCCCCTTGGTCCCCCTCATTTCGCAAGGAAGAGATCTGGGCTTCCACATGATCATGGCGCGTCGCACAGGTGGAGCGGGTCGGGCCATGTTCGAACCCCCCTTGCAGACGTTGAGTGATTTGGCGACGCCCGCCGTGATGTTCTCCGGAGATCGGAGGGAGGGGCGCCTTGCCAATGGAGTCGCTTCCCAGCAGTTGCCTCCTGGGCGAGCCCTGCTCGTGCGGCGGGGGAAGACTCCGGAACAACTACAGGTGCCTTGGACCGATGAGCCCGTTTGAGACGCGAACCCTCTGACCGTGTAGAAGAAATTTCACCGATCCCTGCTCGCTGAATGACGGTGCTCCTCTGATCCATGCGCCGGGAAAATGCGTGGCAGGGTTTTGGAAGAAAGGAAGACCCATGACGTTCACCCCCCAGGTTCCAGGGGCGACTTCGGGCGAGGCCGCCGAGGTCGCGGGAGAATTTGAGACCCTGCTCGGAAACATCACCGGGCAGGGTGAGGACATCATGACGAGCTTCAAGAACACGTCGATGAAGTTCAATGATCTGCTCGCGGAGGATATTCGTGGGGCAGGGGCGATCAACCATGCGAACTGGGAAGAGGCCGCTCTGGCCTGTGTGGTGATCCAGGATGTGGCGACTCAGTGGTCCGAGGACCTGGAGGAGTACGAAAGCAGTATTGCGTCGCTGCAGTATCTGGTTGATAATGTCGCCCCCTATGTTTCCGCTACCCCGGAACCTCCGAAGGTCTCCCCGAGGGAACTCTACTACCAAAGTCTCCAGAGGATGGCGGACGAATACTGGGCCGACCTCACGAGCGCCGCTGAATGGTGCTCGGAGAGAATCGCGGGAGGGACCAGTCCCGCAAACGTTGCGGAGCTGGTCAAGGCTGGCCGCCTCGGATGGCTACCCTTCAATATCGGTGGTTCAGACATGCCGACACCGATCGAGGCGGAAGAGGGAATCGAGGATGGTGAAGACCTCGAAGAAATGCTTGCCAGTGGTGAGATCGATCAGGATCGCTACAACGAGATCATGTTCGTCGTCAATCTCCTGAACGAGCGAGCTGAGCGCGCGCAGCGCAACGGGGAGAAGTTGACAGACGATGAGATCGAATACCTCGAGAACATGTACGAGGCACTCGAACAGATAGGAGAAGTCGATGGAGTAGAAGGCTCTGGCGGAGCCATCTCGATACCGGAGATCATCGAACAGAACGTAGAGAACGAGCGAATCCGAAACGAACTCCTGAGGGAGTTGGGTGGAGGCATGCTCACACTCTCTGATGAAAGAATCGGAGGGGGATTCTCTAAACTTCCGGACAGTATTATCAACACTGTCCAAGGACCGATCATCTCCCCGAACGGTCTGGATATCACAGCCGATCACGAGCAGTTCGGTCAGGACCTGAAGAACCTTACTGCATTGCTGGGTAGCGCGTCTGACCACTTGGAGGCAGGAACCAGGTTCTCTCAGGACCTTTCCCTGCACATGGGTCTCATCCTCTCGGATGAATCAGGTGACATTGGGCCAACATTCGATGGCTCTCTGGTCAGTGTGCTCGGTGAGAGCAGTATGGAAATCCTTCTCGAAGTCTCAACAAGAAATATCGCAGCGAATCACGAACTCCTGACAGGGCAGTACGAGAACGGTTCGCTCGACGATGGAAGGCGGGATCAGGTAGTAAGGGATGCTCTTCTCGGGTTCCTTACTTATGGTGAAAAATTTGACTCCGAGGAAGCTGGAGAGACTGACTACTCAAAGGATGACTTTGAAAGAGGAGGCCTCACTGCTGTATTCGACTGGATTTCTGACGGGGAGGTGAACTTCGACCCCGAGACCCAGAAGCTTGCGGCTGAGTCGATGGCCGGTCTGGTGAACTTCATGTCGGATCCGGAGAATCACCAGTTCCTTATGGGTCATGCAGATTCGACCTATGAGGCTGGGGGTATCAGTCGAGACGCCGCCGACAGTCTGGCCGACGCTTTCACTTCACATATCTACAGTTTTGCCAATGGAGCGTCCATCAGCGACGGGAGCTCGATCGGTGAACCGTCGCCGGGACTGGCGGCCGAATTCGGATTTGATTCGGATTCGGGAACCGTGGTGATGTCTGCGGAGGATCGAGTTCGATTCCTGGAGGTCCTCATGACGGATGAAAGATCTGCGGTCAATGTCTATTCAGATACATCTCTGTTCGGTACCTCGCAAATTATTCGTTCTGTTGAGGATGGTAGTACCGAAAGCTATGCTAATGAATCCGCGATCCTTTCCTCCATAGTGAACGCTGCCTTGGACAACGAGGCATCCTACCGAGACATCGGGAACCAGGCCCTGCGCGCAGAGCGGGAGCAGATGTGGGATATGTCGACGAGCCTGATCTCAGCAGGCATCTCTGATTCGAAGGTCACGAGCATGATTCCGGGATACGGAACCTTCGAGAGTATGACATTGGGGGCAATCAAAGAACAGCTGATAGCCACTCCGACGCCAAGCTCCTCCCACGATGTGGAAACCGGATCAATCGAGAATGGTGCGATCGGAACCAGAATGGATCTCTACTTGGTGGAACGAATGATGGAGGAGTACAAGAGCGACCCCGAAAACTCACCGAATCCATTTTTGGCGACGAATGGTAATGTCCAGGAGGGTGATCTCGCAACTCTGTCTCAGTATGGAATTGTGGGTGGCGGATTCGAAGAGATGGAGTTGGATAGAGATGTGGCGAACGAGTATCTCGGCAGCAACAGGGCAGGAGAGAAGGATAGTATCAGCGAAGCTCTCAATAATGTCATGAAGGATACTCCAATGTCTTGGCTGGACAATGACGAACGGACGGGAGGGCTGCATTCTGTTGGCTACGAGCAGACCTATGAAGGGACCTATGGGACTCTCTATGGTGAGTTGAAAAATGATTCAGAATCTCTGAAGACCAGAGACGCGCAGTACAAGGATACGTGGGAGACCTGGGAGCAGGAGAGTTCCGAAAGGGGGATCGAGGAGAGGGAGTACTGGACGAACCGAAGGCAGGAAATCGACGAAGCGAATGAGAATTGGGAGAGGGAGCGAGAGGAAGTATGGGAGCTCAATGATTAGTGATCGGGTCAAAAGAAGCCGGAAGTGGCTCCTATTGCTGGTTGGCGTGGTGGTCTCGCTGGCAGTTGCTGCGGTGATCGTGTTTCCAGGGGACGGGCACTTCACTACATCGGATGGAGGTAGACCTGCTCCGTTGCCCTCACAAGTCAACGGCGTCGCCTGGCAATGGCAAGTGCCCGAGGACGCCTGGGGCGTGGAGGTCTTGTCTGGAAATAGAGGTCCGGTAGCAGTTCTGCATGACGGCGTCATCGCTCTGAATGGAGAAGACGGTGAAGAGATCTGGGGCCTTCGTGTTCAGGAAGGCGAGGACACTGTGAACGTCAGTGCGGGGGTCACTCCGGATGGAAACTACTCCATTGTCGGTCATGCTCGGGGCAAGAAAGATGACCTTTCTTTCCATGTCACCGTGATGGATACGATTACCGGAGAGGTTGAGAGCAAGTACTCAGAAACGATCTCAGATCTGGTTTCGCCCCAACTCGCGACTGAATCACGGGTCCCTGATCTTCGTAATCTCTCCAATCATACCTGGCTCGAGCCCAGCAGTGAGGGATTCGTTGCCCGAGAGATCTCCACAGGGGACATCGCCTGGGAATTCGAACCCGATCCGGGATGCAGAATGATCGCGGGTTCTGTGGAGACGAATCTTCTAGATGTCAGCGTTGGTAGTACTGGAGAAGCGTTCCTGGTCCCTCTTGAATGTGCCCAGCGCGGCTCATCCCCGGAAAATGGACCTGAGACGGCTGCGGGTGAAATCCTGGCATTGGATGCTTCCACAGGCGAAGCGAAATGGGCTTCTTCCAAGGAAATCGAGTTGAGACGCTCCTCCAGTTCTCTCCCCGGTGAGTTCACGATCAGATTTGATGTATCGCCTGATGGGCGCTCCTTTGTAGCAAGAACCAGTAATGGTCGTACGCTGTTTGATGTTGATACGGGTGAAGTCCTGTATGAGGATCTGACAGATTTCTTCCCGGCTGAATCAATAGAATACTATTTCTCTATTGGGCAGGATTTGCTTGCTGTCAACCGGAATTCCGTGAGGAATGAACGTCCGCTCAGGTTGGGAGTGGTCGAACTTCCCGGGGGTAGGATTGCCAGCGAAACCGAACTCCCCGAAGAATATTATGCGCGCACAGATCCCGCTTACTACAGTATACGGTCAGCCGACCTTGGGTCCGTGGGTGCAGTTCCGCTTGCCGAGGGTGTGCTCGTGCTTGGCTGTGATCATGATTGTTCGTCTGAATCTGTGAGCGACGCAGATTCCGAAGGAGTTCTCGCTCTTTTTGTTCCTTGGGGAGAGAGCGAGGTGGAGTCGGTAATCGAACTTCCGGGGTTCACTCCTGAAAGGCACTATCAGCATGATGGTCTCCTCCTGGTTCCAGGGGGAGTTGTCGCGTATCAGGAGACAGGTGCATCAGGCTTCTACGAGGAACTGATTGGTCTCAATTGAATTGAAGAGTGGCCATGTGCGCCGCTGTACTGCGATGGTTATAGTTCTTGAGTCGGATCTCTCCGACAGAACTGTGCGGTCCGTGTGAAGTACGGACCGCACAGCGCAGGGCGATGTTTCTCAGTAGATACTGATGTCCGGGAAGTCGGGGTGGGATCCAGCGAACTCGGAACGGTTGGTGTCGTCGGTGCCTCCGATCTCCGAAGCAGATGCGTGAATGTTGTCCGCGATGTCTGTGGCCTGGACCTGGACCTCGTTCATGAACCCGACATATTCACTTTCGAATTGTTCCATGCCGGTGACGGTGGGCTTTCCTTTAAACATGTTTGCAGCGGTATCGCAGGCAGTGCCAAAGTCGGAGGCTATTCCTTTGAGGCCGTCGGCGATGGCTAGTGCTTCGTCCGCTCCGGACTGTGCCCCTGGGACGTCAGCGCTGACAGTCATATGGACTCCGTTTCTGCTGCTCAGGTTCTGGGGATCTATTGGAGCAATGTGGGGCTCTGGTGTGCCTCGTCATTGACTGACTGGCGTAGATTCTTATAACCTAACTCTGGCTCGTCAAGCCCCTGCCTTGGAACAACTCGTGGCGATCAGGTCATGCAGTCTTCGCGGGTCAATGTCTTCCCTGGTGAGAGGCTTACTATCCTTATCTTGGCCGACTGGTGCCAAGTCTATTTGCAGTGAGGTGTATCACGTGGTTGACTTTGTGGGCCTGGGGCAATCAGATGCCTTGCAGGTCGGTGGTCGAGAGCTCGGTGAGGAGGCGGCAGCTCTTAATGGGCAAGCGAAGCAGTTGTTCGACGCAATGGAATCGGACGTCCGTGCGGCGATGGACGGCGGTGCGCCTGGTGAGTTCATGTCCGCCCACGGCCTCCTGAATGAGAAGTTCGGGGGCATGATGCTCTGGCTCGACCAGATGGGTATCAACCTCTCTGATGTCAACTTCGACATCGTGAACACGGATTCTGAGACGCAAGCGGACTTCGCTGCCTCCGGTGGTGGATTCAGCGGTCTCCCCCCGATCAACATCTGAAGTTCTCGATAGTTAGGCTGAGTAGATGGAAGTTTCTGGCAACAGCGGGAACATTTTTGATATCGCGGACACGGAGCGCAGCTACAAGGGGCAGATCGATACGGTGTTGAACCAGGTCGAAGCTGCGGTTGTCAAGTCTCTGGGAGAGTGGCATGGGGCGGGGTCAGATGACTTCGCCACTCTCTACGATGAGTTCAAGGTGCACAAGGAAGGTGTTTCTGATGCCTTCGATGACCTGATCCGGACCACTGAGACCGCAGCGGAGAACTGGGCTCTGACGAGCGCCAGTGTTCGTAACAGGTTCAATGTCTGATCGCGGAAGTCATTACAGGTGAGCCTCCCCGTAGGTGAGAAGGAGAACCAGGCTTCGGCTCAGAACGATCTGATGCCTGAGGCGTTCCGAGCCACCTCCAACGCTGAGAAGTACGTGCTCGAGGCGGATGCGCTCCGTCGCCGCCAGTTGAGGTCGGCTCTTCTCTATGGTTCAAGCCGGTTCTGGCGGCGAAAGCAGCGCGTGTGGCCGGCCATGATCTTCGGTGCGATCGTTGTCGCCGTGATCTGTGGTGTGATCGCGCTCATCGGCGCGTTCGACAAGCAGCAGGAGGTCAACGAACTGCGCGGCCGCGGGAATCCCCTGACGTCCCAGAGCGAGTCCGTCGGTCATTGATTCGCTGTCGGGAGCGTCTGGTGCCTATCGGGGGTGGGTGCACCCTGTCGGATCGGTCCCTGACCTGACCTGTCCGGAGCAGGGTTCTCAGGTGGTAGAGGATTGGCGGCGCCTCGTTTCCCTGGGGGCGATTGGGTCGAGTGGGCACAGGATCCGCACCCGGAGCTCATGGAGTGTTGGCCTCACTCGATCACGTCGACGACCTCCAGAGACTGTGGGTCGATGATGTCGACGTTCCCGTCCTGGTTGACCGCCGCGATCACCTCCGGGTGGAAGGCCACGGGGCGGGGCATGAGGCCGTCGTCGTCCTCCAGCAGGTTCTCGCCGGTCTCGATGTCCCACAGGTAGCCGTGGGTCTCGTTCTCCCGGTCGGTGCCCAGGTTGTCCGGTCCCTCCTCGGCCGCGAGACTCCAGCTGAAGTGGACCAGACCTCGTTCGGCGTCCATGCCCAGGTGGTTGACCCAGGCGTCGGGTGCGTCCGCGTAGTCGCCGGTCGGGAACGTGGCCGTCGCGGCGCCTCCGGCCAGGTCGTACAGGATGATCTCGTCGTTGCGGACGAACAGGATCAGGTCCTCGCCGGGAACTACCGCGAAGTGCAGTTCGGTGACGTTGCGGATGGTCTGGAGCGTCTCCCTGCTCTCCGTGTCCCAGATCTCGATGGAGTTCCGAGTGTGGGCGGCCAGACGGGTCTCGTCGAGAAAGGCCAACTGGGGGACCGGGCCCTCGCCCAGAGAGGCGACGGCCTCTCCCGACTCCAGGTCGACCACCCCGACCGGAGTCCCGGTGCCCACGCCCACCCGGTTGCTCAAGGCCATCCGCCCGCCGTCGGGGCTGAACGCCAGATCCGTGACGGACCAGTTCTTCTGGCCTCCGTCCGGGAGCGGCTCTGGCTGCGGGCCCGGGTGGTTCGTGGCCTCGCCCGAAGCGAGATCGAAGGTCGTGGTGAGTCGGTACGGGCGCTCCTGGCCCTCGACCTCCTGGAGGGAGGTGGCGGCGATCACGCAGCCGACCGGGGCGAACGACATCGGACCCAGGCCGTTCAGTTCCTCCGCGGGTCGGGCGAACTCGTCGCCCTCGCGCCAGTCCCACAGGGTGAGGCCGTGGTTGAAGCTGCCGACGGCCAGGACGTCGCCGTCGGGAGAGAACTCCAGCTGCATGGCGTCGAGGTCGGTCACCGGTTCAACCGGTTCGGGGAACGCTGACCCTTCCGAGCAGGTCGCATCGCTGCCCGAACCGTCAGCGGAGCCCCCAGCCGGGGTCGCGCGGTTGAGCCACCAACTGGAGCCGATGGCAGTGAACAGGGTCAGGGCCACAGCTCCCGCGGTAAGGGCGATCAACCGTCTCCGGTCTCGGGGACCAGGGGTTTCGGGCTCGGCGGGGAGCAACCCGCGCATGCGCGCGGCCTCGGCCTCGATCACCGAGGCCAGCTCCGGCGGCCAGGGTGAGGCGGAGGCCGCCCCGCCCAGCATGCTCACGAGGTCGACCGCGCTGGGCCGAAGGTCGGCGTTCTCGCGCAAGCAGTCGTCGACCACGGCTCGGAGCTGGAGCGGCACGTGGTCCAGCCCGTCGGGGCCCTCCACACCACTGGCGGCGAAGCACAGGACGGCCGCCCAGGCGAACACGTCGCCAGCCGGGGCGCCTCCGCCCTCCACCGGGTCGAACACACCCCGGGCCGAGCCGTCGCGATCGGCTGGTGGAACCAGACCGGGGTCGGCCAGCAGCGCGCGGTCGCTGGTCAGTAGGACGCCTTCGGGGGTCAGCGTTCCGTGGGAGCGGTCAGCGGAGTGCAGTGTGGCCAGCCCCTGGGCCGTGGCCAGGGCAAGAGTGTGCGCGGCGGCGGCCGGGAGCGGACCGTGCGCCCGGACCAGTCCGGCCAGGTCCGGGCCGAACGGCGTCTCGGTGGCCGCCCACGGCACGGGGGAGTCCAGGTCGGCGTCGAGTACGGCCGCCACGTGTGGGTCGCCCAGCCCGGACGCGCTCTCGACGCGGTGGAGGAAGTCGGCCCGTGTGGTCGGATCAGTGGCGTGCTCGGCGCGCAGGATGCGAACGCGGACCGGCGAACGCCCGGACGTCGAACCCAGGTAGGCGTGGGTGTGGGCGTCCTCGCCCAGTTGGGCCAGAAGCTGGTGGGGGCCCGCGGCGGGGGGATCATGGGGACTCAGGGGACGCATGCTGCCTCGTCAGTGCTGTTCGGTTCGGCAGAACGTGTTGATGGTTGGCGATGGGACGGCGCTCACGGTGTTGATCCCGTCAGACAGGCGCCGAACGGGTTCGGGGGATCAGGTCCAGGGCGGACATGTCCGATTCTCAGCCGATCTCGTTGATCACGTCGAGGGTCCCAGGGTCGAGAAGCAGCAGGGTGTCCCTGTCGAAGGCGGCGATGGCCTCGCCATAGGGGTGGACGGCCAGCCGGTCGATGAGCAGGGTGTCCCCGGACGTGATCTCCTCGCCTGTGGCCACATCCCAGGCACGACCGCCGGAAGGGCCCGTGGCGGTGGCGAACATCCCGGCGGAGTAGAGGGTCCCGCTGTCGCTGGAGAAGGCCAGGCCGGAGAAGCTGCGGTGGCCCTCGATCTCTTTGACGACCTCGCTCGCCTCGTAGTCGTACAGGGCGATGTCGCCGCCGCCCCGGTCCACCGCCATCAGGGGTTCGGTCGGGGAGAGGGCTGTCGCGTGCCATTCGGTGCCCTGCCCGGAGGTGCTCTCGGGAGCTTCCTCGACCAGTGCCGCCACCACCTCGCCCGTTGCCACGTCGTACAGCACGACCCGGGGGTAGCCCTCCTCGAAGTCGACCTTCAGGTGGGCGCCGTCGGAGCTGAACTCGGTGCTGGCGACGGGCGCGGAGAGTTCCAGGGTGTGCGTGATCGAGTCGTCCTCGCGGTCCCGCAGGTACAGGGTTCGCTGATGATCGCCGTGGGTGACCACCACCGCCACCAACGATCCGTCGGGGCTGATCGAGACGGCTCGGTAGTCGACGATGTCCTCCAGATCCCCATCCACGTCGAAGAGCCCCAGCCTCTCGTGCCCGGTGTCGAAGATCCCGACGGCGTCGGCGAAGGAGGCCGCCATGGTGCCGTCGTCTGCGAGATCGAAGGATATCGGCGTGGGGTCGACCCGGTACAGGAACCGGCCGCTCTCCCACTCCCAGAGGGTCATCGCGTCGGTGGCGCGGACGTACACCCCAGAACCGTCCGGAGTGAACTCCACGTCGCCCACGAAACCGTCGAAACCGGATTCCCCTTCCTGCTCCGGGGTCATTTCCTCCGGGCCGCCGGGAGCGTCGGATTCCTCGTTCCCGTTCGCACCGATCTCCTCCGGAGCACGCATGCTGCTGGAGTCCTCCTGGGACGACCCCGGTGCGAACGCGACCAGGGAGACACCGGCGACCAGAGCCAGCGTGACGGTGGCCGCGCCCGCGGCTATGAGTACGCCGTGCCCGGCCCTGCGCCGTGAGGACAGGGGCGCCGCAGCGCCCTGGAGAGGGCCGTCGGGAGCTGCCTCGTCGGCTTGGCGGACCTCCTGCTGGTGGCTGTTGAGGGACTCTTCGACCCGTGCGGGAAGCCAGCCGTGCTCGGCGGAGGGCAGAGGTCCCGCGGACAGCTCACGGACGATGGATTCGGCCGAGGGGCGCTCGTCCGGGTCCTTGGCCAGGCATCGTGCCAGGAGTGGCCGCAGGGCTTCCGGGACGCCGTCGAGGTTCGGGGCCTGACCGACCACACGGGGAAGGACGCTGATCGCGCGGCCGGTGCCGAAGGGAGGCCTGCCGGTGGCGGCGAAGGCCACCACCCCAGCCAGGGAGAAGATGTCGCTGGCCGGAGAGCTCTCCCGCCCCCTGACCTGTTCGGGTGAGGTGTACATGGGTGTGCCGAAGCTCTGCCCGGTCCGGGTGAGGACGGTGCCCTCGAGCGCTCGGGCGATTCCGAAATCGATCACCTGCGGTCCGCGCGGGGAGAGCAGGACGTTACTGGGTTTGAGGTCGCGGTGCATGAGCCCGGCGTCGTGGATCGCCCGGACCGCGCTGGCCAGGCCGAGGGCCAGGACACGCAGGGAACCCTCCGGGAAGGGACCGTTCTCCCGGACGGCCTCCTTGAGGGTGGGGCCGGGCACGTACTCGGTCGCCATCCAGGGCAGGTCCGCGTACGGGTCGGCGTCCACCACTCGGGGCGTGAAGGGGCGCACCACCATCTGGGCGGTACGGACTTCGCGCGCGAACCGGGCCCGGAAATCCCGGTTTCCGGCCAGGTCCGCCTTGACCACCTTGACCGCGGCCAGACGACCCTCAGGGGTGCGGGCCAGGTGAACCTCACCCATGCCGCCCGCGCCGAGACGGGCGAGGAGCCGATGGGGGCCGATGTGGGAGGGATCGGTGGAGGTCAGGGGCTTCACGAGTCCGAACTCCTCGGGTGGTGGGCGGCTGCTCCGGGTGCTACTCCGGGTACTCGTGCAGGACCTCGAAGGTCTCGGCGTCCACGATCAGGAGGCGCATCCGCTCGGAGGCCGGGGTGGTGGTCGCGATGACCGTCCCCTCCGGGTGGAAGTCCAGTTGGGAGTAGAGCGGCACCCCGTCCTCGGTCAGCAGGTCTCCGGTGGCGGTGTCCCACACCCGGCCTCCCCTGACCGCGGCGCCGTCGTCGCCGCTGGCGACCAGCCGGGTCCCGTCCGGGGAGAAATGGAGCTCGAACAGCGGGTGGCCGTTGGTCGGGGGAACCTCCAGGGGCGTGGTCTCGCCGGTGTCGAGGTCGTGGAGGATGTTGTCCTCGGGGCTGGTGGAGACGGCCAGCAAGGAGGGGTCCGTGGGGTGGAAGGCCAGGTGTTTCAGGTGGTGCCCCGCGTCGTCGCTGAGGGGCACCGCGGGGAAGTCCCCGTTGGGCAACTCCAGGACGGGCTCCTGTGCGGCCAGGTCCCACACGGCCGAGGCCCCCGTGCCCGAGTAGTCGCTGACGACGAGGAGTGAGGCGTCCGCGTTGAGGTGCAGGTCGCGGGCGTAGGAGTCCGTCTCGATCTCGAACTCCACCTCCTCGGTCTCCAGGTTCCACACCTGGACGAGGGGCTGATCCAGGGCGTCGTCGACCTCGCTGTCGCTCGAGGCGTTGACCGCGACCGCCAGGCGGGTGCCGTCGGGGCTGGGAACCGTCCGACCCCAGTCCAGGAGACCGGGATCCTCGAGGTAGCGCGGCTCCTCCTCACCGGGTTCCCAGAGCAGCACGGCATCGGCGAACGAGCCGACGACGGTGCCGTCGGCGCCGACCGTCAGGTGGCTGGGGCGCTGCTCGAAACGGCGGAGTTCCTCGCCGGTGCGCCAGTCGATCTCGACCAGGTGGTCCTGGCCGGAGACGTGGAGGCTCTCGCCATCGGGGGCGAAGCCGATCCCCAGGAGACGGGAACCGAGGACATCGGACGGCACCGGCTCCTCCCCGGGGTCTGATACCCCCGCGACGTCGTCGGACCGGGTGGTCAGAAGACCGATGGTCCCGGCGGCCACCACGACGGCCAGAGCGGCTGCCCCGATGAAGAGGGCGGTGCGGGCCCGGCCATCGGGGGGCGGACCGTCCGGGGACGGGGCGAGGGCGACCCCTGAGTCAGCGACCTCGCGGGTCCGCGCCAGGTGGGCGTTGAGCGAGTGGTTGACCCGGGCGGGGAGCCAGCCGTGTTCCGCTGGGGGCAGCGGACCGGTGGAGAGGACCCGGACGAGCTCGTCGGCGGTGGGGCGTCCGTCCGGGGCCTTGGCGAAACAGCGGGCGAGGAGCGAGCGCAGGGATTCCGGGACGGTGTCGAGGTCGGGTGCGCCCCCCACGACCCGGGCCAGGAGCTCGGCCGCCTTCCCGGTACCGAAGGGTGGTCGGCCGGTGGCGGCGTGGACCACCACCCCGGCCAGGGAGAACACGTCGCTGGAGGGCCCGACCCCCTTGCCCGTGATCTGCTCCGGGGAGGTGTAGGACGGGGTGCCGAAGCTCTGGCCGGTGCGGGTGAGGACGGTGCCCTCGACCGCTCGGGCGATCCCGAAGTCGATCACCTGGGGGCCGCGTGGGGAGAGCAGCACGTTGCTCGGCTTGAGGTCGCGGTGCATGAGCCCGGCTGCGTGGATCGCCTGGAGGGCGCTGGCCAGGCCCAACGCGAGGACGCGCAGGGAGGGTTCGGGGAAGGGTCCGTTTTCCCGGACGGCTTCCTTGAGGGTGGGCCCTGGGACGTACTCGGTCGCCATCCACGGCACGGCGGCCTCAGAGTCGGCACTGAGTACGGCCGGGGTGAACGGGCCGCGCACGCGTTGCGCGGTGCGGACCTCGCGGGCGAACCGGGCGCGGAACTCCTGGTCCCTGGCCAGTTCCTCCTTGCCCACCTTGACCGCGGCCAGCCCTCCCTCGGGGGTGCGGGCCAGGTAGACCTCCCCCATGCCGCCCTCGCCGAGCCTGGACAGCACCTGATGGGGGCCGAGGTGGGAGGGATCGGTGGAGGTCAGGGGAAGCACGGGTCAGCTCCTGGGGCACTGGTCGGGGTACCAGTCTGCCCGGGTTGGGGGGCCTTCCTCCTCCGGGCCCCGGAATCCGATCAGGTCAGCTCCCTGACCACCTCGAACGTGTCGGGGTCGATCAGGACCAGATCGCTTTCGACGGCGGTGACGGCGGCGAGGACCCCGCCGTCAGGGTGCGGCGCGACCACGCTGTAGGCGCCGGCCCTCTCTTCGCCCTCGACGAGGTTCTCGCCGCTGTTCAGGTCCCACACGTAGGTCTGGAACCGCCACGAGCCGGGCCCGGTGCCCACCTGCCAGGTCGCGTACACGCGGTCCCGTTCGGCGTCCACGAGGAGCCTGGTGAGCATGGGGTCGTCGTCCGTCTCGAACTCCTCGCGGGTGAAGGAGGCGACCGCCGCCCCGGTGGTGTAGTCCCGGACGACGACCTGGTCGCCGTCGAGGTGGGCCACCTGCGTCTCACCCGGAACCACCGCGAGGCGTGTGTTGGAGGCCCCCACCAGGGAGTGCACCTCCTCGCCGGTCTGCGCGTCCCAGACGTGGATCTCGCCGTTGCTGTTGGTGGCGAAGTGTCGCTCGTCCACGAACACGGTGCCGTAGTGCAGACCAGGTGCCATCGGCTCGCTCGTTTCACCGGTGGCCGTGTCGACCACAACGGTGCTGTCCTCGCGGCCGGAGCTGCTGAGGGTCACCGCCAGCAGGGCGCCGTCCGGCGAGAAGTCCATGGCCTCCACGTCCCTCGGCTTCAGCAGCCAGCGCCCGCTGTCGTCCGGTCCCTCCTGCGGTCCCAGGTGCTCGGTGGTGGTGCCGCCGGGCAGGTCGTAGGTGTGCCCCACCTTCACGGAGTGCTCTCGGCCTTCGTACTCGACGGACTCGGCGGTGCTCAGCGTGCATCCGACAGGGGAAAACCTCGTGGCGACTCCGTAGGACGAGTTCGTCGTCGGCAGTGCGATCAACTCACCGGTGTTCCAGTCCCACACGGTGAGCCCGGCGGAGGAAGCCGCGGTGAGCACGTCCCCGTCGGCGGAGAAGGCGGGGTCCCAGAAACTGGTGTCCTCGGGCAGGTCCTCCTCCGCGGCGGGATACCCCGGTCCGTCGAGGCAGCCGGACCCGGTGACCAGCCCCGCCCCGGCCCCGGCGCCGGAGGCCTCGGGGGCCGACGCCTGGTCACCGCCGAGGCGGTGGCGGGCGTACACCGCTCCCGTCCCCGCGAGCACCACCAGCGCCAGGACACCCGCGCCCACCGCGAGCAGTCGGCCCCGCTTCCGGGGGGAGGGGGCGGTCCCGGGGGTCGCGTCGGTTCTCAGCATCGACGCCTGGGCGTCGGCGACCGCGTCGATCGCCGCACGCACCTGGGGTGACCACGGGGTGGGTTCAGCCGGGCCGCCCAGCATCCGCACGAGGTCGTGGGAGCTGGGACGCAGCCGCGGGTCGCGCTTGAGGCAGGCGTCGATCAGGCCGCGCAGTTGCAGGGGTACTCGGGCCAGCCCGTCGGGGCCCTCCACTCCGCTGGCCGCGAAGCACAGGGTGGAGGCCCACGAGAACACGTCCGTGGCCGGGGTGGCCCCACCCTCGGGGGCGGCGAAGGCCGGGTGGGGCGCACGCTGCTGGGAGTCGCTGATCGCCCACTCCAGGCCGGGGTCGGCGAGCAGGGCGGTGTCGGCTGACATCAGCACACCGTCCGGCCACAGGGAGCCGTGCGCGCGGTTCGAGGAGTGCAGGCCGTCCAACCCCTGGGCGAGCGCCAGGGCGAGCGGGTGCAGGGCGCCCACCGGGAGCGGCCCGTTCCCGCTCACCAACTCGGCCAGGCTCGGGCCGAGGGGCCGGGACACCGCGACCCAGGGCACCGCGCCGCGCGGGTCGGCGCCGCGGACACCGCACACGTGCGGGACATCCAGCCCCCGCGCGGACTCCACCTGGTGGGCGAAGGAGGAGCGGAAGGCGGGGTCGGTGGCGTACTCCGGCCGGACCACCTTCACCGCGACGAGGTCCCGCGCGCGTGCGGCGCCCAGGTAGACGCGCGCGTAGGCGTCCTCGCCCAGGCGGGCGTGCAGACGGTGGGGACCGACGGAGGGCGGGTCGTGGGGGTGGAGAGGGAACATGGGGCTTTCCGGTTCGGGAGCTCGGGGTGAGGGTTTGGGGCCGCGCCGGGGTCGACTAGAAACGTTCGAGGATGCGCATCTCCCGGGCGTCCACGACCCACATCCCGTTGCCCGTGGCAGGGACGCCGATGATGACCTCACCCTGGGGGTGCACGCTGATCTCCCACAGGAAGCCCTCGTCGGCCTCCGCGGTGAGCTCCTCGCCGGTGGAGTACTCCCAGACCTTCATGATCCCCCCGGCGGGGTCGAAGTCGTCCGGGAGGAAGGTGGCGTACACGCGGTCCGCCGCCACGCTGTACTCGAAGTCGTGCAACACGAGGTCGTCGTCCAGGTCCTCGGTGACGAACGCGGTGCCCTGCTCGGGGTCGGAGACGACGTTCTGGGTCTGCACCCCCTCCGCGACCGGATAGACCAGGGTCTCCTCGTCCACGAAGCTCAGTGCCGTGGGGTTGGTGCTCGGGATCTCCTCGCCCGTGGCCACGCTCTCGCCGGTCTCGGTGTCCCAGACCGTCGAGTGCTCGAGAAGGTCCTGCGCGGCGAGGTGTCTGCCGTCCGGCGAGACGGCCACCGACAGGACGGTGCTCGCGCTGCCGGTGTAGGTGGTGACCAGTTCGCCGGTCTCCAGGTCGTACACGAACACGCCGGAGTCCACCTGGTGGTACTTGTTTCCGACCACGAGTTGTTCGCTGTCCGGGGTGAAGGCGACCGCGCCCACCTCCCACCCCTCGGAGAGGACCGTCACCTCCCCGCTCTCCAGCGAGTACACGTACGCGCCGTCGTCGGAGGCGTAGGCGAGCATGCAGTCGTCGGGGCTGAACACCGGGTGGCCGTACAGGGGCGCGATCTCGGTCTCGATGAGGGCGAGCTCCTCCTGCCCCCGCCAGTCCCACAGCGCCACGCCGCCGGTCCCCGCGACCGCGAGCACCTCACCGTCGTTGGAGAAGCCGGTGTAGAAGATGCCCGCCTCGTCCTGGGGGACGGTCGTCTCCTCGTTGGCCGCCTCCGTGTACTCGGGGGCCAGGTGCTCGGAGGGCGAACACACCTCCCGATCCGGGACTCCCAAGTCCTCTGCGGACGTGGTGTCCGGCCCGGACCCGATCAGGCCGGCGTCCCCCGCGGCCCACACCGCGAGTCCGCCGACCATGGTCAGGGCGACGGCGGCCGCTCCGACGATCAGCAGGCCCCGGCCGAACGTACCCCTGCCGTCGCCCGCCCCGGCCGAACGGACAGCGTTCTCGTACGCGTGCGCGACGCCGTCGATCCGCCCGGCGGCGGCAGGGGGCAGCCAGGCGGCGGATGAGCCCGCCGGAGCCGTGGGACCACCGAGGGCCTGGAGCACCTGGGCCGCGTTCGGCCTGCGGGTGGGGTCCTTCTCCAGGCAGGCCGTGATGATCCCGCGCAGCGAGGCGGGGACGCCGTCGAGGTCGGGCTCCAGGTTGCTGATCCGGTAGAGGACCGCCGAGGGGTGGCCGTCGCCGAAGGGACCGCCTCCGGTGAGGGCGTGGACCAGGACCCCTCCGAGCGCGAAGACGTCGGCGGCCGCGCCGCTCTCACGCCCATCCACGGTCTCGGGGGCCATGTACCCCGGGGTGCCGATGATCCGCTCCTCCTCGGACCCGCTCGCGTCCTCCAGCGCGCGGGCGATACCGAAGTCGATCACCTGGGGGCCGGCAGCGGAGACCATGACGTTGCCGGGCTTGAGGTCGCGGTGGACCAGACCGGTGGCGTGCACGCGTTCCAGGGCCTGGGCGATGCCGCGTCCCATGAAGCGCACCGCGTGTTCGGGCAGGGGTCCGGTGTCCTGGACCAGGTCCTGGAGGGAGGGACCCATGACGTACTCCGTGGCCAGCCACGGGGTCTGGCCCGACGTGTCGGCGGCGAGGACCCGAGGTGTGTAGTTGCCGTGCACGCGCTGGGCGAGTTCGAGTTCGCGGGCGAAACGCTCACGGAAACCGGGGTCGTAGGCGTACTCGGCCCGGACGACCTTCACCGCCGCGGGGGAACCGGAGGGGTCCAGCCCGAGGTAGACGCGTCCCATGCCACCGGAGCCCAGCAGGGCTACGACGCGGTAGTGGCCGACCCGCCCGGGGTCGTTGGGGGAGGGTTGCTCCATGGTGCCTTCCGGGGCTCAGCTCACCTCGGCGACGACGTTGAAGTCCGCGTCGAGGATGAGGATGGTGTGGACGCCACCCTCGGGGGAGGAGGAGGTGGCGATGTGCTCACCGTCGGGGTGGACCCCGATGGGAGGGCTGAGAGCCAGGTTGTCGGTGGTGACCAGATCACCGCTGCGCGCGTCCCAGACGTACCCCGGCTCGTCGCTGAATTCCGAGGTGGCGCCGTAGACCAGGGAGCCGTCGACGGAGATCTGGACCTCGGCCAACTCGTTGTGGTCGAGTCCGGGGTCCTCCAGGTCGCGGACCTCGCCGGTCTCGATGTCGGCGATCCGGGCCCGATCGCGGTCCGTGACCATGGCCAGGGTGCTGCCGTCACCGGCCAGGGAGACCTGGTAGTGGCTGGCGTCGTCGAAGCGCTGAAGCTCCTCGCCGGTCTCGGGGTCCCAGACGAACACACCGATGTAGTCGGTGTAGGTCCGGTCGGTGACCACACCGACCAGGGCAGAGTCGCCGGGGGTGTAGAAGAGATCCGTCAGCATGCCCTGGACCGGGAACTCGTTCAGGATCTCCCTGGTCTGGACGTCCCACACCTGGATGTGCGGATCGCCCTCGACCGTGCCGTCGTCGGAACCGAGCGTGGCCACCCGGCCGCCGTCGGAGGTGAGCGCGGGCATGTCGAACTGCCCGCGTACCTCGTCCTCGTCGTTGCCGAGCACGGCCACCCGGTTGTCGCTCCCGCCGTCCCACACCGCGACGTAGTCGGTGGTGGTCGCGGCCACGAACCCGTTCGGCGTGATCATGGCGCCGGTCGGGGTGGGGGAGTAGTGGTCGACCGCCACCCCGTCACGCCAGTTCCAGGTGGAGAGCGTGTTGGAACCGAAGACGTGCATCTGCTCGCCGTCCTCGGAGAAGTCGATCTTGTAGAGGAAACCCTCGAAGGCGAGCCCGTCGAGTTCGCCCGGCTCGCTCGCTTCCTCTCCCTCGCCGTCTCCGTCGGCCTGGGGCTCGGCGTCGGCGGTGTCGTCAGAGCCCAGGGGGAGGGCGTTCAGGGCCAGCGCACCGCCCCCGAGCAGGACCAGGGCCGCGGCAGCCGCTCCCACGACCAGGGCGGTCCGGCGATGCTTCCTCCCGCGCTTGGGAGGCGACGGTGGGCGCTCGGCCTCCTCCGCCCGCTGGGTCTCACTCGCCCTGGCGGTGATCTGCCGGTTGACCTGGGAGGGCAGCCAGCCGTGCTCGGCGGACGGCAGGGGGAGTGCGGAGACCTCCCGTTGGATGGTGTCGGCGTCCGGGCGGTCGGCCGGGTCCTTGACGAAGCAACGGGCGAGCAGGTCCCGCAGCGGCCCCTCGGGGACGGCCTCCAGGTGGGGCTCGCCCTTCATGACCCTGGTGAGGGTGCTGGCCGGGCTGCCGTCACCGAACGGCGGCCTCCCGCTGGCCGCGAACAGCACCGCGCCCGCCATGGAGAAGACGTCCGCGCGCGGTGACACGTCCTGGCCGGTGATCTGCTCCGGCGAGGTGTAGGCCGGGGTGCCGAAGGTCTGCCCGGTGCGGGTGAGGACGGTGCCCTCGACCGCACGGGCGATGCCGAAGTCGATCACCTGGGGACCGCGGGGCGACAGCAGGATGTTGCTGGGCTTGAGGTCGCGGTGCATGAGGCCCGCGGCGTGGATGGTGGACAGCGCGCGGGCCAGGCCGAGGGCCAGGACGTGCAGGGACCCCTCCGGGAAGGGGCCGTTCTCCCGGACCGCCTCCTTGAGGGTGGGGCCCGGAACGTACTCGGTGGCCATCCACGGAGCGGGGGCCTCGGGATCGGCGTCGACCACCGCCGGGGTGAAGGGGCCGCGCACGCGCTGCGCGGTACGTACCTCGCGGGCGAACCGGGCCCGGAACTGGGTGTCGTGCGCCAGGTCCTCCTTGACCACCTTCAGGGCACACAGGTGACCGTCGGGGGTGCGGGCCAGGTACACCCTGCCCATGCCACCGGCGCCGAGACGGGCGAGGAGCCTGTGGGGGCCGATGGAGTTCGGGTCGTCTGGGGCGAGCGGCTGCACGGCGGCGGGGTCCTAACTGCGTGCGACTGCCGTGCTGGAGCCAGTGTTACGGCAGGTCCGGAGGGAAACCGATGGGGTCGGTGTACCTCGCCAATGTAGCCGGTTCACGACAAACCGCCCAGGTGAGTGTCCTGATCCGGTCTGGTGCACGGTGAACCGCTGTGGCAGTGGGACGCGTTAGGGGTGGTGTGGGCGACGAAGTCGGGATGGCGGAGCGGGCACGCGTGTGCACGCTCCCGTCGTGGCGACGGGTCGCGGGAGAGAACGCGGTCGTCAGGCGCGTGGAAGGACGAGGGGTGCCGGAGCGGGCGGCGTCAGGCGGCGACCGGCTGGCGGTGCGTGTAGTAGTGCGCGGGCTCCGGGACCTGTGCGAACGGGTTCAGGAGGGCGGCGGCACCGGCGGGGTCGTTCGCGGGGTGCGAGATCGTGCCGCCCTGGAAGAGGTCGTTCCAGAAGAAGCGGCCGTCACGACACCAGACGTTGACGTCGCGCATCACGGAGGCGACGGCCATCTCGGAGGTGCCGGACCAGTAGAGCGGGCGCGAGGCGACCGAGGCAAGCTCGCCCAGCAGCGCCGTGATCGCGCGCTCGGCGCAGAACGCGTGGCGGGGCTTGTGCTTGATTCGTCTGGCGAGGGCCGACTTCGCCCGGGAGGCCCGGGGATTGTTCAGGCGCCAGTGACTCAAGGTCGTCTCCAGTGTGTGTCGGGATACCGCGGGTGTGTTGACCGTGTGTGCTTATGGCGGCCACGCCGCCGCGGCGTGAGTTCCGTTCACCGAGCCGTTGTCCGGTGTTGGTGACATCCCTCCGCGAAGTTGGCGAGGTCCGAACGGTGTCGTTACCTCGTAGTTATTCTTCGCGCTCCGGATGCTAGCAGTAACTGACCCCTCGTAGTCGAGGCTTCCCAGAGTGATGCACATCACAGTTAACAACTGAGTATGGACCTGTTTAAAGCAGAAACGTGCAGTTCAGATAGGGTTTTTCGGACAACTGTACCTGTGGTGATTTTGCCTTGAAGGGGCCGTAGTCCCGTCCTGGTTGTCGCGGGTCTCACCCACTTTGGGAACTCTTGGCGCATCCAGTATCACCGAGGGTGATTATGAGTGCGTTGCCGGGTCTTTGCCGTTCCTTGCCGGGATCGGCGTCCCAGGCGCCCAAGGCTGTTCCCGTCCGTGTTGCGTGCCTGGTCACCCTCGTGTGATGAGCGTTCAACGGCCTGGAGGACACTGGAAGGCGGTGCAAACAAGGGGAGAAGCGACGAAGTGACACAGACCCAGACATCCGGTGACAGGACATCCGTAACGGGACAAGTTTCCAAGGAGCCGGTGGGTGGCGCCCGGGCCTGGCTGATATGGGGTGTGGCGGTCGCTGCCTACTTCCTCGCCATGCTGCACCGCAACGGGCTGGGTGTGGCCGCTCTGGAGGCTCAGAGCCGGTTCGACGTCGGCCCGGCGCTCCTCTCCCTCCTGCCGATGCTCCAACTCATCGTGTACGTCCTTCTCCAGGTGCCCGCCGGACTCCTCGCCGACCGACTCGGCCCCCGATACACCCTGGGCATGGGCATGATCGCGATGGCCGTCGGCTCCTGCCTGTTCGCGCTGGCCCCGGGAATCGAGCTGGCCGTGGCCGGGCGCTTCCTCATCGGTCTCGGCGACGCACTCGTGTTCCTCAACGTCATTCGGCTCGCCGCCCTGTGGTTCCCGCGCTCGCGCTACGCACTGGTCAGTGGTCTGACCGGCGTGGTCGGCGGTACCGGCCAGGTGGCCAGCGCGGCTCCGCTGGCCTGGGCACTCGACGGCATCGGATGGGAGGCGGCCTTCCTCTCCACCACCGGGTTCACCGTGCTCATGGCGCTGATGGTCCTCCTGGTGGTGCGGGACCGCCCTGTCGGGGCCGCCGGACACTCAACGGTCGCTGACCCCATCTCCCTGTGGGAGGCGCTCAAGGAGGCGCTGAAGGCGGACGGACCCCGGATCGGGATGGCCCACCACGCGGCCGTCATGGCGCCGTTCACGATGATGATGGTGCTGTGGGGCTACCCCTACCTCGTGGGGGGCCTGGGGCTGGCCGAGGGCACCGCGGCCCTCACCCTCACCGGTCTGGCCGCTGGAGCTCTCTGGCTGGCCCCGGTCGCGGGTCTCCTCGTCGGCCGCTGGCCCGGGGTGCGGGTGTACTTCGCCCTCACCCTGAGCGGCATCCTGAGCCTGGGCTGGCTGCTCCTGGTGGCCTGGCCCGGCGGCGCCCCCGTGGCCGTGGGTGTGGCGGTGCTGGCGGTCAGCGCCCTCGGGCAGACCATGGCACCCACGGTCTCCTTCGACTTCGCCCGCGACGGCATCCCGGCCAGCCGGACCGGTGTCGCCTCCGGTCTGGTCAACATGAGCGGCTTCACCACAGCCGTGATCTGCACAGTGGCGGCCGGAGCCCTCCTCCAGGCCCTGCCAGAGGATCCGACCTCCTACCAATGGGCATTCACCCCGATGGCCGTCGCCACCTTCCTCTCCACCTGTGTGCTGGTGGTCTTCGTCCGTCGCCGAGCCCGCGCAGCCGTCGCTCAGTAATAGGAGGGCCCCGCGTGACTGCGGGGAGCAGGCTCTCGCCGCCTGGGCCGGAGTCATGGCCGCCGGGTCCATCCCCGCGTGCGCGGGGAGCAGGGAGGACGGTAGTGGCCCCGTACCGACGTTCGGGGTCCATCCCCGCGTGCGCGGGGAGCAGCGGCGGGGCTCTGTCACCAGCGTGACCAACCGGGGTCCATCCCCGCGTGCGCGGGGAGCAGCGGCGGGGCTCTGTCACCAGCGTGACCAACCGGGGTCCATCCCCGCGTGCGCGGGGAGCAGCCGGCCGTCGGCGACACCGACTTCATGGACGAGGGTCCATCCCCGCGTGCGCGGGGAGCAGGCGACGTTGCCCCACACCGAAAACTCTGCCTGGGGTCCATCCCCGCGTGCGCGGGGAGCAGGCCGCCTCGTCGTTCTGGGGCAACGGCTTCCTGGGTCCATCCCCGCGTGCGCGGGGAGCAGGCGGCGATGGTTTTCGAGCTTGTGCAGGAAGTCGGGTCCATCCCCGCGTGCGCGGGGAGCAGGTGACGAGCTGGGCGTTCTCGGCAGCCTTCGCGGGTCCATCCCCGCGTGCGCGGGGAGCAGTTCGACGGCCCGGATCTGGCCCATGATCCCGAGGGTCCATCCCCGCGTGCGCGGGGAGCAGACTTTTTCACCTGCGAACTTACCGGTGGCAAGTGCTCGTTTTTCCAACTTGTTGAGAAACAGACAAAACCGGCATCCGCCTTCGTTGTTGCTGTCACGGGCGAGCCTATAGCGGGAGAGATGTGTTCCTCCACGCCTGCGCTGAACAGGATGCGTGTCGCGGCTGGTCACACTTCCCGACGAAAGAGCGGCAGCAAAGGAGGGTGCGGGGCCAGGGCTGGTGTTCATCGTTTCGCGTGTCGTGGTGGCTGGGGTGGTGGGCGCAAAAGCGGCAGCGAAGGAGGGTAGGCCTTCCGGCCTGTGGGGAGCGGGTTGCGTGTCGCGGCTGGTCACGCGTGCCATCGAAACCACGGCGGCGAGGGCGGCCGGTGCGTGGGGGTGGGTGGCCTTCGCCTGGTGGGTGGGGGTGGAGGCCGACCCGGTCTCGGCGGTGGGAACGGGTGCCTGTGCGGTGGGGGGTGGGGTGGTGTTCATGGGTCGGACTCCCTTCTGGCGGT
>NZ_JAGPXK010000080.1:0-426 GCF_018070675.1 Nocardiopsis sp. B62 | reverse complement strand
CATGCAAATCTCTCCCCGGTTCGAATGAATGAGGTGCGCTTTATAGATGTGTCGTTTTCGGTTTGCAACGGGGCTCCCGCGAGATCACGGACGAGTGTTGCAATTTGGTACGTGCGCCGCCTCACACCCCACTGTCATTGCCCGCGAAGGCGGGGAATCCAGTACGCCGCGGCTTCTCGATTCAATAACAAGCGCCTCTGGAATACTGGATCGCCCGGTCGAGCCGGGCGATGACAGCGAGGGTGTGGCGCGCTTGTTCTGCCTTCTCGCATGTTGCGCTCGCACTCGCGCTGCTCCTCGCCTTCGTCCTCCCCGCCGCGGCCGACGTCGCCGTCCCGCAACTCACCGGCCGCGTCGTCGATCAGACCGGCACGCTCTCCAGCAGCGACGTCGCCGCGCTCACGCAGAAGCTGCGAGACTACGAGA
>NZ_JAGPXK010000020.1:0-100419 GCF_018070675.1 Nocardiopsis sp. B62 | reverse complement strand
CTCTTCCGGAGAAGGCTTTTTGCGTTTCCGCTTCGTTGTGTCTTTACTTTATCAGGTGTTCCGCGCCCCGCCAAATCGGCGGTTTGTGGCAGCGTTTCCGCTAAACACGAGATCGGGGTAAAGCCCGCTTTGCTTCGTTAGGTCCCGAGTTCCGACCTTGCGGCCTTTGTTCGTTTCCTTGAAGCGACTCTCCGAGTTTACATGGCCGGAGCAGTGCTCGAACCGGTGTGTTTCGGAGATTGTCTGACTCGAAGATCTGATCACGCCCACGGAGAACCCGTGTTCGTTTCGATCGAGAAGATCCTGATCCCCCCTTGCGGCCTTGGGCCGGTCGGAGGCGACTCGGAGAACATTACCCCTCGGCCCGGGGTCGCGCAAACGGTTCTGCGCATGACGCGGGTCACATCAGTTGAGGATGCTCCCGCCGCCCGTTCCCGGGGCCGCGTACAACCACTCCACCTCCAGTGACACCGCCGCCACCGTCCCCGGGGAGTACGCCGTGAGGGCCTCGGGGCCCACGAAGGACGCGGCCACCTGGGCGATGGTCGGGTTGTGCCCGACCACCAGGAGCGTGGCGGCGTCCGCGTCCCCCTGGTTGATCAGCTCCAGGAGCTGGTCCACCCCTGCGAGATAGGCGTCCTCCGAGTAGTCGACGGCGGTCCCGCGCCCTCCGGTCGGGTCCATGGCTCCGAGGACTCCGTCGAGTGTCTGCCGGGTGCGCCTGGCCGTCGAGCAGATCACGTGGTCCGGTGCGTGCCCGAGCTCGGCGAGCAGCACTCCCGCCCGCCGTGCCTGTTCCCTGCCCAGATCGGTGAGCGCGCGCTCGTGGTCGGTGCCCCCGTGACCGTCCTCCGCCTGTGCGTGGCGCATGAGCAGCAGTGTGCGGCTCATGGCGTCAACACCGTCGCGACGATGGCGAGCAGGGCCATGAAGCCCACCATCGCCCCCACGATGACCAACAAACCCTTCATCCCGGACAAGGCCAACTCCTTCGACTCCGGCTACCCCTGCTGACTGACCGCTCCGCCGGGTACCGCACGGACGCGTTCCCTCAGGTTAGGTGCGCCCCCGCGGACCGGTGCGGCGCCCTCACCCCAGGACGCGGCGCGGCCGCCCGGGTCTCCCCGGACGGCCGCGCCATCGCATCGGACCGGCCTCGCCCCCGCCGGCCTTCCCACCCCTCGTACTCAGTGGGGGTGGGGTCCGGTCAGGTGCTCCGGTCCGGGTCTCAGCCCTGGTTGGTCTCCCCCGCCCGGGCCTCCTCCCTGGGTCCGCCGTCCTCGTTGGCCGGGTCGGCGACGTCACCGCTCACGGCGTCCGCGCCCTGGTCCCCGCCACCGGAGACGGATCCGTCTCCGGCCTCCGGGGCGCCCTTGGGAGCGGAGGCCCCGCCGGTCTCGGCGAGGTCGGTCTCGGTGCCCGACCCCCGGTTCTTCGACCACAGGACGGCACCGACCAGCACGCCGACCGCGACCACGGTGACCGCGACCCGCAGGGCGACGTTGTCCGCGTAGATCACCACGCTGGGCGCGACGATCAGGGCGACGAGGTTCATCACCTTGAGCAGCGGGTTGATGGCCGGTCCGGCGGTGTCCTTGAAGGGGTCGCCGACCGTGTCGCCGATGACGGTCGCCTCGTGGGCGGCGGAACCCTTGCCACCGTGGTGGCCGTCCTCCACGAGCTTCTTGGCGTTGTCCCAGGCGCCGCCCGAGTTGGACAGGAACACCGCCATCAGCACGCCCGCGGCGATCGCGCCGCCCAGGAAGGCGCCGAGCGGGGCGTACCCGAAGGCGAAGCCGACCGCGATGGGTGCCAGGACCGCGAGGAGGCCGGGGGTGACCAGCTCCCGCAGCGAGTCCTTCGTACAGATGTCGACCACCCGCGCGTACTCGGGCTTCTCCGTGCCGTCCATGATCCCCGGGCGGGTGCGGAACTGGTTGCGCACCTCAAGGACCACACGCTGGGCGGCGCGGCCGACGGCCATGATCGCCAGACCGGAGAAGAAGAACACGACGCTGGCGCCGATGATGACCCCGACGAGCACGTCGGGCTGGTCCAGGGAGAGGGAGAAGACCTCCGTGTCCCCGAGGCGTTCCTGGACCGAGGTGCGGAAGGCACCGAAGAGGGCGGTGGCGGCCAGGACCGCTGTGGCGATCGCGATGCCCTTGGTGATGGCCTTGGTGGTGTTGCCGACCGCGTCGAGGCCGGTGAGGATCTCGGCGCCCTTGCCCTCGACGTCCCCGGACATCTCGGCGATGCCCTGGGCGTTGTCGGAGACCGGGCCGAAGGTGTCCATCGCGACGATGATGCCGACCGTGGTGAGCAGTCCCGTGCCCGCGAGGGCGACGGCGAACAGGCTCAGGGTGATGGACCCGCCGCCCAGCAGGAAGGCGGCGTACACGGCGCCGGCGATGAGCAGTGCCGAGTAGACGGCCGACTCCAGGCCGACGGAGATGCCGGACAGGATGACGGTGGCCGCACCGGTCTGCGAGCTCTCCCCGATGTCCCTGACCGGACGCTTGTCGGTCTCGGTGAAGTAGCCGGTGAGCAGCTGGATGGCGGCGGCGAGCACGAGGCCGATGAGGACGGCCGCGACCGCGATGAACCTGGGGTCGGGGTTGGTCCCGGCGTCGGAGATCTCCTGCAGGACGGTGTCGCTGACCCCGGACATCTGCTCGAAGCTGCTGGGCAGGTACCAGAAGGCGGTGGCCGTGACAAGGACGGCGGAGATCGCGGCGGAGATGAAGAAGCCCCGGTTGATCGCGGTCATCGCGCTCCGGTCCCGGGTCCTGGGCGCCACGATGAAGATGCCGATGATGGCGGTGAGGACACCGATCATCGGGACCAGCAGCGGGAAGACCAGACCCTCGGTGCCGAAGGCGACACGGCCGAGGATGAGCGAGGCGACCAGCACCACGGCGTAGGACTCGAAGAGGTCGGCCGCCATGCCCGCACAGTCGCCGACGTTGTCGCCGACGTTGTCCGCGATGGTGGCCGCGTTGCGCGGGTCGTCCTCGGGGATGCCCTGTTCGACCTTGCCGACGAGGTCGGCACCGACGTCGGCGGCCTTGGTGAAGATGCCGCCGCCGACACGCATGAACATCGCGAGGAGGGCGGCGCCGAAGCCGAAGCCCTCCAGGACGATGGGGGCGTCTCCCCGGTAGAGGAGGACGACGAGCGCGGCACCGAACAGGCCGAGGCCCACGGTGATCATGCCCGCGACGCCGCCGGTGCGGAAGGCGATCCGCATGGCGGTGTGGTTGTCGCTCTCCGTTCCTCCCCGGGCGGCGGCCGCCACCCGGACGTTGCCGCGTACCGCGAGCCACATGCCGATGAACCCGGTGGCGGCCGAGAGCAGCGCGCCGAGGGCGAAGAAGACCGACCGGCCGACCGCGATGGCCCATGTGTCGGCCGGGAGCAGCAGCAGGAGAAGGGGAATGGCGACGACGAACACCGCGAGGGTGCGGAACTGCCGTTTCAGATAGGCCGCGGCTCCTTCCTGTACCGCGACCGCGATGTTGCGCATTCGCTCGGTGCCCTGGCCGGCGGCGAGTACCTCACGAACCAGCATCCCCGCGACGGCGAGCGCCAAAAGCGCGACCACCATGACGAGGATGACGAGTGTGAGGTCCCGACCCTCCAGTGCCAGTGCCATGCCACTTCCTGTGGCGAGGTTGAGCCCAGACAATCCGTCCTCCTTGAGACGGGCACGTCCTTTTCGGCCCCTGTTCGAAGGCGCGCGGGACGTCGGGCCTCGTGGGCTCCGGTGCCGCGCACCGCCGTGGACGTACCGCCGTCCGTAAGGCTCCTGAACTGGCTCGACGGCACGCTTGCCGGGGTCGAAGCGGTGCCACCTTCCTGTGTGGTGAACGCCGCCCGCAGTCACGCACGCGCGGACGGTGATCCGGGGATTCTACGCACGGAAGGGAATAAAGCAGAGAGCCGGTTCGGCATTTGCCCAAGAGAGATTAAAGATGTGATCTCACGGTGATCCTGGGAATCGGATAAATGCCTTTAGTGACATTATTGGGCTTGCATAGCCTCGCATAACACGTTAACTCGATGTTAACGTTAAAGTACACATAAAGCCAGGAACAGGGAAGTTGTCCCTTTGGCCTCATCCCACCCATCAGCCCCGCGCACAACATCAGGCCCGCGTTCGCGTGCGGTGTCACGCACGGAACGCCCGCGCGAGGCGGTGGACTCCTCTCTGAGAAGGGCGGAGAAAGGGGTTTCGGTCCGAGCGGAACTACGCGCGGAGCAACCGCATCCCCGCGGAGTCGATCCCGTCCCCCGAGGTCGCCCTGCCGGAGTCGAGATCGTCGGCCAGCCCTCGTGCGAACGCGGCCACTCCGTCCACGTCGACACCGTGGGGCGCCTCCGGCCCGAAGGCCTCCACGCGGTCCGCGCCGCGCCTGAGCAGCCGGGCGGCACCCACCCTGTTGCCGCGCTGGGCGTGGGTGACGCCGACGGCCGTCTGCGCGAGGCCCCGCCACAGCTCCCGCTCCGGTTCCGGCGCGGACTTCCAGACCGCTTCGAGCACCTCGTGGGCAGTGAACGCGAAGCCGCCGTCCAGCAGGAGCTGCGCCTCCGCGACACCCTCCTCCACGGTGAACTCCGCGTCGTCGGGCACCCGGTCGACCTCACCGGCGCTGCCGTGCGGCATCGGACGGCCGTAGCGGTCACGCGGGCGCTGGTTCTGCGCCTGCCCGGACTCGTTGCGATCGCGGACGCCGTCCGCCCCGGGTCGGGATCCCCTGGTCATACGTTCCTCACCGCCGTTCGCCGTCGACGCCCCGTTCCCCGGCGACGCCGATCCCACCGTCGACTTCCCGCAACCACCCTACGAGAGCGCGTTCCACTTCGCGCGGGCGCTCCTCGTGCGGGAAGTGTCCGGCGCCGGCCACCTCCACCCACCGGAAGGGGCCACGGACGAACCGCTCGGAGGAGCGGGCCGTCCCGGGCGGGCACACCGGATCCAGGGCACCGTGCAGCTGGAGGACGGGAACCCGCACCGGGCGGCGCATGCTCCTGGCGTACCTGAACCCGTCCGCGCGAAACCGCGACCGGAAGATCCAACGGTGGTACTCCAGCGAGCAGTGCGAGACCTTCGGGATGGCGAACGCGAGGCGGTAGCGCTCCTCCGTCTCCCGGTCCGGCCAGCCGGGGGCGGACCAGGAGTCCAGGAGTTCGCCCACCCGGACGCAGCCGTCGGCGAGGAGGCGGTGCTCGGGCAGGACCGGCACCTGGGCGCGGAGCATGTGCGGGGTGCCAGGCCCTCCGGAGAACAGGACACGTGCGGCGCGGCGGGGGTGGGGCGCGGACACCGCCGCCAGGGCACGGACCGCACCGGGGTGGTGGGCGGTCATGGTCCAGCCCACCAGTCCGCCGACCCCGTGGCCGACCACGGCGGCGTCCGCCGCTCCGAGCGCGCGCACCAGGCTCGCCATGTCCTGGGCCAGCCCCACGAGGTCGTAGCCGCGCGGTGTCTTGTCGCTGGCTCCGTAACCGCGCAGGTCGACCGCGACGGCCCGGTACCCGGCCTCGGCCAGGCCGGTCAGCTGGGTGCGCCAGGCCCACCAGAACTGGGGGAACCCGTGCAGGAGGAGGACGAGGGGACCCTCACCGAGCTCGGCCACGTGGAACCGGGCACCGGCGGCACTGACCGTCCGGTGGGTCCAGGGGCCGTCGACATAGGCGGCCGAGTCGTCCAGCACCGGAGACTAACGGCCGGCGGGTTCGGGCGCCTCGCTGTCCGAGGCGGCCTCGACCGACCCGTTCCCGGGCGGGCGGATCTCGCCGCGCAGGATGCCCATGAGCCGGGAGGTGGTGAGCGCCGTGCGGGCCAGGCCCTGGCGGCGGCGCAGGTTGATCACGGCGACCAGGATGAGGACGGCGGCGATCAGGAGGTAGAAGCCGGTGACGGTCAGGAAGGAGAGCCAGAAGGCCCACCCGGCGACCTCGGCGAGGAAGAGTCCCGCGGTGACCGAGAACAGGATCAGGACGAGGTGGAGGACGAAGGCCGCGGCCCCGAACTCGCCGACGCTCTTACCGATCCTCGTCGCGTCGGCCTTGGCCTCGAGCTTGGCGAGCCTGAGCTCCAGCCGCACGATGCGGGAGAGGTTGTCGGTGGCGTCGGAGACCAGCTCACCGATGGAACGGTCGGAGTCGCTGGCAGTGCCAGGTCGACCGGTACCCGGCTTGTCCACCATCGTGGGGGTTCCCTTCTCTCGGTCCGTACACGCGGATGATCCTCCGCATCCTCGCACATGCCCTCCCACCCGTGTCTCTCACGGCACGCAAAACCCGGGGCTTCGGTTTCGTCACGTGGGTGAGCGGGAACGGCGCCCCGTCCCTTCGGAAGGGACGGGGCGCCGTGGTGTCCGGGCCGGACGGCGGCGCGGCGAGTGCGCGCGCCGTCGGGCGGTCAGACCGTTCAGTCGCCCTTCTTGGCGGAGGGCAGCTGCTTGGCGATCACGTCCATGATCGACGAGTCGGTGAGGGTCGAGGTGTCACCGATCTCGCGCTCCTCGGCGATGTCGCGCAGCAGTCGGCGCATGATCTTGCCGGAACGGGTCTTGGGCAGCTCGGGAACCGCGAGGAGCCGGGCCGGCTTGGCGATGGGGCCGAGCGAGTTGCCGACGTGGTTGCGCAGTTCCTGCACCAGGTCCGCCGGGACCTCCTCGGCACCGCCCCGCAGGATGACGAAGCCGACAATGGCCTGGCCGGTCACCTTGTCGACGGCGCCCACGACGGCCGCCTCGGCGACCTTCGGGTGGGCTACCAGGGCCGACTCCACCTCGGTGGTCGAGATGTTGTGGCCGGAGACGAGCATGACGTCGTCCACGCGGCCGAGCAGCCACATGTCGCCGTCCTCGTCCTTCTTGGCCCCGTCGCCCGGGAAGTAGAGGCCCTCGAAGCGCGACCAGTAGGTGTCCTTGTAGCGCTGGTCGTCGCCCCAGATACCGCGCAGCATGGAGGGCCACGGCTCGCGGATGACGATGAAGCCGCCCTCGCCGTCCGGGACGGATGCGCCCTGGTCGTCCACGACGTCCGCGACGACGCCCGGGATGGCGCGCATGGCCGCTCCGGGCTTGCCGGAGGTGACGCCGGGCAGCGGGCTGACCATGATCGCGCCCGTCTCGGTCTGCCACCAGGTGTCGACGACCGGGGTGTTGCCGCCGCCGATGTTCTCCCGGTACCACATGTAGGCCTCGGGGTTGATGGGCTCGCCGACCGAGCCGATGACCCGCAGGCTGGACAGGTCGTACTCGGCGGGGATCTCGTCGCCCCACTTCATGAAGGTGCGGATCGCCGTGGGCGCCATGTAGGCGATGGTGACCTTGTACTTCTCGATGATCTCCCAGAAGCGGCCCTTGTGCGGGGTGTCCGGGGTGCCCTCGTACATGACGACGGTGGCCGCGTTGGAGAGCGGACCGTAGACGATGTAGGAGTGGCCGGTCACCCAGCCGATGTCGGCGGCGCACCAGTAGACGTCGGTCTCCGGCTTGAGGTCGAAGACCGCCCAGTGGGTGTAGGAGGCCTGCGTGAGGTAGCCGCCGGTGGTGTGCAGGATGCCCTTGGGCTTCGCCGTGGTGCCGCTGGTGTACATGATGTACAGCGGGTGCTCGGCGTCGTGCGCCTCGGGGGTGTGCTCGGTGCTGGCGGTCTCGACGGCGTCGTGCCACCACACGTCGCGCTCGTTCCACTCGACGTCCTGGCCGGTGCGGCGCACGACGAGGACGTTCTCGACGGCGGGGCGGTCAGCGACGGCGCCGTCGACGGCGGGCTTGAGGGCGCTGGGCTTGCCGCGCCGGTAGCCGCCGTCCGCCGTGATGACGAGCTTGGCCTGGCTGTCGTCGAGGCGCTGGCCGAGGGCGTCGACGGAGAAGCCGCCGAAGACGACCATGTGCACGGCGCCGATGCGGGCGCAGGCGAGCATGGCCACGACGGTCTCGGGGATCATCGGCATGTAGATGGCGACGCGGTCGCCCTTGGTCACGCCGAGCGAGGTGAGGGCGTTGGCCGCCTGGCACACCTGGTCCTTGAGCTCCGCGTAGGTGATGGCGCGGGTGTCGCCGGGCTCCCCCTCCCACTGGAGGGCGACGCGGTCACCGATCCCGGCCTCCACGTGCCGGTCCAGACAGTTGACGGAGGCGTTGATCTGCCCGCCGACGAACCACTCTGCGTAGGGCGGCTTCCAGTCCAGGACGGTGTCCCAGGTCCGCTCCCACTGGAGCCTCCGGGCCTGCTCCTCCCAGAAGCCCAGGCGGTCACCGTCGGCCACGTCGTAGGCGTCCGCCTTGACGTTGGCGTTCGCGGCGAGGTCCGCCGGCGGCGGGAAACTCCTGGTCTCGTGGAGAAGGTTGGACAGTGTCTCCTGGCTCGGGGGAGTGCTGTCGGCCACTGTGATTCTCCTTACGTTGGCTTTGGGTCCAGACTAATCATGTGGTCCATACCGGGGGAACAGCCGGGTCCGCGTCCAGCGGCGGCGCGGCGCGGGCGCGCGACGAACGGTCGGCGAACGGTCACCGGTCCGCGACGAGCGGTCCCTGTGGGACCGGTGCGGGCCGTGGAGCGCACGGTGTTACCGACGCGTAGTGTTGGCTTCCGTGAGCGAATCGACTTCTGCATCCCTGTCCGACCCACTGTCCCGGATCGCCGGCCTCCCCGGGGTGAGCGACGCGGTGAACGAGACGCGGACCCTGGTCGACAGGCTGCTGGGACACCGCATCCTGCGCCGTCGGAGCAGCGACGTGTCCATGGAGTCCTCACTGCGGGGCGCGTGCGCGTCGGCCGCTTTGGAGGGCGCCGAGGTCTCGATGGACGAGATCCGCGAGGGCCACGTGTACGACACCCGGATCAAGGGCGCGCTCCGTATCGGGGGTGAGCTGGGCACGATGGTGGACACCTGGCCCCAGGCCCCTCGGCAGGCGCTGGCGCGACTGCACACGCTGGCCGCGGCGGACGCGGTGTCCGAGGACGCCCTGGGCCGACCCCGCTTGGAGGGTGAGCGGGTCGAGGACCCGCTCGACCTGGGTCCGGCGCCGAGCGCGGCGGAGGCATCGGCTCGCCTTGAGGGCCTGTACGCGCTGCTGGGCGCGCGCACGAGCGTTCCGGCCCTGGTGACGTCGGCGCTGGTGCACGGTGAGCTGATGGCGATCCGGCCGTTCGGCTGGGGGGACGGGCTGGTGGCGCGCGCCGCCGAGCGGCTGACCCTGGTGGAGCGGGGCCTGGACCCCAAGTCCCTGGTCACGTCCGAGCTGGGCCACCAGACGCTGAGGGACGAGTACGCCCCGGCGCTGCGCGGGTACATGGCCGGCACCGCCGAGGGCGTGGCCGCGTGGGTCGCGTACTGCTGCCACGCGGTACGGGCCGGCGCACAGGACTCCCTCGCCACGTGTGAGGCACTCAAGCGCGGGTGATCCCGAGGCGGAGACCGAACAGTGTTCGTTCATACCGCACTTCGGGGCGCCCTCGGATATTCGGCAGTTCACCCACTTCGTTGATTTACCAACAAGTAGTAACGCGAACGCGTCTCGTTTCGATCACGCTGACCGTGCGCGAATGTTTCCTGATTGCTCACGCACATGCACGTGCATGCGAACGGCACTCCAGATGACCGTCCGGGGTGCCGTTTCTGATGTGCCGGAGCGAGTTAGCGGACATCACCACAAGTGGCCCCACCTGGTAAAACGTGGCTCCGTCAAACCTGGGCAGGCCCTGTGATGGCCGACGGAACGCGGCTTCTCGACCCGTACCTCACCTCGGACCAGAGCCACCCTCTCCTTTGTTTGCAGGCCGAGGACCCTTCTTCGAAAAGGTGGTGGGGCGGAGTTTTTCTGTTGGATTCCCGAACTCATAGACAGTGTCCCGTGATAGCGTCTGTTCCGGAGTTGCGCGAAGGGTCGACTGCGACGGGCCGAAAATCCGGGCTTACTGTCTTTATGGACACAAGCCGCCAATACGGACATTGCGCCTGCGGAACTGTGTCGCCGTCGTTCCTCGCGAGAAGCACGAACCCGGACACCTCACACGGGGTCCCGCGTGTTCACGCCAGCGCTCCCGACGGACCCTTCCCCGGAGAGCGGACTCCGGCCTGTCCCCCCGAGGCCGGAACCGAGTGGCCCCCAGTTCCCCCTGTGGGGGCCGCTCGACGTCCTCCGCTCCGTCTCACCTGACGGGCCGGGACACACGACAGCCCCCGTACGTGTGTCCCGCCCGCCGGGTGGGGCAGGATCCGGCCTCCGCCGCCTCCTCCTCAGTCGGACCCCGACCGTTCCGCGACACCGCACCGGGTTATCCACAGATCCGAAACGGTGGCTTCCGCCGCGCCCCCGGTTCGGCGAAGGTCGAAAGGGCAGGTTCCCGCCCTTCCCGGAAGGTCCGATGGACGTCCCGCAGCGCACCCTGATCGCCACCGCAGACCCCGCCCTCCTCGACGACCTCCTCCGGCTGACGGCCGCGGCCGCCACCGAGGTCACCGTCGCCCCCGACCCCGACCAGGCCCTGCGCGCCTGGGGCCGCTCCCCGCTCGTCGTGGTCGGCCGCGACCTGGACCACGCCCTGCGCGCGGCCGGGCCCCCACCCCACCCCCGCGTCGCGGTGGTCGCCCACGGCACCGGGGACACCCGCGGCGACGGCGTCTATCTGCTGCCCAGGGACGAGTCGGCCCTCGTCGACCTCTTCTCCTCCGTCTCCGACCGCTCCCCCGCTCCCGTGGTGTCTGTCGTCGGCGGCCGGGGCGGAGCCGGAGCCAGCCTGCTGTCGGTCGCCCTGTCCCTCGCCGGTGAGCGGGCGGGCCTGGCCACGGCCCTGCTCGACGCCGACCCCCTGGGCTGCGGGCCCGACATCTACCTGGGCTGCGACCACGCCGACCCGGCGGCCCAGACCGGATGGGCGGACCTGCTCCGACAACGCGGCCGGGTTCCCTGGCGCACACTGCGCGACGGCCTGCCCAGGGTCGGCCGGGTGGACGTGCTCACCTGGGCCCGGGGCAACGGCGCCGAACAGGGTCACCCGCTGCCGGTCGGGGCCGCGCGGGCCGCCCTGGACTCCGCGCGCAGGGGCACCGACCTCGTGGTGACGGACCTGCCCCGCTGCTTCGACCCGGGCACCACCGTCTTCCTCAACCACTCCACCCTCGTGCTCGTGGTGGTCCCCGCCGACGTGCACTCGGTGGTGTCCGCCGCGCGCATGACCCACCGCCTGCGGCAGGAGACGACACGGGTGCGGGCGGTGGTGCGCGGCACCAGGGGCGGCCTGTCCACCGGGGTGGTCACCACGACCCTCGGTGTGGAGCTCGGCGCCGACCTGCCACCGGAACCGGGCCTGTCCCGAGTGCTCCGCGTGGGTGAGGTCCCCGCCAGGCACCCCCGGTCCCCGCTGGCACGCTACGCGGACCAGGTCGTGGGCTCCCTCGTCACCGAACGGGAGGCGCGGTGAACGCCGTCTGGGACCGACTCACCAACCGCGCGCCGACTCCGTCCGACACCCCGGGCACACCACAAGTGAACAGTGTGCTGGACCGGGTCCGCGACCGGTTCGTGGCCTCCGGCGCGCCGGTCACCCCCGCCAACGTCGCCGCCGCGATCCGCTCCGAGGGCGGTGCCCTGGGCGACCGCGAGCTGCTCGCGATGACCCGTCGGCTGGCCGCCGACCTGTCCGGCGCCGGGCCCCTGGAGGAGCTGCTCACCTCGGACGTCACCGACGTCCTGGTCAACGGCCCGGACCAGGTCTGGGTCGACTCCGGGGAGGGTCTGCGCCGGGTCAGGGACGTGCGCTTCGCGTCCGAGGACGAGGTGCGCAGGCTCGCCCAGCGGCTCGCCTTCCAGGCGGGCCGCCGCCTGGACGCGGCCGCGCCCTACGTGGACGCCCGCCTGCCCAACGGGGCCCGGCTGCACGCGGTGCTGCCGCCGATCGCCCCCGAGGGAGCCTGCCTCTCCCTGCGGATACCGCCCCGGAGGGTGTTCGGCCTCCGGGAGCTGACCGCCAGCGGCACCCTCACCCCCTCCGGCGCGGACCTGCTGCGCGCCCTCGTCTCCCACCGTGAGCCCTTCCTGGTCAGCGGCGGCACAGGGACGGGGAAGACCACGCTGCTCTCCTCCCTGCTGTCACTGGTGGACCCGGAGGAGCGGATCGTGCTCGCCGAGGACTCCCCCGAACTGCGCCCCGAGCACCCGCACGTGGTGCGCCTCCAGACCCGGCCAGCCAACATCGAGGGCAGCGGGGAGGTCTCCCTGGAGACCCTGGTCCGGCAGGGGCTGCGGATGCGCCCGGACCGGCTGGTGGTCGGTGAGGCGCGCGGTCCGGAGATCGTTTCGCTGCTCGGAGCCCTCAACACCGGCCACCGAGGCGGCGCGGGCACCCTCCACGCCAACGGGGCCGAGGAGGTGCCCGCCCGGGTGGAGGCGATGGGGTGCGCCGCCGGGCTCAGCCGGGGCGCGGTGCACAGCCAGCTCGCCGCCACCGGGGTCCTGGTGGTCCACCTGGTGAGGGACCACTGTGGGCGCCGCCTCTCCGAGGTGAGGGTCCTGCGGCGGGAGCCCTCCGGGCTGGTGCGGGCCGAACCGGCGGTGGCCTTCACCGCGGACGGGCGCAGACACGAGCACCTCGGAGCCGAGGAGGTGGCCGCCCGCCTGGGCCGGGGGTGGCGGCGGTGACCCTCCTGGTGGTGTTCGCTCTGGCGGCCGCCCTGGCCTGGTCGGTGCCCCGCACCGGCTGGTACCGGTTGGCGGACCTCGTGCCACGGCGCCCGCGCGGTCCACTCCCCCGACCCTCCCTGGCACCGCTCCGCGCCCTGCTCAACCGCCGGAACGAGGCAGCCGAGCGGCGGTGGGCGGTGGTCCAGCTCTGCCGGGTGATGGCGGCCGAGCTCCGCTCCGGGCAGCCCCCGGAGACGGCTCTGCGGGTCGCGGTGCTGGAGACCGGACCACTGGTCGGCGCGGTGTCGGACGTGGCCTCCCTCCGCAGAGCGGCCGAGCAGGACGCGGACCTGTGGGCGCTCGCCTACCTGGCGGCCTGCTGGGAGGTGGCGTCGGAGACCGGCGCCGGGTTGGCCGGGGTGGTGGACGAGCTGGCGGAGAGTCTGACCGAACGCGAGGAGCAGCGGGCCGAGGTGTGGGCGCGGACCGCCGGTCCGCGCACCACCGCCCTGGTGCTGTCGGGGCTGCCACTGGTCGGGATGGCGATGTCGGCGGGGCTGGGTGGTTCACCGCTGGTGTTCCTGTTCACCACGCCCGTGGGACTGCTGTGCCTGGGCGTCGGTGTGCTGCTCGATCTGGTGGGCGCCTGGTGGACCCTGCGCATGGTCCGAGGAGCGGTGAGGTGACCCACGGCGAAGTGGGCCAACCCCCGACGAGCCCGAGGTTCGCTCCGTCCCTGGACCCGAACACCGACGGGCGACCGTCTGATGCGCGCCGTTCCCGGGGGCGGGGCCGGAGCCGTGAGGGGCCGCTCCGCCGATTGGACGTCCGTGCCTGTCGGAGGGACCGGAGGAGGAGAGTCCGCAGGGGGCTGGAGGGCCGGAGAACGGGAGGGGTGGTGCGGCGGGTTTGGCGGGTGCGCCGGGTGCGCCGGGTGTGGTGGGCACGACAGGCACGACAAGTGTGACGGGCGCGGCAGGTACGGCAGGTACGGCAGGTACGACGGGTGCGCCGGATGTGGTGGGTGTGGTCGGCACGACAAGTGCAACAAGTGCGACGGGCGCGGCAGGTGCGACGGGTGTGGCGGGTGCGACGGGTGCGCCGGTTGTGGCGGGCACGACAGGCACGACAGGCACGACAAGTGCGATGAGTGCGATGAGTGCGAGGAATGATCGTGTCCGCCGGACACGGGAGGAGGAGCGATGTTCTTCGAAGTGGCGGTGGTGCTGTGCGCGGCGGGGGCGGTGTGGGTCCTGTGCGGTTCGGACCGGCCGCACGTGCTCCGGCGGGTGCTCGGCACCCGGGAACGCCCACAGCGGTCCGGCGAGCGGAGTTCCGTCAGGTGGCGGAGCGGACCGTGGCCGCGCGTCGCCGCCCTGGCCGGTGCCGCGACGCTTCTGACGGCCCTCCTCGGCTGGGTGGGCGTGCTGGCCGCGCTGGCTGTGGGCGCCCACCTGTGGTGGCGGACCCACAGGAGAGGGGAGTTCGCCCGCAGATTGCCGGTCACTGACGAACTCCCGGTCCTCATCGGCCTGATCGCGTCGGGGGTCCGGGCCGGGGCGACGCTCCCCGCCTGTCTGGGCGCGGTGTCCGGAGCGGCACGCGGCGACCTGGGCGCGGAGCTGTCGGTGGTGCGGGACCAGCTGCGGCTGGGCGCCGAGCCAGCCCTGGCCTGGCGGCGCTCCGCTCTGCCCGAACCCCTGGTCGCGGTCGGCCAGGACCTGGCCCGGGCCGCGGAGACCGGTGCTCCCGTGGCCGACCTGCTCGACCGACACGTGCGGGACCTGCGACGGCGGTCCCGAGCCGCCGCCACCGGGCGCGTCGAGAGACTGGGGGTCCTGGTCGTCGCCCCGCTGGGCCTGTGCTTCCTGCCCGCCTTCGTGCTGATCGGCATCGTGCCCATGGCCGCCGAGCTGCTGCTGGCCGCACTCGCGCACTGAGAAGCGGGTCGCGGCGGAGCCGTGTCCGCCGCGACCCGCCTCACGTCAGGGGCGCTGGCCGATCTCGCCGACCCAGCCCGACCACACGAACCCGATCTGCTCGGTGAGGAGCGGGTACTCCAGCCCGAAGTCGGCGGCGTCCCCGTAGCCGGGGCCCTCCTCCAGCAGGGTGGTGTCGCGGTAGAGCAGCGCGCCGTCCTGGGCGTCGTACATGTACCGGGCCTCGGTCACCCGGCCGTCGTCCTCCACGGTGAAGGAGAACAGCTCACCCTCACGGTTCAGGGTGTCGGTGGCGGTGCCCAGATAGGTCACGTCGGCGACCTCGGCGAACACCCGCTGGACGGCGGCCTCCTCGGCACCGGACAGCGGACGCGACTCGTAGAGCCTGTCCACGGCGTTGGCCACCGCGGGAAGGGACTCGTCGGCCGGGCCCTCCCCGAAGTCGGCGAGCACCTCCAGCATGCCGTCGGTGTCGGTGGGCAGCTCGGCGGGCCACACCAGGCTCTGGTGCTGGGTGTCCTCGTGGGACTCGCTGCCCTGGTCCAGGAACCACTCGTGGTCGGCCTCCTCGCCACCGGTCTCCAGCGGGGGCTTGGGTTCGGTGTCCTGGCGGGTGTTGCCCTCCAGGTCCTCCCAGTCCGTCCAGTCGTAGGGAACGAACCGGTACCCGTAGGTCTCGTCGGGGTCCTCGTCACCGGCGTTGGCGGTGAGCAGGTGCAGCTGCACGCCGGTGGTGGACACGAAGGCGACGTCGCCCTCACCGGGGGCCGCGCCGCGCGTCTCGGTGACGTCGGCCAGCTCCGTCAGCGGCTCGGTGCCGTCCACCGGGTCACCTCCGGTCACCTCGATGGGTTCGGGCTGCGCGGCGTAGGCGAGCGGGATACCAACAGGGTCGTCACCGGGCAGGATGACCACACCAGCGCCCACGGCGAGGGCTGCGGTGGCAGCACCGGCGGCCAGGACGGGGATGCGCTTCCAAAGGGGGCGGGCCATGGTCTCGTGTTCCTCCAGTTTCGCGATGGCTTCGACACGCGCCCGCTGTCGGGCCTCGGGGGTGGGGCGGACGTCCTTCGCGGGGTCGGTCCCCTCGAACGCGTTGCGCAGAGCGGTCAGGTCGTCCACGGGGCCTCCTTCAGGACGCGGACCCGAGCGGGTGCGGGGGCGTCTTCCTTCATGTACGCGGTCAGTTTTCTTCGAGCCCGGTGCAGACGCCCGCGAGCGGTGACGTGGGCGCAGCCGATCACCCTGGCGGCCTGGCGGCAGTCGAGCCCCTCCCAGGTCACGAGCATCACGAGTTCGCGTTCGACCTCCGTCAGCCGGGCCAGGGCGGCCAGCGCTCCGGCACGGTCGATGAACTGGTCGGCGTCGTCGTGGTGGTTGGCGTCGGTCTCACGCCCGAGTGACGCGGCGATCAGCCCCTGGCGTTGCGCGGTGCGCATGTGGGCGAGGCTGATCCGGCGTGCACAGGCGTAGAGCCAGGGCAGTTCCTGGCCCGGGGGCACCCGCCCCCTGCGTTGCCACGCCACCGCGAAGGCCTCCGAGGCGACGTCATCGGCCTGGTCGGGCCCCACACGTCGGCGCGCGTAGCGGTAAACCGCGTCGTAGTGCTCTTCGAACACGGCGTTGAAGTCGCGTCGGTCGGAGTGTTCGTCTCCGGCCCGGCCTTCTCGCATCGGCGTTCCTCCCGTTCTCTCACCCGTCTATGTCTGTGGAGGGGGTGTGTGTTTGATCGGGAGGCGACTTTTCTCGTGGGACCCGCACGTGTCCTGTGTCACAGGACCGGTGTGGAGGTGGGAGGGCCGACTGGCCCGGGGCCCGTCCCACCTCGAAGGTTGGGTCGACGCCTCACCACGGGATCCCCCGGGAGCAGGAGTACGGACCGCCCGCAGCCAACAGGCAGGATCCGGCGACGGAGCGGGTCGCCGCCGGACGCCCCGACCGAACCCGGAGTTCCGGGAGGTCTACCAAGCCAGAGGTGGGCCTGGTTCGTTCCCGTTGTGAATCCCCCGGTGTCCCGACGCGGCCGTCCGAGGGCTCTCCTCCCGGGGCCATCAGGCCTCCCCGGGAGCGTGGACCGGTCCGGCCCGGGAGCGCGCGGTGACCTCGTGCAGCAGGCGCCAAGGCTCGCCTCACCTTCGAACAGCCATCAGACCTCTCCGGATCGTGAGCCGGTCCTGCCCAAGGCCGGGCGAAGATCGCTGGGGACCGGACCGAAGTTCGGCAGTCCACTTCCGAGGTCACCACGCACCCACAGGAGCATGGGCCGGTCCATCCCGGGAACTGGCGAAGTCCTCGTACAGCAGACTCGAAGGCCCGAAGCGCGGCTCCGAACGGCCATCAGGCCTCCCCTGGATCGTGAGCCGGCCCTGCCCGGGAGCGCGCGGTGACCTCGTGGGGCAGGGCCGAGGCGGTAAGGGAGACGGTCACCTCAACGGTGAGGCCGTCCAGTTCGCAGGAGGAGAGCACCGCCCCGTTGGCCTCGGCTGTTCGTCGGGCCACCACGCAGACCGGCTCGGCGCCCTCGTGTGCCCGGGCCGCTGCCGCGAGCGCGGCGAGGTCCGCCGCGGTCGCCGCCCGGTCCCGGTCCAGGCGCGCCGTGGCGGTGAGGAGTACGGCGTGGACCAGGAACCAGAGCACCAGGCTCAGCGAGATCCACCAGACGCTTGCCGACCCCGAGTCCGCAGGGCCCCATGCCCCTGAGCTCCGTGGGCGCGAAGGGGCCACCGGTCCCGGCACGGGTGATCCTCGATCGCTGGGCGACCGTTCCTTGCCTCTGGGAACTTCCGGGGCGGCCACCGGAAAACCGACCGCGAGTCCCGGGCTCATCCGTGTGCCTCCAGCGGGACCGCCGCCTCAGCACCCACGCCGATCGGTGGGGCGCGGAGAGGGCCGATCCGGAGCTCGGCGCTGACGGTCACGCGGGCGGTTCCATCGCCGTCGGAGAGTTCGACGCGGGCCCGGTCCGGCGCGGCGGACAGGGCCAGGGACCGGGCCCGTTCGGGTGGTTCCCCACGGGCCAGAGCGCGGGCGCCGATTCGGGCGGCGTCGGCGCAGGACAACCGGGCCTCGGCGGCGGCGATCCCGCCGAGGGCGACCGCCAGCAGGAGCATCAGCGTGGGAAGCAGCATGGCGGCCTCCATCGTCACGGAGCCGTGGTCAGTGCCGGGGCTGGAGCGCATCGACGAAGACCTTGGTGAGAGCGGCGGAGACGGGTTCGCTGGTGGCGATCAGGTAGAGCACCCCTGCGATGGCCACGGCTGCGATCGTGCCGACGGCGTACTCGGCGGTACTCATGCCCCGGTCGAGGGTGAGCGGGCACGGCGAAGAGAACACGGGACCTCCCTGGTGGTCCGGGCGGAAGGGCGTCCGCCCGGTCCTTCCAGAGTGCGGTCATCCCGGGCCGGGCGGAAGACGTTGTCCCCAGCCTGTGGACAACTCCCGCTCAGTCCCGGCTCGCGGTTCCCAGCACCTCGTCGAGGAGGCGCAGGGCCCCGGGTTTGCTCAGGGGTTCGTTTCCGGTGCCGCACTTGGGCGACTGGATGCATGAGGGGCAGCCCTGTTCGCACTCGCAGTCGGCGATGGCCGCCCGGGTGGCGCCGAGCCACTCCCGGGCCGCCGCGAAGCCGCGTTCGGCGAACCCCGCGCCGCCCTCGTAGCCGTCATAGACGAACACCGTCAGCTTCCCGGTGTCCCCGTGCAGGGCGGTGGACACCCCGCCGATGTCCCAGCGGTCGCAGGTGGCGAGCAGGGGCAGCAGGCCGATCGCCGCGTGCTCGGCGGCGTGCGCGGCGCCCAGGAGCGCGACGTCCTCCCCGCGCAGCCGGTCCTCCCCCTCCCGGGGCAGGGTCCACCACACCGCGCGGGTCTGGAGGGTGCGTTCGGGCATGTCCAGGGGCTGTTCGCCCAGGACGGAGCCGGTGCGCACGTCCCGTTTGAGGAAGCCCACCACCTGGCGGACCACCTCGACCTCGCCGAAGCAGACAGTCGCCCCGCTCGGCCAGGCCTCCTCACGGAGCACCGACCGCACCGTGATGTCCGTGGTGTCCCGGGCCCAGGTGCTGTAGGGCGGCTCGGCCGCGTGCACCAGGGCCACTCCCTCGTCCAGGTCAAGGTCGTCCACCAGGTAGGTCGCGCCCCGGTGGAGGTAGACCGCCCCGGCGTGGACGGTTCCGTGCGCGGCCGCCTCGTCGATCTCCCCGAGCAGCTGTCCGCTGGCGGTGTCGACGATCTGGACCGGAGGCCCACCCGCACCACGGATATCGGCGAGGTCGCTTGCCCGTTCGTGACTTGTCCAGAACCAACCCCTCGGGCGCTTCCTCAGCAGGCCACGGTCCACGAGTTCGGCGAGTTGCCCCTCGGTGGTCTCCCCGAAGAGTTCGAGGTCCTCACGCGTGATCGGAAGCTCCTGAGCGGCCGCACACAGGTGCGGACCGAGGATGTGCGGGTTTTCCGGGTCAAGGACGGTCGCCTCCACGGAGCGCCCGAAAATGGCCTCCGGGTGGTGGGCCAGATACGTGTCCAGGGGGTCGTCGCGCGCGATGAACACCGCCAGGGCGTCCTCCCCACGCCGCCCGGCCCGGCCCGCCTGCTGCCACAGCGACGCCAGCGTGCCCGGCCAACCCGCGATGAGCACGGCGTCCAGACCGCTGATGTCCACACCCAGTTCCAGGGCGTTCGTGCTGGCCAGGCCGAGGAGCTCCCCCGACCTCAGGGCCTCCTCGAGTTCGCGCCGCTCGCCCGCCAGGTATCCGCCCCGGTAGGCGGCCACCCGTCCGGCCAGGTCGTGCTCACCGTTCTCGGTCAGCATCCGCTGGGCGTTCATCGCGACCACCTCCGCGCCCTGGCGCGAACGCACGAACACCAGGGTCCGGACCCCGTCCCGGACCAGGTCGACGAGCATCTCGGCGGCCTGGGAGGGCGCGGTGCGGCGGATCGGCGCACCGTGCTCGCCGGTGAGGTCGGTGAGCTCCGGCTCGACCAGCGCGACGGACATCCCCGGACGGGGAGAACCGTCCTCGCTCACTGCGGTGACCGGGACGCCGGTCAGCCGGGTGGCGCTCTCGGCGGGTGAGCCCGAGGTGGCCGAGGCCAGGACGAACACCGGCTCGGAGCGGTAGCGGGCGCACAGCCTGCGCAGACGCCGCAGGATCTGGGCCACGTGCGAGCCGAAGACCCCCCGGTACCGGTGGGCCTCGTCGATCACCACGTAGCGGAGCCGCCGCAGGAACCTCGACCACGCCCCGTGCCGGGGCAGGATGCCGTGGTGCAGCATGTCCGGGTTGGTCAGGACGTAGTTCCCGTGCTCGCGCACCCAGGAGCGCTCCTCGAGGGTGGTGTCGCCGTCGTAGACGGCCGCGCGCATGCCCGAAAGTCCCAGGTCCGTAATCCATCTGAGCTGGTCCTGGGAAAGCGCTTTCGTGGGAGAGAGGTAGAGCACCGTTTCTCCTGAGTCAACGGCGTCCACAGCGGGCATAAGGAAGGCGAGCGACTTCCCCGAGGCGGTGCCCGTGGCTATGATCACATCACGGCCCGAGCGTGCGAGGTCGGCGGCGGCTGCCTGGTGGGACCACGGACCCGTGATCCCCCGTTCGGCCAGTCGTTCGACCAGATGGGGGGCTGTCCACTCAGGCCAGTCCCCACTCACTCCCGCGTTCCGGGCCACATGCTCGATGTGGGTGACCTGCGGGTACCGGGTGTCGTCACGCCACACGCCGGGGAGCGCGGGCTCCGATCGCCTCATCGAGTCCCCTCCTCACTGGACACGTTCGCGAGTCGTCCGACCTCGTTCCGAGGTTCGGGGCACCGCTCGACGTCGGTTTCAGTGTGTCATCCGGGGTAGGAGTGGCGCGGGGTCGCCGTTTGCGCGTGCATGGCGGGCAGACATTAGCGACACCCGTGGTTGAATGCGTGCTGGTGGGGTAACGCCCGGCAGAGATACTTCGCGATATTTCGCGGTTCGGCGCTGGAGGACTTGTGGATTTGAAGCTTGATCATTACACCGAGGGCGACACCGAGATCGTCGTCGTTGAGGGTGAGATCGATGTCTATACCGCGCCCCGGCTCCGCGAGCTGCTGATCGACCTGGTCAACAAGGGCAACTTCCACCTCGTGGTCAACATGGAGAAGGTGGAGTTCCTGGACTCGACGGGCCTCGGTGTGCTTGTGGGCGGGTTGAAGCGGGTCCGTGCTCACGACGGGACCCTGGACCTGGTCTGCACCCAGGAGCGGATTCTGAAGATCTTCCGGATCACCGGACTGACCAAGGTGTTCGGTATCCACGGCTCTGTGCAGGAAGCCATCGACAAGCGTTCGTCGAAGTAACCCAGAGCGAGCGATGGCAACCATCACGCTCACGATCAGCGCGCTCCCGGCCCACGTGCGCACGGCTCGGCTCATGGCCGCGACCGTCGCGCGTCGGGCGGGCATCGCCGCCTCCGCGATCGACGAGATCAGGCTGGCGGTCGGTGAGGCCTGCTCACGGGCGGTCGCGGCGCACAAGCTGCACTGCCCCACGCAGCCGATCCAGCTCCAACTGATCGACGGCAGCGGACCCGATCCGGTGACGGACCCCCGTACCGACGCCTCGAACCCGACGCCGGGCTCCAACGGGAGCGCGACACGACGCTTCGAGGTGGTCGTCTCCGACCGTGCACCCGCGAAGGACACCGAGGAGACGACACACCACCTGGAGCCGTTGCTCGACGGCCTCTTCCTGGACGGCGAGGACACCCCTCCCGGCGGGATCTCCGGTTTCTCCCCCGGCCTCGGCCTGGCGGTGATCACCGGCCTCGCGGACGAGGTGAGCATCGAACCCGAGGAATCGGGCACGGTGGTCCGGATGAGCTGGCCGCTCCACGCGGACCAGACCCAGAACCCGAGCTCGAACTAGGCTTCACGTCACGAAGGGGCGCCTCCCGGACCGGGAGGCGCCCCTTCGTCGTCCTCGGGGCTCGGGCCCCGACCCGCGTCAGTCGCAGGTCTGGGACGAGACCTCCGCGAGGGCGGTCAGCCCCTCCTCGGCGTTGGCCGCGACCTCGTCGGCGGTCAGCACGTAGCCGGTCTCGTCCTCGTTGGTGGCCGCGGCGAAGACCACTCCGTACACGGTGCCGTCGGGGGCGAGCAGCGGGCCACCGGAGTTGCCGGGGCGCACCACCGCACGGACCTGGTAGATCTCCCGGCTCACCTGCTGCGCGTGGTAGAAGTCCGAGCCCTGCGCGGTCTGCTTGGCGCGGATGCGCGCCGGGACGGCGGTGAACCCGCTGTTGCGCGGGAAGCCCGCCACGACGGCGTCGTCGCCCTGAGCGGCCTCATCGTTGAAGTCCAGGGGCTCCAGGTCCATCCCGGGCACGTGCAGCACGGCCAGGTCCTGCTGGGCGTCGAACAGCACCAGGGTGGCCTCCAGCTGGTGTCCGTCCCGGGTGACCACGCGCAGGTCCTCGGTGACCCCGGCGACCACGTGGGCGTTGGTCATGATGCGGTCCTGCCCGTAGGCGAAGCCGGTGCCCTCCACCCTCCGCTGGCAGGAGGGGGCCGTGCCGAGCACCTTGACCACGCTGCGGCTGGACTCGATGAGCTCCGGCGTGGTGAGGACGTCGGGGTCGGGCGGGTCCACCTCGGCGAGTTCGCCCGTGCCGAGGCCGCTGAACACCTGCGGGAAGGCGCTCTGGTCCACCACCCGACGGAAGGTCGAGAAGCCCTGATGCGCGGCGTCCGGCATCAGCGAGTCCACCGCTTGGAGGATGCGTGACTCCTTGACCTGCTGGGACACGTACGGCAGGGCCGAGTTGGCCACCGTGCTGCCGATGAACCAGGCGACCAGCAGCACCGAGATCCCGCTGACCACCGCGCCGCCGAGCGCGTCCACGACGCGCGCCGAGTCCCACGTGACCTTGTTGCGCACCATGGTGCCCAGGTAGGAGGCGAGGAACTGGCCCAGGGCCGCGGAGAGGAACACCACGGCGATGGCCAGCAGGGCCTGGCGCCCGGGGTCGGCCACCCACTCCTGGATGAGCCCGGGCGCGGTGAGCGCCGCGACGATCCCGCCGCCGATGAAGCCGACGAAGCTGAAGACGCCGACGATGAACCCCTGCCGGTAGCCGGTCACCGCGAAGAGCAGCAACAGGATGACCAGGACCGCGTCGAGCACGGATGCCCTCCAAGAAGTGAGCGTTACCCGACCGGGCGGAGTCCCTGCGGGGTGGCTTCGAACACGTCTGTTAGACCCCTGTCACGCCAGGGAAGTTCCCATCCCCCGAGAACGAGCAGGCTGTCGATGATCGCTCCCGTGAAACCCCACACGAGCATGCCGTCCACCCGGAACCCCGGACCCCACATGGGGCCTCCCCCGTAGCGGACCTTGACCCTGTTCGCCGGGTCGGCGAGGTCGGCGACGGGGACGCGGGCCACCGCGGCGACCTCCCCGGCGTCGGCGGCGCGCACCTCGGAGGGCTCTCGCCACCAGCCGAGGATGGGGGCGACCCGGAAGTCGCTGAAGCTCAGGTAGAGCTCGGGGAGGCGGCCGACCACGTCGATCCCCGCGGGGACGGCACCGGTCTCCTCCTCGGCCTCGCGCAGCGCGGCGGCCTCGGGTGAGGCGTCGGTGGGTTCGATCCGCCCGCCGGGGAAGGCTGGCTGGCCCGCGTGGCGGCGCAGCCCGTCGTTGCGCTGGATGAGCAGGAGGTCGGGTCCCCTGTCGGTCTCCCCGAAGAGGATGAGCACGGCGGACTCGCGGCCACCCCGCTCCGGCGGGCGCATCGGCTTGGGCACCGGCATCGTCCGGGCGTCGTCCGCGAGCGCGGACAGCCAGAGCGGGGTCGAGTTCATTCGCTGGGAACCTGTTCCGGGGGTTGTCACGCCGACATCTGTACGGGTGCGGACGCCTCGGGAGCCGGTGTGCGCGCACTCACGTGATTCAGGGTACAAACTGCCGGGACCCATGCCCGCGTCTTCGGGTCCTGGCCGGTCAGGCGAAGGAGCGCATCCGGAGCAGTTTGGTGGCGGTCTCGGTGTCCGTGGGCCCCTCCCCGAAGGACGGGCACCAGCGGGCCACGCCGCACGCGCCGCAGGCGGGCCTGCGGGCGTGGCACACGCGGCGGCCGTGCCACACCACCCGGTGGGAGAGCATCGTCCAGTCCTTGGAGGGGAAGAGTTCGCCGACGGCGTGCTCGACCCTGACCGGGTCCTCCTCGTCGGTCCACCCGAATCGCCGGACCAGTCGGCCGAAGTGGGTGTCCACGGTGATCCCCGGCACATCGAAGGCGTTACCGAGCAGTACGTTTGCGGTTTTTCGTCCTACACCGGGTAGTTTGACCAGGTCGGCGAGGTTTCCAGGGACCTCGCCGCCGTGTCGTTCGCACAGGGCCTGGCCCAGCCCCAACAGGCTGTTGGCCTTGGCCCGGAAGAACCCCGTCGAACGAATCATCTCCTCCAGCTCCTCGCGCCTGGCCGACGCGTAGGCCTCGGCGTCGGGGTAGCGCGCGAAGAGCGCCGGGGTGACCAGGTTGACCCGCTTGTCCGTGCACTGCGCGGACAGGATCGTCGCGACCAGGAGCTCCAGCGGGGTGGTGAAGTTCAGTTCGGCGTGGGCGTCCGGATACAGCTCCGAGAGCTCCCGGTACATCTTCCGAGCGCGGCGGACCAGCGCGAGTCGGCTCTCCCCGGTGGGCGTGGCGTTCTCCGGCACGGCCGCGCCCTCCTCGGACGCGGTGTGACGGGGCTCTGGAGTGTGGGACATCGTCACAGGGTAGGCGTCCGGTCGTGGGGGCACGTCCGGGTCGACTCACACCGGTGTCGGAATTCGGTCGCGTGCCGACGTTTCGACTGGTGACCGAGATTATGTAACCAATGTCCGGTCGTACGGCGCGGACACGCCGTGACCCAAGTCGGCAACGACTAGGATCGCATGGGCTGACGTCGGCTGTTGTGGGCACGTTGTCTCCCGGCGGACTAGCCGTGGTAACGAACTGGTTTCCCACCCGGTTGCGATATACGTCACACTGTTGACGGTCAGGTTTTAGGAGGACGTGTGGACGAGATCAACGAGGTGCTCCGGAAGGCCCCTCTGTTCGAGGCGCTGGACGAGGAGGACACGGCCGCGCTCCGCTCCTCGGTGAACGAGGTGCGTCTCGGTCGCGGTCAGACCCTGTTCAACGAGGGTGACGAGGGCGACCGCCTGTACGTGATCCTCAGCGGGAAGGTGAAGCTGACCCGCACGGCCGTGGACGGTCGCGAGAACCTGCTGGGCGTGCTCGGCCCCAGCGAGATGTTCGGAGAGCTGTCGCTGTTCGACCCGCGCCCGCGCACCGCGAGCGCCGTGGCCGTCACCGACTCCGTGCTCGCCGGGCTCGGCCACGACGACCTGCGGCCCTTCCTGTCCAGCCGCCCGCAGGTGGGCCTCCAGCTGCTCAAGTCGCTGGCCGCCCGACTGCGCCGGACCAACGACGTGATGGCCGACCTGGTCTTCACCGACGTGCCCGGCCGCGTGGCCAAGGCCCTGCTCGAACTCGCCGACAAGTTCGGCAAGGAGGGCGACGACGGCCTGCACGTGCACCACGACCTCACCCAGGAGGAGCTGGCCCAGCTGGTGGGCGCCTCCCGTGAGACGGTCAACAAGGCCCTCGCCGAGTTCGCCCTGCGCGGCTGGCTGCGGATCGAGGCCAAGGCCGTGGTCCTGCTGGACGTCGAGCGCATGCGCCGTCGCGCCCGCTAGAGACGCCTCAGCAGAACCACAGACGCTGTGCGGCCGCCGCCCTCCGGGGTGGCGGCCGCAGCGCTTTCAGGGGCCTCTCAGGCGCTCTCCGGGCCGACGCGGGCTCCCGGCCGCGGGGGCTCCCGGCCACGCGGGCTCCCGGCCACGCGGGCTCCGGGGCACGTGGACTCCTGGCCCGCACGCCCCGGGGACGCGGGACCTACTCCACGAATCCCTCGGGGAGCTCGCCCTTGACCGCCAGGTAGCGCAGCTGCGCCCGGACCGAGGAGGCCGCGGCCGGGCGGACGCTCTCCACGACGTCGGGGTAGACGCGGTCGATGATCTCCCCGACCTCCGCCGCTCCGGCCGCCACCGCGTCCCGCACCTGCGCCAGACGCGCCTCACGGTGGTCGATGTAGGAGGTCAGTGCGGCCGTCGGCGAGGTCAGGATCGGCCCGTGCCCCGGCAACAGCGTCCGCACCTGGTATTCCTCCACCAGGCCCCGGAGGCGGTACAGCGAGTCCATGTAGGGGGCCAGGCCGTCGTCACCGTCGATCACCGTCGTGCCGTGTCCCAGGATGGTGTCCCCGGTCAGGATGGCGCTGTCGGCCTCGACGAGCAGGCAGACCGAGTCGTCGGTGTGCCCCGGCGTGGCGATGACCCGGACCTCCAGGCCGTCCACGTCGAGCAGCTGACCGTCCTCCAGGCCCGCGCCGCCCACCCGCACCTGCGGGTCCACCGCGTGCACGGGCGCACCGGTCAGTTCGGAGAAGTACCGGGAACCCTCGGCGTGGTCGAAGTGCCGGTGCGTCACCACGGCCATCTGGACCTGGGCGCCCTGTTCCTGCACGATCCGCGCCACCCGCTCCAGGTGGCGCTCGTCGTGGGGGCCCGGATCGACGACCATCACCCCGCGCGCGCCCGGTTCACGCAGGACCCAGGTGTTGGTGCCCTCCAGCGTCATCGGGCCTGGGTTGGGGCAGAGCACGCAACCGGCGCGCAGTGTCCCGGAACCGTCGATCCTCATCGCACCTCGCTTCGATCGCCGTACCCGGACCCGCCCGAACGGCCCCGAGGGGCCGTCGTACGACGGGCCGCCCCACGACGGGGCGCCGCGCGCCGCCGGAAGAGGAAGCAGCGCTCACTGTCCCGCGCCGGGCCCCGGCAGGGGGAAGTCCCTACCGTCCGGCGCCACGACACGGAGCTGTCCGCCTATTTCCCGAACGTCCGGTTCGAGAGGAACGATATCCCGCCGGGCCTCCCTCACACCCCGGAGGGTCCGCCGCTCCGCCAGCTCGGCGCAGGCGATCACGGTCGGCGGCAGCATCGGCATCCTCCCGGCGCCCCATTCCACGGCGACCGCGGACGGGTCGGTCCACCGCGTGAGGTCGGCCTCACCGCCGACGTCGCGTGCCGCCTGCCCGGGAGGGAGTTCGGCGGTGAAGAACCAGGTGTCGAAGCGGCGCGGCTGGTTGCCGGGGGTGATCCACCTCGACCATGCGCGCAGCCACTCCGAGCGCAGCGCCAGCCCGCGCCGACGCAGCACCTCCGTGAAGGAGTGGGTGTGGTCGATCAGGCCGAGCCGGTCCCGCTCCCAGTCGTCGGTGGCGGTGTCGAGGGTGATCGCCTCCTCCCCCGCCCGCTCCGGTTCGCTGGCCAGCAGGACACCGGTCTCCTCGAAGGTCTCCCGGACCGCCGCGCACACCAGGGCGCGGGCCCGGGGCACGTCCGTGCCCAGGACCCCGGCCCACTCCTCGGGGGACGGACCGGTCCACGGGAGGTCGCCGTCGGCGTCGCGCCCGTCCACCCGGCCGCCCGGGAAGACGTAGGCACCCGGGGCGAATCCCATGGTCGGCACCCTGCGCATGAGCAGGACCTCCATGGGGCGCTCCGCTCGTGCGGTGTCGGAGCCCGCCACCGGACGCAGCAGCATCACGGTGGCGGCGGGGCGGGGCCGGGCCACACCGTCGTCCTCGGTCATCGACTCACTCCCGTCGTTCACGAAGGCCGCGCTGTGGCCCGGGTCGTCCTCGGGTCCGGTCAGCGGACCTCGACGATCATGTCAACCTCGACCGGGGCGTCCAACGGCAGGGACGCGACACCGACGGCGGCCCGGGCGTGCACCCCGGCCGCGCCGAAGACCTCGCCGAGCAGCTCGCTGGCCCCGTTGATCACACCGGGGTGCCCGGTGAACCCGGGGTCGCTGGCCACGAAGCCACCCACCCGCACCACGCGCACCACGTCGGACAGCTCGCCGACCTCGGCCCGCACCGCCGCGATGGCGTTCAGCGCGCACACGGCGGCCAGTTCCTTGGCGGCCTCCGGGCTGACCTCGGCACCGACCTTGCCGGTGGCCGGAAGGGCGCCGTCGACGAACGGCAGCTGGCCGGAGACGTAGACGTGGTCACCGCTGCGGACGGTCGGCTGGTAGGCCGCGACCGGGGGAACGACCTCGGGCAGGGTGAGCCCGAGTTCGGCGATCCGCTCCTCCGGGGTCGCCATCTACTTGGCCCGCTTCATGTAGGCGACGTACTGCTGGTTGCGCGGGTCGGTGCCCTCGGGCAGCGGCGCCGGCACGACGGAGACCAGCTCCCAGCCGTCCTCGCCCCAGTTGTCCAGGATCTGCTTGGTGGCGTGCGACAGCAGCGCCACGCTCTGGTACTCCCACTTGCTCATTCGTCTACCCCTCTCGATCACCGGCGGCCCCTGGGACCGCCCCTCGACGCCGCTCACCTTACTCACCCGCACCCACTCGGGAGGCCAGGCGTACCCGGCCGTACCTGCGTCCACTGGCCGACGGAGCCCGCACATAGACTCCGTGGGGTGAGCGATCGTGAACAGGGACCGCGCGGTGACGACCCGGGGACGGCGTTCGCCGGTGCCCGGTTGCACATCGTGACGGGCAAGGGCGGTACCGGCAAGACGACGGCCGCCACGGCGTTGGCGCTGGCCCTGGCCTCCCGGGGCGGACGCGTGCTCCTGGTCGAGGTGGAGGGCCGCCAGGGGGTGGCCTCCCTGCTCGGGAGCCCCGCCCTGCCCTACGAGGAGCGCGAGATGATGACCGCGCCCGGCGGGGGTTCGGTCCACGTGCTGGCGGCGGATGCCGAGGCCGCGCTGCTGGAGTACCTGGAGCTGTTCTACGGGATGCGCAGGGCCGGTCAGGCGCTCACCAAACTGGGTGCCGTCGACTTCGCCACCACCATCGCCCCAGGGCTGCGCGACGTCCTGCTCACCGGCAAGGCCACCGAGGCGGTCCGGCGGCGCACGGGTGGCCGGGGACGGACCTCCGGCTCCCCCTCGAGTGCCCCCTTCCACTACGACGCCGTGATCATGGACGCGCCGCCCACGGGGCGGATCGGGCGGTTCCTGAACGTCAACTCGGAGGTGGCGGGGCTGGCCCGGGTGGGTCCCGTCCGAGGCCACGCCGACCGGGTCATGGAGGTGATCCGCTCCGCCCGGACCCGCGTGCACTTCGTGACCCTGCTGGAGGAGATGCCCGCCCAGGAGACCCGGGACGGGATCGCTGAGCTGCGCGAGCTGGGTCTGCCCCTGGGATCAGTCCTGGTGAACATGGTCGCGCCGCCGCTGCTGGACGCCGCCGACCTCGCCGCCGCCGTCACGGGGGAGCTGGACTCGGCCGCGCTCGCTTCGGGGCTCAGGGCCGCGCCTCTGGACCGGGCCCTGCTGGAGGCGCACAAGGAGCTGGCCGAGGACCTCGCGGGCGAGGTGCGCGCGCACGCGCTGCGCCAGCTGCTGGAGGAACGGGTCCGCGGCGAGTTGGAGGAATTGGGCCTGCCCATGGTGGAGCTGCCCCGGGTGGAGGGCGGGGTGGACCGCGCCGCGCTGGGTGACCTGGCCCGGAGCCTGACCGATCAGGGGGTGGAGCGGTGACCGAGGACCGGAGAGGGGCGGGCCCGGGAGGGGCGGGTCCGGGAGGAGCGAGTCCGAACGCCCGGGGACCGCGTGAGGGCGCGCCGCTGGACGTGGACGCCCTGCTGGACGACACCCGCACGAGGATCGTCGTGTGCTGTGGGGCGGGCGGGGTCGGCAAGACCACCACCGCCGCCGCGCTGGGGCTGCGCGCCGCCGAACGCGGACGGCGCACCGTGGTGATCACCGTGGACCCGGCCCGGCGCCTGGCGCAGTCGATGGGGCTCGTGGAGCTGGACAACACCCCGCGTCCGGTACCGCTCCCCGAATCGGCCCGGGGCAGCCTGCACGCGATGATGCTCGACATGAAGCGGACCTTCGACGAGGTCGTCAGGGAGCACGCCGACCCCGAGAGGGCCCGCCAGATCCTGGCCAACCCCTTCTACCAGACCCTCTCCACGAGCTTCTCCGGCACGCAGGAGTACATGGCGATGGAGAAGCTGGGGCAGCTGCGCCAGTCCGGCGAGTGGGACCTGATCGTGGTGGACACCCCGCCCAGCCGGTCCGCGCTGGACTTCCTGGACGCGCCCAAGCGGCTCGGCCGGTTCCTGGACGGCCGACTCATCCGCTTCCTGAGTACCCCGGCCACCGGCGCCTTCCGGCTGCTGGGCGCCGGGTTCAACGTGGTGGGCTCGGTGGTGGGCAAGATCGTCGGGACCCAGTTCCTGGCCGACCTGCGTTCCTTCGTCTCCGCGTTCGACACGGTGTTCGGCGGGTTCCAGGAACGCGCCGAGCGGACCTATCGGCTGCTCCAGACGCCGGGGACGGCCTTCGTGGTGGTGGCGACCCCGGACACGGACGCGATGCGCGAGGCCTCCTACTTCATGGACCGGTTGGCGGCGGAGTCCATGCCACTGGCGGGCCTGGTGCTGAACCGGACGCATCCGCTGCCGTCCGGGCCGGGGGCGCGACTGGGCGCGGACGAGGCGCTGGCGGCCGCCGCTTCGCTGAAGGAGGCGGGCTCCCACCCGCTCGCGGCGGCGGCCCTGCGCCTTCACGCGGAGCGGGTCCGGGCACACGAGCGCGAGGAGCGGCTGCGGGCCCGGATGCTGTCGGCCCACCGGGGGGCGCGGGTGGTCGAGGTTCCCGCGCGGCCCGAGGACGTGCACGACCTCGCCGGTCTGCGCGGAATCGGCGTGGCGCTCGCCGGGGGCACCGAGGGTGCCCCCTCGACCGGAGGTGCGGCGGGTTCCGGGGAGGCCGCGCCGGAGGACTCCTGAGGACGGATCCGGGCCGGTGTCAGGCGGGCGTGTCCCGCAGGGTCCGCGCGATACGGGAGAGGTCGTCCTCACCCTCCCGGCGGGCCTCCTCCAGCAGGGGAGCCCAGTCGGTGACGTCGGGGTGCTTGCGCAACAGGGAGCGGCGTTCGCGTTCGGTCATGCCGCCCCACACCCCGAACTCCACCCGGTGGTCCAGCGCGTCGGCGAGGCACTCGACACGCACGGGACAGCCGTGGCAGAAGAGCTTGGCGCGGTTCTGCGCGGCGCCCTGGACGAAAAGGGCGTCGGGGTCGATCTGACGGCACAGGGCCTCTGTCGTCCACTGATGGGTCCACATGTGGCGCACTTCCCAGACGTGTGCTAGCGCTCGCGGTCAAAGGTGGTTGGTGTGCTCTGGTTGAGTGGAGGTGAACACGGTGGCCTCCCGCTACCGCGTGGGGCGCGTCGTGCACGCATCGTCACGGCGCCCCATCTCGAAAGTACGGTTCGGATCGCCGCGCCAACAGAACCCACTCGACCCACTTTCCGTCTCACGGATATGGCCCGAGCGGGCCATTGCGCGACCGGCCGACCACCCTCCCCGACCGGGGCAGGGGTGCGTGTCGGCTGAACCACACCCGGGACTGTCTGCGTTAACCGTGGAAGGATGGTCCGGGGATACGGCTCGTGCGTAGTCATGGGCGATTCGGCGTGAAAACGCACCGTCCGTTACCGATCGCACCGCTTCTGAGCGTTCGTGGTCACTTAGTCTGATGGGGTGGGTCAGGGGACATTGCTTCAAAGAATCAGCCAACTGGTCGTCGTCGGTGTGATCGCCGGCCTCCTCGTCGCCGCACTCGCCCTACCGGCGGTCGGCGGCATGGGGATCACCGCCCGCAACATCGCCAGCGGCTTCCTGGACATGCCCAGCCAACTCGAGACACCTCCACCTCCTCAGCGGTCGACCATCTACGACCGCGAGGGCGGTGTGATCGCGGAGATCTTCGACCAGAACCGTGAGCTCGTCGACATCGACGACGTCTCCCCGGTGATGGTCGACGCCATCCTCGCCATGGAGGACTCCCGCTTCTACGACCACGGTGGTCTGGACGTGTCCGGCACCCTGCGTGCCGCCCTCCGGACAATGGGAGGCAACACCGAGGGTGCCTCCTCCATCACCCAGCAGTACGTGAAGAACGTGCAGATCGAGGCCGCCACCTCCCAGGAGGAGCTGGAGGAGGCCCGCGAGGAGACCATCGCCCGCAAGATCCGGGAGCTGCGCTACGCCGTCGCCCTGGAACAGAGGATGTCCAAGGACGAGATCCTGGAGGGCTACCTCAACATCGCCTACTTCAGCGACGGCGCCTACGGCGTCGAGTCCGCCGCGCAGCACTTCTTCCAGGTGCCCGCGAGCGAGCTGGAGCTGCACCAGGCGGCGACCATCGCCGGTCTCGTCCGCTATCCCTACCTGTACAACCCGCGCTTCTTCCCCGAGCAGACCACCGAGCGGCGCAACGTCGTCCTGGACCGCATGGTCGCCACCGAGGCCATCACCGAGGAGGAGGCCGAGGAGGCCAAGGCCGAGGAGATGGAGCTGGACCTGGACACCCCGCCCAACGGGTGCGTCCCCAGCGACCAGCCCTTCTTCTGCGACTACGTCGTGCAGGAGATCGAGCAGGACGAGCGGTTCGGCCCCAACGAGACCGAGCGGGCGCGCTGGCTGCGCACCGCCGGCCTGGAGATCCACACGACCCTGGACCCGCAGACGCAGGAATCGGGCCAAAAGGCCGTGGACAAGTGGGTGCCGCGCGAGAACGACTCCCGCAAGGTGGCCGCGCAGGCGGTCGTCGAACCGGGCACCGGCCACATCCTCGGGATGATGCAGAGCCGCAACTACGGTCCCGACGAGAGCAAGCTCGGCGAGACCTCGATCAACTTCACCACCGACTCCGACCGGGGCGGCAGCAGCGGCTTCCAGGCCGGGTCGACGTTCAAGGCGATCACCCTCGCCTCCGCGCTGGAGGAGGGGCTGCCCTTCGGCACCTCCTTCAACTCACCGAGCTCCACCACGGTGAGCGGCCAGACCTCCTGCAACGGCGGGCGGCTGGAGTCGTGGTCGCTGAGCAACGCCGGTGACAGCAACGCGGGCAACCACAACATGGTGTCCGGCACCAAGGCCTCCTCCAACACCTACTTCGCGCAGCTCCAGGCCCGCGCGGGCCTGTGCAACACGATGAAGATGGCGGAGAAGCTGGGGCTGAAGCGCGCCGACGGCACCCTGTTCACGGAGAACGACAACTCGCTCGCCAACAGCAGCTTCACGCTGGGCAGCGAGGAGGTCTCCCCGCTGCGGGTGTCCAACGCCTACGCGACCTTCGCCTCCGGCGGCATGTACTGCGAGCCGCAGTCCATCACCAAGATCGAGGACCGCCAGGCGGGCGCCACGATCGACATCGAGCCGCAGTGCGAGCGCGTGATCGACGAGGACGTCGCCGACGGCACCAGCTACCTGCTGTCGCAGACCTTCAACGGGGGCACCGCCGCCAGCCTCGGCATCGGCCGTCCCGCGGCGGGCAAGACCGGAACCACCGACGGTTCCGCCGCGGCCTGGTTCGCCGGGTTCACCCCGCAGATGGCCAGCAGCGTGTTCGTCGGCGACCCGCGCGGTCCCCAGCAGTACCCGCTGCGCAACGTCAGGATCGGCGACCGGTACTTCGGGACCGTGTACGGGGCGACCATCCCCGGCCCGATCTGGCAGGAGACCATGCGAGGCGCCCACGAGGGCCTGGACACCGAGCGTCTGGCGTCCGCGCCCGGCAAGTTCGGTTCCACCTCCGAGCCCCGCGCTCCCCGGAATGACGATGACGACGAGGACGCCAGCCCGGCCAGCGACGACGGCGGCGTTCCCAACGTCGTCGGTCTGGGCGAGTCCGAGGCCGTCGCCGCCCTGGAGGCCGCCGGTTACTCGGCGAACGTGTCCGGAACGACGGTCCGCTCGTCCGAGAGCGAGGGTTCGGTGGCCGCGGTCAACCCGAACCCGGGCACCCGCCTCCCTGAGGGAGCGACGGTCAACGTGTTCCTGAGCAGCGGCGGCGGCCGTGCCAACTCGGAGGGCACCCCGGACCGCGGCGGTTGGCACCCGGTGGTCCCGGCGACCCAGCCCAGCCGGAGCGACTGACCCCGAGCAGCACGGAGGGGGCGGCGGTGACCAGGTCACCGCCGCCCCCTCGTCGTTCCGGGGCGGTTCGCCCTAGGCCAGCTGGCGCTTGACCTCGGCGGCCACGCGGGCGCCGTCGGCACGCCCGGCGATCTGGGCGTTGACGATCTTCATGACCTTGCCCATCTCCTTCATCCCGGAGGCGCCGGTCTCGGCGACCGCGGCCGTGACCAGCTGGGAGAGCTCGTCGTCGGTGAGGGGCTTGGGGAGGTAGTCCGACAGGACCTCGCTCTCGGCCCGCTCGTTGGCGGCGGCCTCGGGGCGGTCGCCCTTGTCGAAGGCCTCGGCGGCCTCGCGACGCTTCTTGGCCTCGCGGATGAGGAGCTTGGTGACCTCGTCGTCGCCGAGCGCCCGCTGCGAGGAGCCCGCGGACTCCTCGGTGGCGATGGTGGTGAGCACCATGCGCAGAGTGGCGGTGCGGACCTTGTCCTTCGCCTTCATGGCGGTGGTGAGGTCGGACTTGAGACGGGCTTTGAGTTCGGACATGGCCCGATCCTACGGCCGCCCAGACCACGCCCACCAACGGTTTGCGCGCGGGGCACCCCGCATCTGAGACGATCGGTACTCGACGAAGGAGGGCCGGATGGGCGCCGACAACAGACCACTCCTGCGCCGGATCGGGCGCGCGGCAGCGATCACCGGGGCGGTCGGTGTGGCTGGGCTGGGATACGCCTCGGTCATCGAACGCAACTGGTTCCGGCTGCGCCGCTACGAGCTGCCGCTGCTGCCCCCGGGCAGCCCCCGACTGCGTGTGCTGCACCTGTCCGACGCGCACCTGACGCCCGGGCGGAAGATGCTCATCGACTGGATCCGAGGACTGGAGGCCTACGAGCCCGACCTGGTGATCAACACCGGGGACTCGCTGGCCCACCCCGACGCGGTGGGGCCGTTCATCGACGCCCTGGGACCGCTCCTGGACCGTCCGGGCGCCTTCGTGTACGGGTCCAACGACCTGTTCTCGCCGCAGTTGAAGAACCCGGCGCGCTACCTGTGGCGGACCAGCAAGACGGACTACCGCAAGCGCCGGGTGCCGGACCTGCCCTGGCGTGAGCTGGGCGCGTCGATGTCGGCCTCGGGCTGGCTGGACCTGAACAACCACAAGGGCTCGCTGAAGGCCAACGGGCTCGACGTGGCCCTGGCCGGGGTGCACGACTCGCACATCAAGCTGGACCGCTACGACGACGTCGCCGGTCCGGCCGACCCGTTGGCCGACATCAGGCTGGGTGTGCTGCACTCGCCCGAGCCCTCCAACCTGGACCGCTTCGAGGCCGACGGGTACCAGCTTCTGCTCGCCGGGCACACGCACGGCGGCCAGCTGTGCCTGCCGTTCTACGGGACGCTGGTCACCAACTGCGGTATCGACCGCAGGCGCGCGTGGGGCCTCAACGAGTACGGCGACGCGTGGCTGCACGTCTCCGGCGGCCTGGGCACGTCCCCGTACGCGCCGGTGCGGTTCTGCTGCCGCCCGGAGGCCTCACTCATGGACCTGGTCGCCCGCCCCTGACCAGCGGGTCCGCCTCCACCCGAATCGAATTACCCAAGCACTCCCCGAGTCCGCTAGACTTGGGGACGTTGCTTCGGGGTGTAGCGCAGCTTGGCAGCGCGCTTCGTTCGGGACGAAGAGGTCGTGGGTTCAAATCCCGCCACCCCGACAAAGGAACGGGTGTCCACGCAGGTGGGCACCCGTTCTTCGTTTTCTGGGCATGGAGCCGTCAGAGCCGCAGTGCACATTCATTGCACACGGCGGAGGTCGTGTCCCTGTCTCTCAGGCAGCGAGCACCCGCAGCCGAGCCGCGTCCATCGCTTCGGCCACCTCGTCCAGTCGGTCGGGGAACAGGTGCCCGTACCGGTCAAGGGTCATCGTGGCAGTGGCGTGCCCGAGCATCGCTTGCACCACCTTCACATCAGCGCCGGCCGCGATGGCGAGTGACGCGGCCGTGTGCCGGAGCTTGTGCGGAGTCAGACCCATCCCGTCGAGCCCAGCGGCCTTGAGCGCTTTGCCGAACTCCCGGTTGCGCCAGTTGCGGAGCCGCACCTCACTCCCCCGCTTGGTGGTGAACACCAGCGCCGAGTCCGGCCGCCCCTGCACGAGCGGAAGCAGCTCGGCGACGAGGGACCTGGGAACGGGCACGGTCCGACTCTTGCCCGTCTTGGGCGACTGCTCGACAAGCTTGCCCTCCACCTCGGCGAAGGCCGTCACGATCCGGATGCGCCGTGTCTCCAGATCCACCCTGCCGACCCGCAGCGCGGCGGCTTCGTTGAAGCGCAGGCCCGTGTAGGCGAGAAGCAGGATGAGGGGCCGGTTGATGTTCGCGGCGGCGGCGATCTGCCCGTACTTGGTGCGTAGAGATCCGGCCGCGTCCGCCAACGCCTCCACCTGGAGGTGATCGAGGTAGACGTGTTCGGCCTCACTCGGCTTCGGAAGCGGCACCCCGCGTGCGGGATTGGCGGGCAGGCGACGCGGCACACACCATTCCAGGACCATGGAGAGGACACCGTAGGCGTGCCTGGTCTGTGAGGCACCCAGGTTGGCCCCGCCCTCGTCCCGCGGCTTCTGGAGGTCGGCCACCCACACGGCGACGTCCTCGGAATACACCGCCGAGATCGGAAGCTCTCCCCAGCGAGGCAGCACGTGGGCGTCCAGAAGGCCCCGATACTTCCACCAGGTCGACCGCTTGATGTCGGTGCGCGTGCTCAGCCACTTCTCAGCCATCTCGGTCACGGTGACCTTGGCGTCGTGGGGGTTGCGGTAGGAGCCTTCATGAAGGCTGTTCTCGATCTCGGTCTGCTTCTTCTCCGCGTCCGGCTTCTTCTTGAACGTGCCGCCGCTCTTGATCCGGCCAGAAGGGTCGTAATAGCGGACCATCCAGCGCGCGGGAGGTGTGCGCTTGGTCACTTTGGCCTTCTTCGCCGCCTCCACGTACGCCTTGTCCTTGGTGCGGTCGTAGACCCACGCGCGAGCCATAGGGGGTGTTCCTCTCGGGGGTTGGGGTTACTGGGATCGGACCCAGGCATAGACCTCTGCGGGCACGTAGCGGACGTACCGGCCGACTCGGTGGGAGGGAGGCCCGTCGCCCTTGTAGCGCCACTCATAGAGGGTTTTCGGCGGTACACGGAGGTAGGCGGCGGCATCCTTGACCGACCACAGGACGTCGGCCCGACGCTGTTCGGGAACGTCCACACGGGCCGTCGCTGCGCTCATGCCACCCTCGTCTCTGGAGTTGCCGAAAGATCGTTCTGCCGAGCCGCGTCGAGTTGGGAACGGCGTTTGAGTGCTTCACCGACAGCCCGGAGCAGGCGTTGTTCGCGGGGAGCAACGTCCGGGTCAGTGGGCTGCGCCAGTTCCCAGGCGTAGTCACCGGAGTTGGCCGAGGTCAGCACCGGAGGCCGGGGGTTGTCCTCGTCGCCCTGGTCCTCGCCTGTGGGGTCGACTCCGAGGGCGTCCAGGACCCAGGTCAGGCGGTCGGCCTTGTGATCGGCGAGGGTCTTGCCGGACCACTTCCGAGAGACCAGGACACGACGACCCGCGTAACCCAGGTGTTCGCGACGGTGTGCCTTGGACCGGCAGAACCCAGGACGCATCCCCGCTTTGGCGTTCTCGGGCTGGATTCCGTAGCGAAGCCAGTTAGAGCACCGAGGCGAGCACGGTTCGAAGCGGAGCGCGTCCAGGAGTCGGTCCACGTGCTGTTCCTGGCGTGCCGTCTCGGCGGCATGGCAGTCGGCGATGTCCTTGGTCAGGTACTTCGCCAGGTAGCGCACACACCGGTCAGCATCCGCCGAGCCCGCGACCACGCCCTTGGCGTCCACCTGCCGGCCGAACCGGACCACGTGATGAGGTTCCGCGTCAGGATCGTCATCGAGGTCGTCCAGCGCCTCATCCCAGGTGGGCAGGACTTCGCCTGTCGACGGGTCGACAAAGACACCTGTCTTCTCGTCCCAGACCGGAAGGTGATCGCCCTCGAACACGACCTGATCAGCCGAAGGCCACCACACCTGGTGATACGTCGCCGCCGCGATCTGCCGCAGCTCGGTACGCGGAATCGTGCCCCGCGTGGCCATGTGCAGGTGCGGAGCCAGACGCCGTTGCGGTTCCACGGCCGCGAAGTACTGCACGTCGAACCCGGCCACCCGGCGCAGGTTCTGCACGAACCGGTCGACCAGCTTGGAGAAGTGCAGCGCGTCCCGAGCCGCACGCCGGTAGTCATACGTCGAGAAGTCGACCGGAGTGCCGTCCGAACGCACCCGCCCGTACGAGTCGAGTGTGAGCGTGATGAACAGGGAAGGCCGGAACACCTTGCCCGAGGCAGAGTCGGTGAACGCCCGCCCGACCGTCTTGCGGGTCATGGGCCGCTTGGGAAGGTCCGGGACGTCCTGACGCCGTTTGGTCGAGCGCACCCGACGTGCCCCCGACGAGGAGGAGTCGGCCGAGCGGGTCACCGATCCCCGCAGCCCCGAAGCGGTGATCTCCTCATCCAGGTCAGCGATCACCGCGTCCAGCCGCGCCAGATCCTCAGCCGACGCCGCGCCCGTGGAGGCGAGGCGATCCCTCTCGGCCGTCACCATGGCGCGCTGTTCCACCCAACCCCGTTGTTCCTCGGAGGGCGGGTCAGGCTGCACCACGGGTTCTTCCGTCAGGTGCCAGCCCTCTTCACACTGAGTCCGCCGAAGCGACCTCTTCCGCTTGGCACAGGCCGGACAGCGGGATTCCAGCGTGGACCCGCACGGGACGTCGATCACCTCGGTGGCACCAGTGGTGATGTTCGTACGTCGAAGGGACACCGGACGGATACACACCCCATGGTCAGCAGCGACCTGTTCGGCCACCTCACGGGCCAGAGGTTGCGCCAGCCGCTCAGCCCGTGTCGACTTACCGGTAGGAGTCGGCATCAGCCCACCCCCACAACCACACAGCGGGAGTCCCCCACCGCATGCAACCCAAGCGACCCAGACTGCGGTACTTGCTCTTCGCCCTCGTCGGTCTCGGATGGCACGTCGCCATGTTCGTGATCGATCCCAGCTTCACCAGCCGCACGCTGACGTTGGCGATGCACCTCCCCCTTTGGCTGTGCATGCTGATAATCGCCATTGTGATCTACCGGTTGGACCTGGCCCAGTACCGCGCGCATCAGGCAGCCTCCCCGTCCGAGGACGAATCCGCGCCGTAGACATCGGTCATGGCCGTGATGTCGGTGTCGGAGACGTAGGCGGCGCGTACCCGTACCGGGGCCGGTGAGGTCTCCATCCGCACGAAGCCCACCCCGGGAAGCGTCGGGTCGATCAGGTGCGCGTTCGCACCCCGGTCCCGGGCACCCTCGCCAAGGATCATGTCGACCTGGGACGCCTCGTCCAGACGAAGCGCGACCTTGTCCGGAAAAAGGTTCCGAAGGTTCATCACCTCCTTGCGCGGGTCCTGCAAAGCGGCCAGGACAGCGAAACCGACCGAACGCCCCTGTGAGGTCAGGGTGGCAATGGCGTTCTCGGAGCGCTTCCGAATGTCCCGGTCAGGGTGGTAGGCGGTCAGAAACGCCACCTCATCGAGCACCACCAGGACGAACGGGTCTTCCGTAGTGGGGGTGTGCGAGCGCCGCTTGCCCGCGTAGCGCCGGGCCCGATCCTGCATCTGGGACACGGCCAGTTCCAGCACCGCCACCGCGGATTCACCGTCATCGGCATAGTGCGCGAACAGGTCACGCCCGTAGGCGAGTTCCATGCGCTTGGGGTCGATCGCCCACACCTGCGCCGTCCCGTCCGCGATGGTGAGGAGCATCGCCCGGATGGCCGACCAGATCACCGAACCCTTCCCCGACCCGGTCACCCCGGCCACCAGGACGTGCGTGCCGTGCAGCCGCAGCCGCCACGGAGAACCGTCTTCCCTCTGGCCCACGTGGAGCGCGTCCAGTTCCGGGACGTCAGGGACCGGAAGGGCTTCGAGGGGATCGGCCAGGGTGTCGAGCCGGGGGAACTCCAGGGTGATGTCCCTCGGCCCGTTCACGATGACCCGGCAGGACGGGGCGCCGAATCCGTGGGCGAGTTCGGCCACCCGCGTTTCGAAATCAGCCGGAGACGTCCCGGCGACGAGGGAGACCCGGACCCGGTCGGCCCATTCCGAGCAGACCACACGCCGGATGCGGGGGAGGTAGCGGCGTTCCTGGTAGGACTCGGCCAGCCCGGAGATCACCAGCACCGGTTGCCAGTGGCGGCGGTACACGAACACGTGCCGCCACCAGGCCAGCATGCGCAGGGTGACCCAGGTCCGGTAGGAGTCGGGCCAGGTACGCCACCACGCCAGGGAGGAGACCGCAGCCGCTCCCCACAGTCCGGCCAGGCCGGGCCAGTCCAGCCACCACCAGGCGGCGAAGGACACCGCGAAGCAGGCGACCATGACGGGGAAGCGGAACGGCAGGCACACCAGGAACCGGGTCAGCCGCCAGATCCAGGAGCCAAGGACCACGATTCCCGGCGTCTCCACGATCGGGGTCGTCCACCGCACCCCCTGAGCCGGAGTCGGCAGCGTCGGAGGGGTGTGAGCAGCACCGATCTTCGCCATCACAGCTCACCACCCATCGCGTCTTCGATCCGCGCCAGGATCCGGTCACGGTCAGCGCGAGCACGGGCAGCGGCCTTGACCGCGTCCGGGTTGTCGTCCCGGTCCGCGAGCGTGGCGAACACACGGGCCTTGAAGTCGAAGAACTCAGCGCGCTCGGCATCCGTAGCGGGCCGGGAGTCGACCGCGTCCAGGAACAGCCGAACCAACTGCGGACCGGTCAGAGTGGACAGGTCGGTGGGGTAATCGGACATACTGAAGACACCTCTTCACGAAGCTTTCGCAGGTAACGGGAGGGGTTCAGGGGCGGCTAGGTGTTGGAGCACCAGGCCGCCCCGCTTACGTGTCAGGAGGCGGTCAGGCCGCTTCCTTGGCCGGAGCACGACGACCACCAGCACCGCCGGGAGCCTTCACACCCCGAGCCCGCAGCGAGTACGCCACCCGGGGACGACGCCCGTTGTCGTCGACGTAGGGCATGACCGCCATCGCTTCGAACTCGATCGGCCGGAACGGCAGCCCGGGAACCTCGTCGGGCAGGGTCGGGCACACGTTCGCGGCGACCTTGACCTTCACCGACTTGGCCTTGCCCCGCGCTTCGGGGTCGGCGTCGATCACGTCCACCGCCCACAGTGGGAGCCCGGTGTCCTTGTCCATCTGCGGACGCTTGGTCTCGAAGTCCGTGATCGCCTCCACGCCCAACGCGAACGCACCGTGCGGGAACACCGTCCCGAACGCGACCGGCAACGCACCCTGAATAGCCATCGATCAGCCTTCCGCTTGATAATCACTCAACCACTCGTCCGGTCGAGTTGAGTTCAGGGTAACCGGCCACACTTGATCAGACAAGCAGATAAGTGGCCGGTGTTCGCCCGTGCCTACCCCGCCGGGTAGGAGTCCTCCAGTTCGTGCAGGTCACCGGGAAGGACCACCTCGGCGACCGCGATCACTTTCTCCGAGGCGTCCAGTATCCGCGCGGTGATGCCGAGCACGGGAGTTCCCTCGTCCAGGCCCAAGCGCTCGGCCTCCTCGTCCGTCGCCAGCCGCGCGCACAGCCGCTCGGAGACCCGGGAGGGCCGCACCTGCTTGACCATCTGCACGTGTTCACGCGCGCCGATGCTGATCGGCTGTTCGTCGCCCAGGTCGGTGCCGTCCGCGACGTCGAGGGGGAACCACAGGGTGACCAGCTCACTGAGTTGGCCGTCATCCAGGACCAGGCGTTGACGCATGATCGCCGGGGACCCCTCGGGAACACCGACGGCCTCAGCCACGGCAGCGGGAACGGGAGTGCGGCCCGCCTTGAGAATGCGGTTGCTCCTGGCCTCCTCGGAGGCGTCGAAGGCACTGGCGCCGGCATGGGATCGCTCGGAGGTCTGCTGCGGAACGCCCCTCACGAACGAGCCGCGCCCGTGTTCGCGCTCGATCCACCCCTGCATGCTCAGGATCTGCAAGGCCCGCACCACCGTGGAGCGGCCGGCCCCGAACTCGCGGACCATACGGGATTCCGAGGGGAGCATCTCCCCCACGGGATAGGTCCCGTCTTCGATGCGCTCTTGGATCGCCCGCACGATCTGTACGTACTTGGGCGGAGCGAACTCCAAACTCGACATGATGTCCACCTGGTGACTCTAGTACTCGTATGGTCGAGTAGCTTACTTGCGTGGTCCGGCCCTGTCAGCAGGTGGGGGCACATTTGAGCCCCGACCCGTGATCAGGGAGCACGGCGGGAAGCACGCCACACAGGCGCGCACATCACCGTGTGAAAAGGAACGAGACCCGCGTGCCCTGCCCCCGTGATCTCGGAGAGACGGCAGGGCACGCGGGAGTTCTCAGAAGGGCCGCCAGTGCACGGCGCGTTCGACGGTGTAGACCCGCAGATTGTCCACCGTCGCCCCGCACATCGCCCGGCGTTCGACTTCCACCAGAGCAGCGGCGACCAGGGCCACGTCACGCCGAGCCGCCTCATCCGTCGAGGACAGCACCGGAGGCACGATGCGCCGGACATGGTTGCACTCGGCCCCGTCGACCCCGTGACACAACCCGACCACATAGGACATCAGCAGCCGTCGCCGCGTCACGGTTTCGGGCAGCACACACCGATGCCGCTGGACCAAAGACGTCCCGTCCTGTTGCCGGGACAGGGTCTCGTAGGTGATGGACTCCCAGTCCTCACAGGCCACACGCACCCGCACACCCTGAGCACGAGCCCACGCCATCAGGGTTGCGCGGTCGACCACCGTGCCGCATCCGTCACCGTTCATCGCCGCACCGCCCCAACAGCGATGGCCGTGCGCACCAGGTCACGCAACTCGGCCATGTCGTCCAAGGCAGGGGAGGAACGCGCGATCTGCACCAGCAGGTCGATCCCCCGCCGGTCTCGCTCGGCCCGCTGAGTCGAGCGACGACGCTCCACGTGCGCATAGGGACCGCGCACCAGGGAGTAGGAACGGGGATCGTCGCTGTCCATCACGATGGGTTCCGGAGCGGGCCACAGCTCCACTCGCGCGGGAGCGGGCACCCGGAACGACGGAGAGCCGTTGCGGTGGTGCCTGCCGTGTCGGGTCGGTCGTATCAGAGTCACCAGCGCCCGAATCAGGGCGATAAGGTCTCTCACGTCAGCCTGCTTCCATCAGGTTGGCCATGCCCCCGGACGCCTAGCCCGCGTCGCGGGGGTCTGCTGTCTATGAGGCGGAACCGCCGACGAGTCGGGAGCCACCCGACGCAGGAGTCCGCGCCCCGTTTCATCACGAGCCCGTTCCGCTCCCCCGGCATGCCGTACAGAGAGCCATACGGACAGTGGGTTCACGTGCGGTGGAGGAGCGAACCACAACGAGCCGCCGTGAGCGGATCGATTTCCACCCACGACCACGGCAGGACCTGCACCGCTTCGGAGCGGATACGGCGACGGATTCCACGAAGCACGCTCCCAAGGGGACTGGGCCGGCGACACCCGCCGCGATGGCAGGGGCACCGGTCACATCAACGAACCCAAGGCCCAACCTCTATATATGAGCTGAACCCATTCACTCATGCACATGAGTGATGTAGATAAGAGTGACGTACTCCTGTACATGAGTCAACCCTCTGAGTCGAAGACGCGACTCCCAGGGCGCCAGCCAGGCCGTCAGTCCGTCGCCGGGATCCGGTAGTCGAGCACGAACTGATCAGCGGCCATGATGGTGTCGCACACCTCCACGACACGCCCCTCGGCGGTCACGGCGTTGCGGGTCAAGTGGATGACCGGAGAGCCAGGACTGAGCGCGAGCGCACTCGCCTCCTGCTTGGTCGCCAGACGCGCCCGCACGGTCTCGGTGTACTCCTCGAACTCGTGACCGTGCTCTTCCAAGCGGGCGTAGATGCCACCACCGCCGGGGTTCTCCTCGAAGAGTTCGGGGATGTCCCGCGCCACGTCCCACGGCAGGTAGGACGTCGCTTCCTCGGTGGGGGTGCCATCGCTGAAGTAGAGCCGACGCCGAGCAAGCACCTTGTCGCCCTCATCCACGGCCAGGCGCTCGGCGATCTCCGCCGGAGCGGGCACGGGGCCGATGGAAATCACCTGGACCGTGGGCTTCACGCCTGCCTGTTCGGTCTCCGCGATGTACGCGGCCTTGCCCGCACGACGATGGGAGCGACGGAACCGATCCGAGGACTTGCGTCTGACGGGAGGTCTGGACTTCACGAAGGAGCCCTTGCCCTGGTACGTGTCCACCAGGCCCGACGTCCGCAACTGGGCTACCGCCTTGCGGACTGTGCCCGACGAGACGCCGTAGCGCTCCATCAGCGTCGTCTCGCTCGGGATCTCCTCAGCAGGAGCCAGCCGGCCGGCCCGGATCTGCTCTTCGATGTCGTCTGCGATCTGGAGATACCGGGGCTTCGCCGACTTCGCCCCTACAGTGCTCGCCATAGTCCTTCTGTTCCTCCTATGCTCCTGTACATGAGTAACAGCACCGGAGACAAGCCGTCAACGCCGCTGCACTCGGTGTCCGTGGCAGGAGCCGTCATACGCGACGACGGGCGCATGCTGGCGATCCAACGCAGAGACAACGGCACCTGGGAACCACCAGGCGGGGTCCTGGAGTTGGATGAGACCCCCGAAGAAGGTGTTGTCCGTGAGGTCCTGGAGGAGACCGGGATCCACGTCGAGGTGGACCAACTCACGGGCGTCTACAAGAACATGGCCCGCGGAATCGTCGCTCTGGTCTTCCGCTGCAAGCCGTCCGGCGGCGAGGGGAGCCCCACGAGCGAGGCAACCGCCGTCGAGTGGCTCACGCCCGACGAGGTCAAGAAACACATGGGCGAGGTCTACGCTGTTCGCCTTCTAGACGCTCTAGAACCGAACATCCCTCATGTACGAACGCACGACGGAAAGCAACTCTCCTCAAGCCTATAAAGCAATTCTATTTCCCCTTCACCTTTGCTCTACGCGCGCGAAATTCCTCAAACTGCGAGGTGAGAACATAAATGTAGTCAAGCAAGGCTTCAGCAAGCGCCATAGAGTCCGAAGCGATCTCGCGTGTCGTTCGATTTGGACTATAGTGCGCACCATCATTGCCAGCCATTCTCAATTCCTGCGCCCATTCGAACAGCTGATTATTGATTTTTCCTTCATCCCTAAGGGCCTCTAGAGACCTGGCAAGGTTCTTGTTTCGGGCAATACCCTGATCTATACAGACCCCCTCCAACGTCCTCCTCACCATAACCAGCGAAGCCGTAAATGCCTTGTTCCTAAAACAGATCCGAGCCTCTTCAAGCTCTCGCCTGAGATCCACAGGAATTTTCCAACTCAGAACACTCTCCATTGGCGGCCACGTTCTCACAGGCTCATCAAAACCCTGGCCATAATCTTCCTGGACGAGGAGCATCCCACAACCACACCTTATACATTTCACCAAAGAAAGAAGAGAATCATAATAACCCTCCTCCGGTGGATTCTTATAAGAATAACTACCTACCACTTCAGCCAAATTAATTCTCTCACAGGAATAACATTCAGCAACAACTCGAATGTCAGATTTTTTGTCGTCCATTTATGCAGTCCTCCATAAATTGCCGAATTTAACTTTGCTAAATCAAGGGCGCCGACGCGCGCACCGGCCCTGCGTTCCGGCCACTACCGCTCGGGCTGCGGGCTACCGCCCGGTCCCGAGCGCGCGACTACCGTCACGCAACGAATTAAGGCACTAGTCCGGCAAACCTTAATCAAATTTTCTCCAAGCTCCTCCGATTTCATGTAATTCGGCGAACAGGAATAGAACACAAGAGCGTATTCCAGCAAACATCAAGCTTTGCCCATGAGCGTCGAGACTTCATCTGAAATATCCTGCAAATCGACAATTGGAGCCCGTCGGAACTCATCTCGCAATTTCGTTCCCGGCAATTGCCTTTGAGTGCCCGCAGTCCCACTCTTACGAAAACTCCACTTCCCATTCTTAAGATCAAGGATCGCCAAACCTCGCTTCAACCGAACATCAGCATATCCACTTAGATCAAGGATATATACTTCGTATTTGACTCCTGGCCTATGCTGGTCAGACAACGTCGACTGAATCAGATGAGCAAAACGCAGATCGACCAGCTGTCCCAAGATCCCGTAAATCGGATGAGACTTTTGAGAGGTGTTGATACGGAAGTACGTATAACCACTTCCCTTTACCTTTTCCGAAAGGACCTCCAGAGTGGCGAGCAAAACATTAGCGCTGTCCGATGAAACATCTTGCTCAAGATCCCTCTTTTTGCTTCTCGCAGATTGTCCCGCAGCATCGGCGACGTCTTCCCTACCGATCTCCCGCGCCCTCGGTCGGGAGCGTGCTGCCACAATTGAAGACGCAAATAGATTCAAGTAGTCCCGAGGAACTCCACCTGATGCGAGAACTAGCCTACCCAGCGCAGCGCCTTGCGCTATACCTGAAGGTTTCGTCAGACCAGCGGTTGTTGTGTAGCTCGAAAGTACCGACTCAAGAAATTTTTGCGTGGAATCCGGATACTCCAAAGTAACGTCAAGATCGATCTTCGACGCATCGTGTGGGACTTCAATTCCGCTCCTTGAAGAAGGTTCAAATGGTCGGGTCAGACGTTCGATACTAGCGACCTTGATCCAGCCGTTGCAGTCGCGAAGCATTCCGGCCACACAATCCAGGAGATGGGGCTGCAAAGCTTCAGGAAATAGATAAAAGTCATCAATATAAAGGTATAGACGAATTAGATCTTCTCGCAACACAGCACGCAAGGAACGATTCAGGTCAGAAATGACTTCTCCTAGTTCACCTTCCGTCATTTGACTATTTCGCTTCAATTGAGCGACTCTATTATTCAGGTCCTTAAGTCGCACATAGGACTCCCCCTGCGATGAGCCAGAATAATGGACCAGGGAATTTAGAGCGACTTCAGCGACCGCAAGAAAAGCACTAGAAACATTTAGGCGCCGCAAGGTATGGGCATTGATCCAAGCAGTAACATGCCCTTCTTTCTCTGCAATACGCTTGGCTTCAAGCAGAAGTGCTGTCTTACCTACCCCCCTTCTCCCATAAACGAGGTGATGCCTCGAAGCCCCAATAGCAGCAAGGCTCGCCCTAGGGTCTTCCATATATTTCAGGCTGGGAAGTGCGTCTGATGTACGAGATCTTGCTTCTAGTAGTTGAATCAACTGATCCATCTTTGGGCCAGAGAGAGGGCTTAGAGCCTCGGGAGGGATTTCTTTTTCTTCTTCAGTCTTCTCAGGCCTAAAAGTCACAACGAGAGACTGATTTGCAACATCCGAAGCCTCATTCAGCTTCTCCTCAATAGATCCCGCGAGACTTTGTGCATTTACTATTGAATCTTCGTCAACCCATACGACAAACCACTTCTCATCTGGAAATGACCTCTCATCAACTCGAACTACCGAAATGCTCGCTGCTCCAAGCAATTCAGAAATAATAGCATTAAAATCAATGTTTGACATGATCAAATGTATCCGTTCGTCGCAGCAAATGACTCGCAGGTTTGGAGGAACTTGACAGAAGTCACCGCAAGCGCCCGAGCGTCGCCTTCCCATTCAGAATCGTTGATTGGATATATGTCATAATCAGCTTTATTCCGCAGCAATCGAGCATCCGTCAATTCGGTCTCCCATTTCGCCGAATCTGGCAATGAAGTGGGAAGATTCCTAGGGAGGACGCTATGGCGCTCAAAGTCGTCTCCGCCATTTTCAGCAAAAACAACAGCTCTAGCTGCGTGATACATCGCGTAGTAGTGGCGCCCGATCGCAGATCTATACTGAGAACCAAAAAGCAAGTGATCACCCGACCGCAAATGCTCGCCAGCGAGCAATAACCTATCGACAGCGACTCTTTGCATTAGCTGTATAACCGGAAAAGGATACCTTCCTCCATTTGCAGGAAGAGCAGAGATTGCATTTTTCTTACTGGTCGACACGTGCAGCAATACCATATCAAAATGTGATATTTCCGGCATTTCGCTAAGACGCCCTCCTTGAAGCTAGAATCAAACACTATCCTGCGTGGCGCCTAAGCCTCCAGTTGGATCCACGTTTTTCACGGTTTTCTGTCAATCGTCTGTGGCAGTAGCATCAGCAGGCATTGGTTAGGTGGAAGCATCCGAACATCAACCTACCCAAATTGGCCTGGCATTAGCGGCCACCACGAACAAAGCTCTACGCAGATACGCGACCTCGTTGCAGCCCAACGCCATCACCCCCTTCTTCATCCGCCTCTGAAGGGTTCACAGGTCCATGACGCCCTTTTTGTTGCGAAGCTGCGGGCTGCCGCCCGGTCCCGAGCGCACGGCCGTTGGCCACACGCACGCAACGTCTCTCGGACAGGCCCGTACGGCGAGCGGGGCCAAAGCTGCCCGACACCTCCATAGTGACTCAGGACACAGCCCTCTGTCAGGGCATTTGGTCCCAATGGTCGATGACGTGTTCAGGTCCCGGGGCACCCGATGGCGCGACACGGACTGCCTGGGGTGGCCGACCCCGGCGCCATCGGGCACCCCGGACCGAAGATGATGGTTGCCGAAGACCGGGGCTGAGGGAGCATGGTTCAGGCGTGCGAGACAGGCCAGCTCACCCGTAGTGGACGTCCTGTGGCTGGGGCGAGAGCAATGCACATTCAGTGCACATGGCTGCGAGAGGGGCCCGGAAGCGGTGGGAACCGACCGGGACTAACGTCGAGGTCAGGGACGGTTTCCGGGGTCCGTTCACAGTCCATCGCAGGGCCCCGGTACGGGAAGAGGTCGTGGGTTCAAATCCCGCCACCCCGGCAGAGCACGAAGGCCGGTCCCACGGGACCCGCCTTCGTCGTGTCCGGGGTGGGTCCGCCGTCCGGACCCGCCCGTCAGCCTCGTGGATCGGTTCCGAGGTAGGCCAGGATTCCGGTGACGGCGGCCCGGGTTCCGGTGGTGAGCGTCGGTTCCATGACCGGGCCGAAGTGCGGGGAGTGGTTGACCGGGGCCTCCTCGCCCGGGGTCAGGTCGAACCCCCCGAACATCCAGAAGACCGAGGGCACCCCGATGGCCTCCGCCAGGTGGCCGAAGTCCTCGCTGCCCATCACCGGTTCGGAGACGGACACGTTCCCCTCCCCCAGTCCGGCCCTGAGCGCCGCCTCGACGCGTGCGGCCTGGGCCGGGTCGTTGTGGCAGCTCGGGAACGCGTAGATCTCCTCGACCAGCGGCTCCGGAGCTCCCGAGACCGCGGCCTCACCAGAGACGATCCGCCGCACGGCGGAGAGCACCTGGTCGCGGACCTCGGGTTCGAACGTGCGGATGTTCAGGGTGAACTCCGCGCGGTCCGGGATGATGTTCTCCTTCAGGCCCGCGTGGAAGGTCCCCGAGGTGACCACGGCCGGGGTGCGCGGGTCGAGTTCGCGGGAGACGATCGTCTGCAACCGGGCGATCATGTGCGCCCCGAGGACGATCGGGTCGATGGAGGACTGCGGCCGCGAGCCGTGGGACTGCTTGCCGTACACCGTCACCCGCAGGGCGTCGGCCATGGCCATCGCGACCCCGTGGGAGATGTTGACGGTCCCGGTCCGGAGCGGCATGACGTGCTGGCCCAGGACGACCTCGGGCACGGGTGCGCGCTCCCACAGGCCGTCGTCGACCATCGCCCGCGCACCGGCCGCGACCTCCTCTCCGGGTTGGAAGACCAGCACGAGGGTCCCGGACCAGGCTTCCGGGTGGGACACCAGCGCGCGGGCGGCGGTCAGCAGGGACGTGACGTGGGTGTCGTGCCCGCAACCGTGCATGACCGGCACCGTGGTGCCGTCCTCCAGCGTTCCGGTGACCGTGCTGGCGTACTCCAGCCCGGTGTCCTCGGCGATGGGCAGCCCGTCCGTGTCGGCGCGGAAGGCCACCACCGGCCCCTCCCCGTTGCGGATGACACCGACCACGCCGGTGCCTCCGCAACGGAAGTTCCCGATTCCGATGTCGTCCAGTTCGGCCGCGACGAAGTCGGCGGTGGCGTACTCCCGCATGGAGAGTTCGGGGTGGGCGTGCAGGTGCCGGTAGATCCGGTGCGCGCGCCCGGTGTCGAGTCCGGACAGGACGGTGTCGGTCGGGCTGGTCATGCGGAGGCCTTCCTTCGCGATCCGGGGCGGGAGTGAGCCCCCGTGTGGTCGTTTCCCGAAAAACCACGACGAATCCACCGAGGGGAGGTTCCCGAACCCGCGGACCGCACCGGAGACTGGGCGCCACGGAACCGGCGGAGACCGCAGAAGGAGCCAGTGCGCCACCATGAACGAGATCCAGCTGATGTCCGCGACCGCCCTGGTGGCGGCGATCCGCCGCCGCGAGGTCTCCGCCCGGGAGGCGCTCGACGCGCACCTGGAACGGATCGAGGAGGTGAACCCGGCAGTCAACGCCGTGGTCACCCTGGATCCGGAACGGGCCCGGGACGCCGCCGGGGCCGCTGATCAGCGCACCGTGTCCGGAGCCGCGCTTCCTCCGTTGCACGGGCTGCCGATGACCCACAAGGACACCCACGCGGTGGCCGGGATGCGCAGCACCAGCGGCTCCCGGCTCCTCGCCGACCACGTGCCCGCCGAGGACGACGCGATCATCTCCAGGTTGAGGGACGCGGGCGTCGTCTCCACGGGCAAGAGCAACGTCCCGGAGTTCGGCGCGGGTTCGCACACCTTCAACGACGTCTTCGGGACGACCACCAACCCCTACGACCCGGAACTGAGCGCGGGCGGCTCGTCCGGTGGCCTGGCCGCAGCCGTCTCCACCGGGATCCAGCCCCTGGGTGAGGGGTCGGACATGGGTGGGTCGCTGCGCATCCCGGCGTCGTTCTGCGGTGTGGTGGGGCTGCGTCCCTCCCACGGGGTGATCCCGGCGCCGGCCGCGGGCAACGACTGGGCGTGGCTGACCCGCACCGGCCCGATGGCCCGCGAGGTGTCCGACATCGCGCTGTTCATGTCCGCCGTCGCCGGGCCCTCGCCCCGGGTCCAGCCTCCGGCACCGGTCACCGGAGCCGACTTCGCCGGGCCGATGCTCGGGGACCTGCGCGGGGTACGGGTCGCCTGGAGCCCGGACCTCGGACTTGGTCTGCCCGTGGAACCGGAGGTGCTGGAGGTCCTGGAGGGACGGCTGCGTGTCTTCGAGGAGGCGGGGGCCATCGTCGAGGAGGCCGCTCCGGACCTCAGCGGGGCGGACGAGGTCTTCCGCACCACCCGAGCCCTCGACTTCGCCGCCGCTCTGGGGCCCGTGGTGCGCGATCTGCCGGAGTTGGTCAAGCCCGAGGTGGTCTGGAACGTCGAGGCCGGATGGGCGCTGGGCGCACGGGAGATCATCGCCGCGACGGCCGCGCGGACCCGGCTGGCCGCCGCCGTCCGGGCCTTCCACACCCGCTACGACCTCCTGGTCAGCCCCGCCGCCCAGGTGGAGCCCTTCGACGCCCGGCTGCGTTACCCGACCGCGATCAACGGAGTGGAGTCCACGACCTACCTGGACTGGATGCGCTCGGCGTGCGCGCTCTCCGCGACGGGGCTGCCCGTCCTGGCGCTCCCGGCGGGGTTCACCAAGTCCGGGCTCCCGGTGGGCTTCCAGCTCTCCGTGGACCACTACCGGGACGTGGAGCTGCTGCGCTACGCGAAGGCGTTCGAGGACCGCACGCGCTGCGCCGACCGCCGCCCGGAGCTCGGGCCGGGCACGGGGCAGCGCGTGCGACCGGTGACGACGGCATCCGCGGGGTCGCCCTAGTCGCGTCCGTAGTCCTCCAGCCGGTCGACGGCACGTTCGGCGATCGAGATGAGGACCTCCTCGCCGAGGGTGAAGTCGACCCCGCTGGGCTGGTCCTCCCACACCTCCCTGAGGGTGACCTCGACCAGGTACTCCGCGTCCCGGACGTGTACCTGGGCCACGCTGCCCTGTTCCTCACTACCTTCGAGGAAGTGCGTCACGAACGACTCGTCGCCGATCTCGAGAGCACGCGCCTCCTGGACCAGGCGGTAGGCACTGCTGTAGCCCTCGGCCAGGGACTCACGCTTCTCCTCGAAATCGCGCTGGGCTTCCTCGACGCCTCCATTCGGTCCGTCATCGCCCCAGGGGAGGCTGTAGGCGACCCGGAGGGACCCCAAAGTTCCGTTGGCGAACTCCGCGCTCCAGACACACACGGAGTCGATCCTGGTGTGCGACGCGGAAGCCAGTGCGGCGCTGACAGAACGAAGCTCTGACCCGCTGGGCACCGCGCACGGATCTATGGGCGGCAGCTCGTTGACGTCGGGGCCGAGCGGGGCCGATGCCGTCGTCGAAGTAACCGCCCAGACGCCTCCGGCCGCAAGGCCGTAGACCGCGAGGGTAGCCGCGACGGTGATCGCGATGATTCGGCCCGTGCGGCGCCGTGGGGTGCCAGGGCCGTTGGCCGGGGACGGGCCACCCGGACCGCGGGGAGGGCCCGTGGGACCCTGGGGTCCCTGGGGTCCCTGGCCGGGGACTCCCGGACCGTGGGTCTGTGGTGGGAACTGCTGTGGTGGGTACTGCTGTGGGGGGTACTGCTGTGGGGGGCCGTTGTACACGGCTGTCCTCCTGGTTCTGTACGACGCCCGTGCGCCTGTCGGAAGAGTCACCCGAAGGCGTCTGCGGCCACGTCGGCGAGGAGGTCCTCCGCCTCGTCCAGATCGATCTCGGTGGAGTCGGAGAGCTGGAACAGGAACTCACTCACCAGGCGGCCCTCGCGCACGACGAGGTTCACCCGCTGGAGGTGTGAGTCCCTCCCTCCACCGATCTGGATGTTGGTGAGGACGAGCGATCCCTCGTCTCCGAACCGCAGCGGCCGATCCCAGGTGTCCGTGACCTCGCCCTGCTGGACGTTCGATGCGTCGCTGGCGCTCTCCACTGTCAATGCGAAGAGCTCGTCGGCATCGGCGGGTACGTCCAGCCCTTGCGGTTCGCGTTCCTCACGCAGGGCGGCGTCACTCGAGGAGAGCGGCACGTGTCGGCTGAGGGAGAGGCGGACGTCGTCATTCTCCGCCATGGTGACGTTCCAGATGCAGCTGTTGGAGTAGGTGCTCGTGGACCAGCGTTCGGCCTCGCCGTCCATCGAAGCGAGGGTCCGGTCACTGACGACCGCGCAGGGGTCGTCGGTCGGCAGTCCGCTCGCGGGACTGATCCGCGCGGAGGAGGCGGTGGTGTCGGAGACCACCCACGTGAAGGAACCCGCTACGGCGAGCGTGACGGCGGCGGTGAGTGCCACCGTGAGTGCGGTCCGGGGGCGGCGCCGGGGTACCGGGGGTTGGCTGGGGAATCCCTGGGGGCCGGGATGCCCGGGAGTGCCCTGGGGAGGCGGCGGCTGCCCCGGCGGCCGGCCCGGTGGGTTCTGGTGGCCGAAGTGGGGCGGGGGCTGCCCCTGGTGCCCCTGATGGCCTGGTTGGGGCGGTGGGAGGGGGTGTCCCATGCGGAGGGTCCGTCCACGAGTACGTGAGTCCTGACCCGTCGAATGTTCTCACGGCGCCACCGGCGAAACCGGGCACGAGCACCGGACAGGCAGAAATCGGCCTACTCCGGCCAACTGGAACACCACAAACGAGGAACCTGTGCCCCCGAAGCCCGGGATCCGGGAACGCGAAAGCCCCGGACCGGGGGCCGGACCGGGGCGGAGCGCCGTGACGCCCGGGGGTCGGGGCGTCACGGCGTACGGAGGTGAACCCGCACGTGCCTAGGCGGCGCCGACGTTGAGGTCGACGCAGACGTAGAAGGCCATCGGGGTGTCGGCCACGTTCCAGCGGGCCAGCACCGTCTGCTCACCGCTGTAGCCCGACAGGTCGACGGTGTGGGAGAAGTTCGCCGGCGGCTGCGCACCGCCGTCGTCGATGCTCTCGATCTGCTGACCGTCGATGAAGTATTCCCACGTGCTGGTCGAGTGCCGGGCGGTGATCGTCCAGTCGAAGGTGACGGAGTCGCCGACCGGGGTGACGTCCCAGCCGTAGTTGTCGTCGTCCAGCTCGGAGAAGGCGGCGTTGCCTCCAGAACAGCTCATCAGACCCTTGGGGCCCTCAACGCTCTGCGGCTCCCACTGGATCGGCCCACAGGAGACCGTTCCGGCGGCGCACTGCGCCTGGCGGCTGGGCGGGTTGTTGATGTAGCCGTGGGCGCTGGCGGTGCCCGCGGGCATCAACGTGAAGGCCAGGGCGGTGGCGGCACCGACGGCCGCGGTCGAGCGGATCTTGCTGCTGATGCTCATGAGGGAGCCCTTCTGCTGGGTCACGACCCTGGGGGGCCGTAGCGGGGTGACCCGGACCGTCTCCGGACCAGGGCGGGTGGAACGCACTCACGGCCGGTTATTTCCGCGAGCCCGAGCGGGGGGTTGCCCGGGGACGTTCCCGTGGGTTTCGGGAACCTCCGTCCACCCAGTACCGAGGACGGTAAAGAGGTTGTCACCCCTCGTCAAGATCCCTGTTACCAGTGGGTGCGGAGTGGCACCCGTACCAGTGGAAGGGCCCAGCGGCGGCGGCACGGGCACTGGTACTGGTGGCCGCGCCGCAGGTCCGGCGGCCCGAACAGGGCCGATGATCATCGCGGCGCGGGACCGGTCTGCCGCTCACGGACTGGACCAAGTGGTCGACCCGAACGTCGTTCCACCAGACCTCACCCGAAGGTGACATTCACCTTCCCCCTTCCGTGCGGACGGCGGGGGCGATTCGTCAGAAAAGCCGTGGACAGGGTCCGTGGTGAGTGGCAGAACGGAGCGCGGACGCCGGGCCGGAGGCCTCGGCGCGCTGTGGCGGCCGAGCCGAGTGCCAGGGCACGGGCCTCGCCCGGCCACGAGAACGGAGTGATCACGGATGACCGACCAGACACCCCCGCCTCCCCCTCCCTCGCCAGCAGGACACGGGGCGCCCCCTCCCCCTGAGGCATCCCCTCCCCCTGAGGCGGACCGTCCGTTCCTGCCCGGGCTGGAGTTGTCGCGCGCCCTCTACGAGGAGGGGGTGGCCCCCCTCCTGCACGGGATCCCCCACGCCGCGGCCCTGGTGGGCGCGGGTTCCGAGGTGCTGGGCCTGGACACCGCCCGCTCCACCGACCACGACTGGGGGCCGCGCCTGCAACTGTTCGTCCCTGACGACCACGAGCGTGTCCGGGCGCTCCTGGAGGAGGGCCTGCCCCGACGGGTGCGCGGTTGGCCCACGCGGTACGAACCGGCACCCGACGACCCCGGGGTGCACCGACTCGCCGACGGCCCCGGCGGGCGGCACCTGGTGAACGTGGTCGAACCCGGCGCCTGGTTCACCGAGTGGCTGGGCTTCGACCCGAACGCCGAGGTGACCACCGCAGACTGGCTGGCGACCCCGACCCAACGGTTGGCGGGGGCTGTCGCCGGTGCCGTGTTCCACGACGGCGTCGGGGAGCTCACCGCCGCGCGCCGGACCCTGCGCTGGTACCCCACCGACGTCTGGCGATACGTACTGGCCTGTCAGTGGCTGCGAATCGCCCAGGAGGAGCCTTTCGTGGGACGATGTGCGGAGACCGGTGACGAACTCGGAGCACGGGTGGTCGCCGCACGTCTGGTTCGCGACCTCATGCGCCTGTGCCTGCTGCTCGCGCGCCGCTACCCGCCCTACTCCAAGTGGTTGGGGTCGGCCTTCTCCGCGCTGCCCGAGGCGGCCGAGGTGGGCCCCGTACTGCGCGGGGTGCTCTCCGCGCCCGACCCTCAGCACGACCTGGCCGAGGCGTGCCGGATGGTCGCGGCCTGGCAGAACCGGACCGGGTTGGCGGAGGAGCTGTCCCCCGAGCCCCGCCCGTTCCACTCGCGGCCGTACCCCGTCCTTGACGCCGCACGCTTCACCAGGGCCCTGCTCGAAGAAGTCAGGGACCCCGCGCTCGTCGGTCTGCCGCCGGTGGGCGCCGTCGACCAGTACGTCGACAGCACCGACGCCCTGGAACGTGTCGGACTGGCTCGAGACGTGTCCCGTGCCGTGGGTCGGCTCGGTTCCGGCTAGGGCCCGACCGGGTGCCCCCTGGCTCCGGAAGGGCGGTACGGAGGGCCGGTCGAGACGAACGCGGAGGAAGCGCCATATACCAGGGTGGGCGCGTCACCTGCGACGAAGCTGGGCGCTGCCCTACGATCCAGGCATGGACCTATCCCACGCCCCGCCTGTTCTCAGGCGGCTCAACACAGAGGCCAGCATCCTCGCCGGAGCCGGTTACGCGATTCTGCTTCAGGTCGCCCACCCGAGCGTCGCCCGAGGAGTGGCCGAGCACAGCGACTTCGCCGCGCGCCCTCTCGACCGGCTGCGCGGCACTCTCTACTACGTCTACGGAACCGCTCTGGGCACGCCGGAGGAGCGCGAACGCGTCCAGGCGATCGTGCGCGCCGTGCACCGCAGGGTTCGCGGGCCGGGTTACGACGCCCTCGACCCCGAACTGCTCATGTGGATCGGCGCGACGCTGTACCACAGCGCGGTGCGCGTGTACGAGATGACCGTCACCGAACTGACCGAGGAGGAACACGCCCAGTTCCTGCGTGAGACCTCGGTGTACGCCACCGCACTCGGCCTGCCCCAGGAATGGTGGCCCCAAAGCCTCGAGGAGTTCTCGGAGTACTGGGAGAACGCCTACGCCCGCCTGGAGGTCGGCCCGGACGCCGTGGGCCTGTCCGAGGGCTTGTTCCGCCCGAACAACCGGCTTCTGTGGCCCATGTGCGAGACACAGCGGTTCCTGAGCGGTGGCCTGTTGGAACCGGAGCTGCGCGAACAGTTCGGAATCCCCTGGTCCGAGGCGCGCCAGCGCCGCTTCGAGCGCCTGATCCGCCTGACCCGCAGGGTGTACCCGCGCCTCCCGAAGGCCGTCCGGAGTCTGCCCTCGACCCTGTACCTGAGGTCGATGAGGAAGAACGGCGGCTGGAAGCCGACGAAGCCGTCGAAGGCGTCGAAGTCCACGAGACCGACGTGCCCGATCGGCCACGGCGGCGAAGGTTCGCGGGACTGAACGGCGACCACGGAAGTGGGGCTCAGAGGTCCTTGAGCGCTTCCCGCGCCTGGTCGACCTCGGGCAGCCCCATCTCCTCGAAGGCGTGGAGGGCGTCGGTGAGCAGCGACCGCGCGCGCTCGGCGTCGACCACCGGCGCGGGCAGCCTCCCGAGCCCCAGTGCGGCCCTGGCCTCGGTGTAGCGCTCGCCGCGCTCACTCGCGTTGACGAGGGCCTGGGTGAGCGTCTCGGCGGCCTCCTCATGACGTGAGGCGGCAGCATAGGTGATTCCCAGGTCCGCGAGGATCTCGGCGGAGCCGTTGTGGCTCTCCCTCGTCTCCGCAAGTTCCAAGGCGTCCTTGTGCGCACGAATCGCCTCGTCCCAGCGACCGGCGACTCGGTAGGCCGTCCCGAAAGAGTTGTGCACGTAGACCTCCTTTCCGCGCAGACCGAGTTCCCGGGTGAGCTCCAACGCGCTGCGCAGGGCCTGCAATGCCCCTTCGACATCGCCCAGACCCGTCCTGGCCTCTCCGATGATCCTCATCGAGTGGGCACGCGCGCCTTTGAGCTCGTCCTTCTCCCCCATGGAGAAGACCTGCTCCCCCATTTCGAGAGCCTTGCTGTGGTCCCCGAGCTCCAGGTAGAGAACTCCGAGATTCCCCCGCTGGAGGGCCTCCAGCCTCTGATCCTTCAGCAGGACGGCCTGCTCGAGGACGCCGTTGAGACACTCCGCGGACTCGTGGATCCGCCCGAGCCGCTCGTACACGAGTCCCAGGTTGGCAAGGGCCCGCACCACTCCCCTGCGGTCGCCGATGCGCGCCAGGACGACATGGGCCTCCTTCAGCAGTTCGAGTGCCGTGTCGAATCTGCTGGTCATGTAGTGGGCGATACCCAGACCGATGAGTGTCACCGCGCTGCCCCGCTGGTTTCCCTGACGCCGACTGATGGCCAGGGCCTTTTCGTGGGAGGAGAGCAGGAGCCCCATCTGGCCTCGAAGGGCGTAGAAGCGCCACACCGCGTCGGCCATGCGCCATGCGTCCTCGCCGTTTCCCTGAGAGGCGTAGAAATCGACGACGTCGGCGATGTTGTCCTGGTGGACCTCGAACCAGGCCTCCGCTTCCGAGCGTTCGGTCATTGTCCAGCGATACCGCGAACCTCCGCCGCCGTCGGACCCGCCGTGCGCTCTGGGTCCCAGAAGGTCCGCGGCCTGTTGGGCTGTGGTCATGAAGTACTCGGCCTGGCGCAGACGCGCGTCGCTCGCCTCGGAGGCGGACAGTTCCTGCTCCGCCCGTTGGCGGGCGAACTCGGCCAGCAGATCGTGGAAGCGGTAGACGTCACCACGTGGCTCTTCGATGAGACAGACACTCACCAATTCCTGGAGCAGGTCGTCGGCGTCCTCGAGCTCGGATCCCAGGAGCGCCGCGGCGCCTTGGAGGTCCAGTGTCCTGCCCACCGCGAGGCCCAGGAAGAGGAAGGCACGTCGCTGGTCGGGTCCCAGGCTCCAGTAGGAGAGCCCTATCGCAGCCTCGACGCTCCGACCGTCGACCTGGAGTTCGCGGAGCATCCGATTCTGGTCGGAGAGCCGACGTGCCACGTGTTCGAAGGTCCAACGGGGTCGACTCAGCATGCGACCGGCGATGACCCTCAGCGCGAGTGGCATGCCGCCACAGGTCCGCACCACCTGGACCGCGTGATCCAGGCTCTTCCTCACCCGCTCCTCGCCCAGCACGAGGGTGAGGAATTCGATGGCCGCCGTCTCCGAGAGCATCGACAGTGGCAGATACCGGGCGCCGTTCAGTCCGGCGAGATCGTTCCGACTGGTGATGAGGACCAGGCAACCCGAGGACGAGGGGAGGAGGGGGCTCACCTGGGCGTAGCTACGCGCGTTGTCCAGGATGAGGAGGAGCCGACGGCTCATGAGCATCGCACGCCACAGGGCGGACCTCTCGTCGAGGCTGTCCGGGACCCGCTCGGGCTTCACCCCCACCGCTCGGAGCAGGCTGCCCAGGGCTTCGAACGCCCCCAGCGGCTCCTTGTTCGCTGTGTATCCATGCAGGTCGATGAAGAGCTGACCATCTGGAAAGCGATCCACCAGGGTGTACCCGGCCCGCACGGCGACAGTGGTCTTACCGCTACCACCGCTGCCTGTCACCGCGCAGACCATGGCCCCCGCGCCACCCTCCCCCGTGAAGTCCCGCAGGTAGTCCAGGACGTCGTCCCTGCCGGAGAGATCGGGTATGTCTCTCGGAAGGTCGTTGCGCACCACGAACTCACCCGGTACGAGCGTGTCACCAGCAGGAGCGTCGCGCTCTGCCCGGCCCCGGCCCGACGGTGTCGTGTTGTCCTCTTCGTCCTGGAGGATCCGTGCGTGCAGGTCCACAAGGTCGGCCCCGGGGCGGACACCCAACTCGTCTGCGAGCCGCAGGCGGAAGTCCTCATAGACACTCAACGCGGTGGCACGCTCCCCGCTGTGCCACAGGGCGGAGATCAGCAAGTGGTGGGACCGCTCTCGCAGAGGCTCCGAACGGACCAGGGGCGTCAGGTAGGAGACCACCTCCGCGAAGCGCTTGACGGAGATGGCGTTCGTCGCCCAGGAGGTCGCCGCGGCCCACCGTTCTTCCAGCAGCGGCTGTACCAGCGTGTAGTAGAGATCATCAGAGCCGACACCCGAGAAGGGGACGCCCCTCCAACAGTCCAGGGCCGCTTGCCACGCCTCGAGACTCTTCTCGGGGGGCAGTGTCTCGGCCTGGTCGCGCAGTGCGCGAAACCGGTGGAGATCCACCTTCTCCGGGGCGATGTCGGCAAGGTAGCCGCCAGGGGTGGTTCTGATCATCCCGGGGAACACACGGCGAAGGTGCGAGACCTGCACCTGGATGACTGATCGTGCTGTACGCGGGGGTCGGTCACTCCACAGGCAGGAGATCAGTTGGTCGACAGTGACCTCTCGCCCGAGATGGACGAGCAGGACTCCCAGCACGCACGACTGGCGAGGCCCGCCAACCGCCACAGGTCGGCCTTCGGACCACGCGGCGATTGGACCAAGCACGCCGAATTCCACAAGGGCCAACCCTACAAGCCTGTGTGGTCATGGCCAGCGCCGTCGAGCACGAGAACGCCCCGAGTATCCCCCTCGAACTCATACTCGGGGCGTTGGCACGACGGCCGGGAAGGCTACTTCCCGTCTTTGTCTCCTTGGCCCTCGCCCTTCTTGTCTTTCTCCTCGGCCGGCTTGGGCTGAGGAGTGGGCTCGCGGTACGGATCCATCTTGTCGCCGCTGACTTCGCGTCGGACACCGCCGACGATCGCGTCGAACTGCTCGTTGACTGTCAGCATCTCGGGCACTCGGACTCCTTTGCGTACGGCACTCGCGTAGAGCCTGAGAGTCGCCCTACGTCGTCTACGAAGCATCAAGGGGAACCCCCTTCCGACGGAGCCGCCATCCGTGGCGCTGCCGCCTCAGCTACGCCACGGATGGCATGTGTCCGACGGACGCCGGACGCACTGGAAGCTGCGAGCCGTCCTCACGCAGCTACCGATCCGACGAACGTGCACCACACTAGAGAGATCCTCTTCCGCTCCGCTTTCAACCGGCTTTCAATCCCGAGCGGAAAACCCAAGGTCACAACGCCGCTACCCGTTGTTCACTTCTCGTGCCGCCGCGAACTCCCCAGCGTCGCCCCACCGCTTCCCGTCACCGCGCGAACACGAATCACCGGATTCTCGACACCCCTTGAAGGCGGGCTGGGAAGTGGAGGCGGCTTTCGGAAATACGAACGGCGGCGGGGAACGGCCCCACACCAAGGGGCACGGTTACCTCTCCTACCCCCACAGGCGCTCCCGCGAACATTTCCGGCCCTTCCTTGGCCCCTCGAACCCTCGGCCGTCACGGTACCGGGCACCGAAATCCTTCCCCGCGCCGGGACGTTCGCACTGTCCTCTTTCGGTCACGTTCAGGCCCGCCCAGGAGGAGATCTCGAGGCGTCGACCCCGGTTCGCGGACCCGTTCCGCCTGCGACGGACGACCTCCGCGCCCGGTCCGACGTCCGTCATCGGCGGTCCTGTCCGGGCAGCTGGAACGTGACGAGGGAGGTGATCGGGGTGACGAGGAGGGTGAGACCGAGCCCTGCCAGGGAAAGGGTGGGATTGGCGTCGGTAAGGGCGACCAGTCCGCGGAAGAGGCACGTGTGGTGAGCATCCGGCGGTGTGGACGCACGGCTGGGAAACCCCGCGGCTCATGGCTGGGCCGCGGGCGTTCACGAGTAGAGGTTCCGGGAGGCTGCGGAAGAGGTCGTGCGCGCCGTAGGTTCAAGAGAGCAGCGGGAATGGTCTCGGTGGACTCCGGTTGTCCACAGCGCCGTGGGCCGCAGGACCCTGATCGTGGGAAACGAGCGACAGCTCTGGTTGGAGGGCTTGATGCAGGAGGTCGACGGGAACGGCTGGGTGGAGCTGGCCGACGGATCCCGCAGGTGGGGGCGGTTCGGCGCCGCCGGACTGCTGTTGTACGCCACCGACGTGACCGGATCCGGCCACGTCCTGCTCCAGCACCGGGCGGGCTGGACGCACATGGGCGGCACCTGGGGGATCCCCGGCGGGGCCCGCAACCGGGACGAGACCCCGCTCGAGGCGGCCGTGCGCGAGTTCTGTGAGGAGGTCTCCGGTGACCTCGGGGAGTACACGGTCCTGGGTCGCCACGAGCAGGACCTGTCCGTGTGGCGCTACGACACGTTCCTGCTGCGGGTACCGGCCCTCACCCCGTTCCGGCCGGGGAACTCGGAGAGCAAGGAGATCCGGTGGGTCCAGGTGGACGCCGCCGAAAACCTCCCGCTGCTGCCCGCCTTCCGTTCCGCCTGGCCGCACCTGAGCGCCGATCTGCGCTCGGCGACGGCGTAGGCGCAGGGCCGGGGGTGTCCTGGGCTTCCCCGGCCGTCCTGCGGGCGGTCACCGCTTCGGAGGCTCCGACGCGCGACGGCGTGGCGCGGCCAGCACCGCCCGTTCCGTCTCCGCCCTGGGCGGAGGTCCCTCCCCGCCGGGCGGATAAGGGTGCGGGAGGGTGCCAGAGGTGCCCACGCCCACACCCACGCACGCCACTCCCAGTCGTCGCACCGATCGACCGCCGGACGAGCCCGGAGACGGCGGTGTTGCCCGACACCCCACGCAGGAGACCACGTTCGTGCCGACACCCCGAACGGGACCGGGGAGTCCGGCCTGCCCCGGGGCCCCTCCACTGAACCGGCTACACGCCCCGGCCCATCCTCGCGAGGACGCGCTCCTGCCGAGAGGCCCCGGGCGGCGCCTCGGGGCCCCGCACGAACACCCCCTCCATGTACGCGTGCTCGCCGAAGGTCTCCAGAGCCGCCTCCAGACGGTCGACCTCCGCCTCGGTGAGCTCGGTGTCGCCGCCGACGGCCCGGGCGACGTCCCAACGGTGGGCGATCATGTCGAACACGTAGTAGGTGTCGAGGGTCCGGGCGACGGTGGTCGTGCCGAACATGCCTTCGTAGGACCTCTCCGTGACCTCGGGATCAGAGAGCAGGTCGAGCATCACCCTCTCGTGGACGGTCCAGGCCTCGGCCGGATCGTCGTCCACGTCGGGGACGTCCGGGAGCGCGACCCCAACGCCCTCGAGGAACGACCTCTGGGTTCCGATCAGGTGGCGTACGACGTCGGCGGCGGACCACCCCTCGCAGGGCGAGGGGTCGGACCAGCGGTCGCCGCGCACGGTGCGCAGGAGCTCACCGAGGGGCCGGGCCGCGGCACGGTAGTTCTCATGGACGGTCGACATGGACCCATCCTCCCTCCGACGACCGACCCGGGTCCTGAGGAGTGCCCGACGAGCGGGGGCGTGTCCTTCGAGTCGTTCGAGGACGCGACGCTCCGAGGACTCCCAGAGCCCGCCGCGCACCCGTGCGAACACTGACACCCCAGGTCGGGGCAGTGAGGAGCGCGATCCCCGTGAGGCGGGCACTTCCGGGCCCCGTCGATCGTTGGACTCGGCAGAGGCGGCGACCACACGGTTCTGGGATGATTCGTCTCGGCTTCCCCCGCGTGCCAGGTGCCAGAACACCGTCTCGGGGGTAAGTCAGGGACGGGCCCTGATGTGCTTGACCGCCCCGACCCCGCATGCTGGAGGGGACGGCCCTGCGAAGAGTGGGCGCCACGCGATTCGACTGGAGCTGTGAACATGACGCTGGAGCGCGGTAACGCATTCACTCCCGTCGCCTCGGCGACGATGATCTGGCCGTGGGGGGCGTCCGTTGTCGGCGGCACCGTGGCCGGTGCCCTCTCCTTCCTCGCCAACTTCGGACTGGCCGGCATCCCGGCCGCCGTGACCACCGGAATCTTCTTCTTCGCCCTGATTGGCGGGGTCGGCGGCGTGCTGAGCAAGAAGGGCGACCGCCGCGGCCGCCGCTGGGCCGCCGCCTACCCGTTCCGCTACGCGAGCGCACCGGCGATCCTCGGCGGTGGCGCCACCGCCGTGGTGAGCTACATCGTGTCCGTGATCACCGACTTCGCCATCATCGGCGGCCTGTTCGGCGGTCTCTGGGCGGGACTCGGTGTGGGGCTGGCCCTGTGGCTCATCATCGGCGTCGTGGCCATGGTCGCGGGCGACAAGAAGTAGGCGCCCACCGGGGTGGTTCGGCGCCGCCGTGATGGTGGAGGGGAACAGAAGGGCCTAGGCTCGAGTTTTCCGCCAAGGAGCGGATGGACCACACCTCACCTACGGGAGACAACCGGCGCCGATGACTGAAGCTGCTCGTCAGAAGATGGTCGAGCGGGTCCGCGGGCTCCTTCGCATGGCGGAGGACCCCGCGGTCACTGATGCCGAGAGCCAGGCGTTCACCGCCAAGGCCGCCGAGCTGATGACCCGCCACGCGATCGCCGAGGCCGAGGCCCGCGCCGAGAGGGGCGAGGAACCGGACGCGATCAGCCGCATGGACTACACCGTCCCGGGGGTGGGGGGTCACGGCAAGGCCCGGGTCAGAGCCCTCGCCGACATCGCCGCCGCCTACGGGTGCCAGTCTGCGGTGCGCGGGAACAACTCCGAGAACACCGAACGGACCATCATCCTGGTGGGGACGGTCAGCGCCCTGGACGCGCTGCGGATGCTGATGCCGTCGATCTCCATGCAGATGGAGGCCTCGGCCAGGTTCATGAGTTCCTCGCACGTGGCCGACATCCGGGAACTGCGCAACTACACCCGCTCCGAACTGGAGACCGAGCGCAAGCGCTACTACCGGTCGTTCGTACGCGCCTACGGCCGGGCGGTGGCCGAACGCATTCGCGAGTTCCGGGCGCGACTCCAGGAAATGGCCGAGCACGACGGAGAACCAGGCGTCACTGAGGGTGACGGCGAGAACGGTTCGGTCCGTGGTGCGGAGTTGGTTCTGCGGGACGACGTGAACCGGGTGAACGAAGAGTTCCACAAGCAATTCCCACAGTTGCGTAAACACCGCCCCGAGCGCACCCACAGCGCCGCCGGATACCGCGCCGGCTACCGGCGCGGACGCCAGGCGGAGCTGGGTCTGGACACCCCGGTGACCAGCGGACGGTCATCCTCTCTGGCCGAGGGCGAATAGCTCCTCACCCCGAGTTATCCACAGGGTGTGCAGAGAATCCACAGGCTCACCGTTTTCCCATGTCACATAGGAAATACGAGCCGATTCGAGAGGCCGTTCGGGCCCCGATGGAGGCCGATCACCCGGGGTTATCCACAGGCTGGGGAAGCAGCCTGTGGATAACCTGTGGACAGTCCTGTGGAGAACTTTCCCAAGAACATCAAAACCCCTGGTCAACTAACCCGAAGCGGTTGTACCAGGTAGCGGAAGGCGGGGCTGTCGCCCTCCTTGGCCGGAACATCCGTGAACACCGCGGGTTTGGTCGGCTCGGTGAGGTGCAGGTGGGCGGTGTCGGTCTCCACCCCGTTGAGCCCGTCCGTCAGGTAGTCGGGCCGGAAGGCGAGCCGGATCGGGTCCCCCTCGAAGCCGACCTCCAGGGCCTCCACGGCCTGGGCGTCGTCACCCGAACCCGCCTCCAACACCACCTCACCCTCCGTGAAGGCGAGCCGCAGGGGCGTGTTTCGGTCCGCCACCAACGCGACCCGCTTGACCGCTTCCAACAGCGGCGCGACGGGCACCTCGGCCCGTGCGGAGAAGTCTGTGGGGAACCAGGAGGCGTACTTGACGAAGTCGCTGTCGATCAGCCGGGTGGTGGTCCGGCGCTCACCGTTCTCGAACCCGACCATGCCCTCGGCGGGACCGGCCCCGGTGGACAGAGCGACGTCCACGTTGCTCCGGTTGATCAGACCCCGAACCGTGTTGGCCAGGGTGCGCGCGGGCACCAGGGCGGCGGCGTCGATCCCGGCGTTCTCCGGCCGCCACCAGAGTTCACGCACCGCGATGCGGTAGCGGTCGGTGGCCACGACACTCAGCTGGTCGCCGGTGAAGTCGAGGTAGGCGCCGGTGAGCATCGGCAGGGTGTCGTCCCGGCTGGCCGCCGGGGTCACCTGGCGCACCGCCGCAGTGAAAGCGTCGGCGGGCACGGAGCCGATCCACCCGGGCATCCCGGGCAGGCTCGGGTAGTCCTCCAGCGGCATGGTGATCAGGGTGAACCTGGCCGCACCGGCGCTGACCAAAAGCCTGGCACCGTCGGTCTCGAGGCGCACCGTGCCCGAGGGCAGGTTGTTGACGATCTCGGCCAACAGTCTCCCGGGCACCAACGCGGCGCCGGTCTCCTCCGAGAGGACCTCCACGGAGGCCCGGGTGGAGACCTCGTAGTCGAAGCCGGACATGTGCAGGGCGCCGCCGTCCGGCGCGACCTCCAGCCGCATCCCGGCGAGCACGGGGACCGCGTGCCGGGTCGGCAGGGCCCTGGCGGTCCACGCGACCGCCTCCGCGAACGCGTCGCGGTCCACACGTACTCTCACTGCGCCTCCCGGTCGTTGCTTGCGGTCAACGTAACCAGCGGCACCGACAATCGACGGGTGGCTACTTCCGGTTCGGACGCAGGGTCCACACCACGGTCATCCGGCCCGTGACGGTGCCGTCGTCCGTGCGCAGCTCGATCTCCACCGGGAACTCGGGACGCTTGCCCTCGTCCAGTTCGGCGAGGACCTCGTCCCGCGAGCGGCCCAGCGTGGCCTCGGCGGTCACGTCGCCCATGGCGAGCTTGAGGTAGCGGATCTCGGCGCTGACGGCCAGCGGGACCGCGCGCTCCAGCTGGTCGCCGAAGGTGCCGATCACGATGGCGCCCGAGGCGGACTCTGCCAGCGTGAACATGGCGCCCGCGTGCGGGCCGCCCACGTGGTTGTGGTGGTCGGCGTTGTCGGGCAGCCGCATGGTGGCGCGCCCGTGGTCGAGGTCGCTGAAGGTCACACCCAGCGTGCGCGCGAAGGGAACCGAGGCCAGGAACCCGGACTTGACCATCTCCGCCGTCTCGGCGTCCATTTTCTGCATACCCCCAAGGTTACTCACGAGTAACCCGAGAGCGCCACCCCCATCCAAGCCCGAATACTCCCGCGAAGCCGTCCCCGCCGTGGGCTACCATGTCTGGCGGAGAGGACTCCTCTCCCAAGGAGGGTTCGCATAGCGGCCGAGTGCAGTGCTCTTGAAAAGCACCAAGTCCTTGACGGGGCTTCATGGGTTCAAATCCCATACCCTCCGCAGAAGAGAAGGCCGGTGAGCCGGGTCCGCGCGGGACCCGGGCCACCGGCCTTCGTCGTTCCAAGTTCCAGAGCCCCAGGTGCTCAGCTGGTCAGACCTGCCGCCGACCTGGGCCGCGTTTGACCGGTTCCGGGCGCGGTAAACCCTGAGTAGCGGCCGCCCCCCGATCCCCAAGGACACAGATGACCTACCTCCCCCGCTGGCTCACCTCGCCGGGAGCTTCGATGGTGCTTCTCGTGGCGGTGGCTGTCACCATCGGCGTCCTGATCGGCTGGATGTTCGCCCCACCACCGTGGGTCGTTGGAACGATCGTCGGCCTCGTGTGCGGTATCGGCGCTCCCCTGGTCGTCAAGAGAGCGATAGCCCCGGAAGCGCGAGAGACTGACGAACGATGACGGGAGGGCCTCGGGAAGACCTGCCGAGGCGGACGGCTGTCAGCGCGGTCCTTGTCATGGTGAGTATGCTTCTGACCGGCTACTCCGCCCACCTGAACGCCAACAACTGGCTGCTCCTGGCGTGCTCCGTGGTCTTCCTGGCCTCCACCGGGGTGCTCATCACATGGATCGTCCGAGGCCGAACCGTGGACCCTGGTTAGGAGTCAGCCGTGCTCAGACAGATCAAGCGCCCCCTGGTTTGGCTCAGTCTTCTTGCCGGTGCGCTCTTCGGCGCGGAGTCGATCCTGCACTTCGTGAGCGCTGGGACGACGCCTTGGCTGGCTCTCCTCGCCTCGCTGTGCTTCACGGTGACGGGCGTCGGCTACATGCACCGTTTCCGGCATGACGACCCTTCGAAGACTTCTCGAACAGGCTCGCACCGGAAGGCCTGAGGGAAGCGAGCGATCGCGCACCCGGTGGTCGCGGCTGGGACCTGTCGCTTTGTCGACAGATCGCCACCGGGGGTTTGGGGCGGCTCTGGTTCGGTATGCCGGAGAGTGACCGGTTCGACACTGGTCCGCAGCCATCCACGGAAGTTCGAGGTGAGGACGATCGGAAAAGCCCCCTGGAGACAGAAGGTCCTGTGGATCACCCTCGGGATCGTCTTCGCGGCCGGTGCCCTGGCGGTGCTGGTCCCCACCCTCGGAGGGTCGTGGACCGTCTACTTCTTCGTCCTGGCGCCGTTCGTGGTGAGCGGTGTCTGGGTCCTGGCCAGCGGCGGATCCCGCAGCAGGTCGGAGTTGGGGAGCTAGCACTGGGGCGGCCCTCGGGCCGCCCCTTCGCTAGTTCTCCTCGTCGGCGTGCTTGGGCAGCACCACCACGGGAATCTTCGCGTGGTGCAGCACGCCCTGGCTCACCGAGCCCAGGAGCAGACCTCGGATGGTGCCCCGGCCACGGGACCCCACGACGATGGCGTCGGCGCCCTCGGCGGCCTCCAGGATCGCGTCGACGGGCCCTGACTGGGTCCGCACCACGGTGACCTCGATGTTCACGTCCTCGCGCTGCTCGTCCATGGCCTCGGCCAGCAACTCGGCGACGAGCTCCTCGGACTGCCGCTCGAAGATGTTCTCCTGCGGCTGGTGGCCCGCCGCCGTCATCGCGATCGGGTCGTACGGGTAGGGGACCTCCCAGCTGTTGACCACGACCAGCTCACCGTCGGTCTCGGCCGCCAGGTTCACGGCGAGTCCGAGGGCGCGCCGGGAGGGGTTCGACCCGTCGACGCCCACGACGATCCGGTCCAGCTTCGTGGTCGCGGGCTTCCCCTTGGCGCCGGTGGGGACCACCACGACGGGGCACGGGGCCTGCGCGGACACCCGGACGCTGACGGAACCCACAAACATCGAGGCGAAGGCCCCGAGGCCGCGGGTACCCAGCACGATGAGGTCGTGCGGGTGGCTGTCCCGGATCAACGCCAGCGGCGGCTCCTCCAGAGCCGTGAAAGTCTCCACCCTGACGGACGGGTGTTCCTTACGGACCAGTTCGATGGCCTCGGAGAGGATCGTGGTGGCCTGCCCCGAGATCTCGTCGGAGGGCTCGAAGCGGGTCGGTCCCCCGTAGGCGGACACGATCAGCGGCATCCCGAGTGCGTACACGACGTGCAGCTCGACATCCCGGCGCGCGGCCTCGGCGGCCGCCCATTCGAGGGCCGCCCGCGAGTGGTCCGATCCGTCCGCGCCCACGACCACCCGGCTGGGACGTTGTCGTTCGCCTGACATGGTTCCCCCTTGAGACGAGTTTCCCTCTACCCATCATCATCACCGAGTCCAGCACGAACACACGTGAACGGCACAGGGAAAACGGACCCGTGTGTGAGGGACCTTCAGTCCTCCTCGTCGGAGTGCGGCGGCAGCACCGCCACGGGGCCGCGCGCCCGGCTCAGCACCCCCTGGCTGGTGGAGCCCATGACCAGGCCCCGCACACCTCCGCGCCCGCGGGAGCCCACCACGATGAGGTCGGCCTGCCCACCGGCTTCGAGGAGGGCCTCCACCGGGTCGGCCTGCATCCGCACGGCGCTGATCTCCACTGCCTGGGTCCGGTCGTCGATCACCTCCGCCAGCACCCCGGCGACCACCTCCTCGGACTGGCGGTCGAACATCTCCTCGTGGAGGGACTGGGTGTCGGCCGAGAGAGAGTCCGGATCCTCCGGGAGCGGCACCTCCCAGCTGTTGACCACCACGACCTCGGCGCCGGTGGCCAGCGCGTGCTCCAGGGCGAAACGCAGCGCCCGGCGTGAGGACTCCGAGCCGTCCACCCCCACCACCACCGTGTTCCGCGGGCGCTCCGGGGCCGGTTCGGGGACGACCACCACCGGGCAGGGGGCGTGGGAGGAGGTGCGCAGGCTCACCGAGCCGAGCATGATCGCCCGGACCGCGCCCAGCCCTCGGGAACCGACGACGATGACGTCACCGTGCCGGGCCTCGTTGAGCAGGACCGCCGGGGCCTCCTCCGGCGCGAGCACGGTGGCCACGTCCAGGTCGGGGCGGGCGCTCCGGACGTACTCGGCGCTCTCGGCGAGCAGCGCGTGCCCGGCCTCCCGAGCCGCCTCCCCGGCCTGGTAGCGCTCCGGCGCGGAGTCGGCGAAGGTCCCCGTCACCGTCGGCAGGCCGAGCCCGTGCACGATCCTGATCTGTCGCCCGTACCTGGCGGCGGTGTCGGTCGCCCAGGCCAGCGCGGCGCGGGCGGTGGGTGAGCCGTCCACCCCCGCAATGACCGCTGGCGGGCGTTCCTCTGTGTTCATGTCCACCTCTTCCCCTCACTGTTCATTGTCGGGACCGTTCGGCGGGAAACCCGCGAGGGAGGGCCCGCGCGTCTTCCGTCAGCGCGCGAAGGCCTCCCCCACGCTCGCGGCCAGTTGCAGGTACGCGTCCTTGGTCGCGGGGGCGAGCTGTTCCAGGTCGACCTCGGCTCCCTCTTCCAGGTGTCCGTCCCAGGGCACGCGTACGACGGAGCGGCAGCGTCCCGCGAAGTGGTCCTCCAGCCGGTTGAGGTCCACGCTGCTCTTGCTGTTGGAGCGGACCATGGACAGCACGACGGCGGCGCCGCGTACGAGGTCTCCGTGGCCGTGCGCGTCCAGCCAGTCGAGGGTGGCGCTGGCGCTGCGCGCGCCGTCCACGGAGGCCGAGCTCACCAGCACCACCTGGTCGGCCAGGCCGAGCACCCCGCGCATGGCGGCGTGCAGGAGTCCGGTGCCGCAGTCGGTGATGCAGATGGAGTAGAAGTGCTCGACGATCCGGGCCACCTCGCGGTAGTCGGCGTCGCTGAACGCCTCGGAGACCGCCGGGTCGCGGTCGGAGGCGAGGATCTCCAGTCGGCTGGGCGCCTGGGAGGTGAAGCCCCGGATGTCGGCGTAGCGCGACACCAGGTGGCGTTCGTTGAGCAGGTCCCGGATGGTGGCCGCGGTCTCCAGGCGCACCTTGTCCGAGAGCGTGCCGCGGTCGGGGTTGGCGTCCACGGCGAGCACCCGGTCCCCGCGCAGGGAGGCCAGGGTGGCGCCCAGGGCGACCGTGGTGGTGGTCTTGCCGACCCCGCCCTTGAGGCTGAGGACCGCCACCCTGTGGTGCCCGGACGCGACCGGGGTGCAGGCGCGGGCGACCAGCTCGCGTTCACGCAGCACCTTGGGCGACTCCCCCGGGTTGATCAGGCCGAGGCTGGCGTTGTGCACGGCCTTGCGCCAGCCGCTGCTGGGGCCGTAGCGCCGGTTGCGGACGAGGGTGGCCGCGCTGAGGGAGTCGGAGGTCTCCCCCTGGTCGGTGTGGGGCGCGAGCGGTCGGGCCGGTGCCTGGCTCCCGCTCCAGGGGTTGGGGCCGGGCCCGAGCCCGCTCCCGGGGCCGGTGTCCCGGGGTCCGGTCAGGGACGCCGGCGGCGCGGGACGGTCCGGCAGCGGCTCCGCGCGTTCCACGGAGGCCGCACCGAGCCCGGGCAGGCCCCAGGGGTTCTGCATGCCCGCGTTCTCCGTGCGACCCGCACCAGCGAACCCGGGGTCCTCCGCGGCACCAAGCGGCGAGGGCGGTTGGGGAGCGGGCCCGGCGGCCCAGGGTGACGGACCCGGGCGCTCCTGTTCCGGGGGTTCGGGGCGCTCGGCCTCCAGCGGCGGCAGCTGTTCGGGCTCGGGGACGTCGGAGTCGCCGGGCGTCCTGCGCGGGGCCAGCGGGTCCCTCTCCTCCCCCGCCGGACCTCCGAGGCGCTGGGGCCGCTGCGGACGGCGCTCCTCCTGCCACGGGCCCGAAGGCGGCCGGTTTCGGGCGCCGGGCAGCAGCCGGACCGTGTTGCTCGGCAGCTCCTCGGGCTCGTCCGGGGTGTCGTTCCCTCCCTCTTCCGGCGCGGGTGCCCGGAAGGCGGTGCCGGGGGTCGGGGGCGGGGTGTCCTCGGGCAGGCGCGCGTACGGCGGCGGAGGTGGGGCCGCGCCCTCGAACCCGCCGAACCACTGTTCCCTGGGGGTGGGTGCGGACGGACCCGGCGCGCCCTCGACCTCCTCCGCGAAGTCAGCCGCGTCGTCGTCCGTCCGGCGCCGGATCGACTCCGTGCGCTCGTGCGACTCCGGCTCGGCTCCTGACCCGTTCTGTTCCTGCTGTGCCACCGGGGCTCTCCTGCGTCGAGGGGGTGTGCTGTGGAGGAAGGGCCCTGTCGGGGTTGCCGGGGTGGGCCCTCGGGGTTCTCATACCCGCGCTGAACAAGAAAAGCATCCTCCTCGACGCCCTGAACAGAGTGATCCCGCTTCTCAGCGCGGAACCCTCCTCCCCTTCGGTCCCGTCTCTGGGTACTGTCGGCCCCATGCACGCGATCACAATCACCGAACCCGGCGGCCCCGACGTCCTGGCCTGGTCCGAGGTCCCCGATCCCGTCGTCCGGGAGGGCGAGGTCCTGGTGGACGTGGCGGCCACCGCGGTCAACCGGGCCGACGTCGCCCAACGCCAGGGCGTCTACCCTCCGCCTCCCGGCGGCTCCGAGTACCCGGGCCTGGAGTGCTCGGGCACGATCGCCGAACTCGGCCCCGGCACGGACGGCACCGGCTGGTCCGTCGGCGACCGGGTGTGCGCCCTGCTGACGGGCGGCGGGTACGCCGAGAGGGTCGCCGTCCCGGTCGGCCAGCTCCTGCCGGTGCCACGCGGAGTGAGTCTGACCGACGCGGCGGCGCTGCCCGAGGTGGCCTGCACCGTGTGGTCCAACCTCGTGATGGTGGGCGGGTTGCGTGCCGGGCAGACCGTCCTCGTCCACGGCGGCGGCAGCGGGATCGGCACGTTCGCCGTCCAGTTCGCGAAGGCGCTGGGCGCCCGTGTGGCGGTCACTGCGGGCAGCGAGGAGAAGCTGGAGCGCTGCCGTGAACTGGGCGCCGAGATCACCGTGAACTACCGCACCGGGAACTTCACCGAGGTCCTGCGGGCCGAGGGCGGCGCGGACCTCATCCTCGACATCATGGGCGGTTCCTACCTGGACGCGAACCTGCGCTCACTGGCCACCAACGGACGCCTCGTGATCATCGGGCTGATGGGCGGGGGCACCTCCGAGATCGACCTCGGCCGCATGCTGGTCAAACGCCTCTCCGTGCAGGCCACCACCCTTCGCTCCCGGCCTCCCGAGGAGAAGGCGGCCATCGTCGCGGGAGTACTGGAGGAGGTTTGGCCGTTGATAGAGGAAGGAACCATCCGCCCCGTCGTGGACCGCGAACTGTCGATCGAGGACGCGGCGGAGGCCCACCGCGTGTTGGAATCGAGCGCGCACACAGGCAAGATCCTTCTCACCCGTTGACAGCGTGCCGGACACAGCCGAACTAGGGGATCGATGAGCAACGCAGACGACCAGAAGGAACCGCAGGTCCTGGTGGTCGGAACCGACGACAGCCACGGGAACGGAGACGGGGACGACTCCGGGGAACCCCGCACCCTCGCGGACATGGTGGAGCAGCCCGCCAAGGTGATGCGGATCGGCAGCATGATCCGTCAGCTCCTCGACGAGGTGAAGGCGGCCCCGCTGGACGAGGCCAGCCGCACCCGGCTGAAGGAGATCCACACCTCCTCGATCAAGGAGCTGGAGGACGGGCTCGCGCCCGAACTCATCGAGGAGCTGGAACGCCTGACCCTGCCGTTCGCCGAGGGGTCGGCGCCCAGCGACGCCGAGCTGAGGATCGCCCAGGCGCAGCTGGTGGGCTGGTTGGAGGGTCTGTTCCACGGCATCCAGACCACCCTGTTCGCCCAGCAGATGGCGGCCCGGGCGCAGCTGGAGAACATGCGCAAGGCGCTCCCGCCGGGGGTGTCCGGGCTCCAGGCCCAGGGCCCCGGCGCGGAGTCGCAGGAGGACCACCCGCACATGGGGTCCGGCCCCTACCTGTAGGACCGCGCACGACGGAGCCCGCCCCTCACGTGAGGGGCGGGCTCCGTCGTCGTGCCTACTTCTTGCCCTTGGCGGCCTGGACGGGTTCGAGTACGTCCTTGCCCAGGTAGGGGCGCAGGGCCTCGGGGACCACCACGGAACCGTCCGCGCGCTGGTGGTTCTCCAGGATCGCGACGATCCACCGCGTGGTGGCCAGCGTGCCGTTCAGGGTGGCGGCGAAGCGGGGCTTGCCGTCCTCGTCCCGGTAGCGCACGTTGAGGCGTCGGGCCTGGAACTCGGTGCAGTTCGAGGTGGAGGTCAGCTCGCGGTAGGTCTCCTGAGTCGGGACCCACGCCTCGCAGTCGTACTTGCGGGCGGCGCTGGTGCCCAGGTCGCCCCCGGCGATGTCCACCACGCGGTAGGGCAGTTCGAGCTTGTCCAGCATCTCCCGCTCCCAGGCGAGGAGCCGCTTGTGCTCCTCGTGCGCCTGCTCCGGGCGGGTGTAGACGAACATCTCCACCTTGTTGAACTGGTGGACGCGGATGATGCCCCGGGTGTCCTTGCCGTAGGAACCGGCCTCGCGGCGGAAGCAGGACGACCAGCCCACGTACCGGTTGGGCAGCGCGTCGGCGGGCAGGATCTCGCCGCCGTGGTACCCGGCCAGCGCCACCTCGGAGGTGCCCACGAGGTAGAGGTCGTCGGCGGGCAGGTTGTAGACCTCGTCGGAGTGCTCGCCGAGGAACCCGGTGCCCTCCATGGTCTCGGGCTTGACCAGCACCGGCGGGATCATCGCGGTGAAGCCGGCCTCGATGGCCTGGTTCATCGCCATGTTGAGCAGCGCCAGCTCCAGCTGGGCGCCCACACCGGTGAGGAAGTAGAAGCGGGCACCGGAGACCTTGGCGCCGCGCTCCATGTCGATGGCGCCGAGCATCTCGCCCAGCTCCAGGTGGTCGCGCGGGGTGAAGTCGAACTCGCGGGGCTCGCCCGCGGTCTCCAGCACCACGAAGTCGTCCACGCCACCCTCGGGGGCGCCCTCCTCGACGAGGTTGGGGACGCGCGCCAGCACGGCGTCGAGCTCGTCTCCGAGCCGTCCCGCCTCGGCCTCGGCCTCCTTGACCTCGGCCGAGAGGGCCTTGGCCCGGGTCAGCAGCTCCTCGCGCTCCTCCGGAGAGGCCTTCGAGACGGACTTGCCCACACTCTTCTGCTCGGCGCGCAGGGTCTCGAACCGGGTCAGCGCGGAGCGCCGACTGGAGTCCAGTTCGAGCAGCCGGTCGGCCACGGCGGGGTCCTCACCGCGGGCCCGCTGCGATGCACGGAGTCGTTCGGGGTCTTCTCGAAGAGCGCGAAGGTCGATCACGTCTTGCAGGTTACCGCCCACCCCACCCGCGCCCCACATCTTTTGCCGACACTCACGTCATGAACCGTCCCCGCCCCCGTATCTCCAACGAAGGACCGAACGGGGAGCGTAAGCCCCCGGGCGGCACCGACGACGATGGGGGGAAAGTCGTGAAACCGCTGGGTGAGATGACCACCGAGGAACTCTCCGGTGCCCTGGAGGCCCTGGACGACGCGCGCCCGGAGGACACGGCGCTGAGGCTGGCGCTGTACCTGGAGCTGCGCCGGGCGGCTACGGAGGAGTGGCCCTCCGAGGAGGGCGCGACCGCGCCCGTCGAGGCCACCTGACGGGTTCGGCTCAGCCTGTCTCGCCCGCCCGCACGCGGGTGAGCCAGAGTTCGGCCTCAGCGAAGTCCGCGTCGGTGGCCGGTCGGGGGAGCATCGCCGGGGTGATCTCGGTGTCCCGGTCACCGCGCGGGTAGCTGCCGAGGAAGCGCACGTCCCGGCAGACGCGGCGGATGCCCATGAGGGCCTCGCCGACGCGCGCCTCGGCGACGTGTCCCTCGGCGTCGATGCAGAAGCAGTAGCTGCCGAGGCCGTCGCCGGTGGGGCGCGACTCCAGGCGGGTGAGGTTCACACCGCGCACGGCGAACTGATTGAGCACCTCGATGAGCGCACCGGGGTGGTCATCGGCGATGAAGGCCACCAGGGAGGTCCGGTCGGCGCCGGTGGGCTCGGGAAGGGCCCCCGCGCGGGACAGGTAGATGAAGCGCGTGGCGGCGTCGGGACGGTCGCCCACCCCGGTGGCCAGTGCCTTCAGCCCGTAGCGCTCACCCGCGATGACCGCGCAGATCGCGGCGTCGTAGGGCGCTCCCGGCTCGGACACGGCGCGCGCGGCGGCGGCTGTGGAGGACACGGTGTGGGTGTCGGCCTCGGGCAGGTTGCGGGCGAGCCAGCCACGGCACTGGGCGAGGGCGTGCGGGTGGGTGGCCACCCGTTTGACGTCCTCCAGCACGGTTCCGGGCCGGACGAAGAGAGCGAACTCGACCGGGACGGCGGTCTCCCCGGTGATGAGCAGGGGCTCGCCGCCGATGAGTTCGGCGATGGTGGCGGTGACCCCGCCCTCCACCGAGTTCTCCAGCGGGACGACCCCGCCGTCCACGACCCCGGCTCGGACCGCGTCGAAGACCGCCGCCACACCGTCGCACGGCACGCGCGCTTCTTCGGTCGCTAGCGGACGCAGATCGCGCAGGGCGGCTTCGGTGAAGGTGCCCTCGGGGCCGAGGTAGGCGTAACGGTTGGGCATGCTGTTCAGGCTATACGCAGCCGGTGGCCCCGGGGTGGTCACTTCCCCGGGCGGGGCGCCGGAGGACCATGGGTTCCCCCACCGCCCTCGGGCGAGGTGTCGGCGTCCCCGTCGCCGCTCTCCTTCACGTCGGCCCCCCGCACCACCGTGACCAGGGCTTCCGCGTCCTCGTCGGGTTCGTCGGCGGACGGACCGGCGGGTCCGGCCGGTGCGGGGTCGGGCAACGTGGCCCCGATCCCGTTGCCCAGGCGCGCCGAGCGGATCACCCGGTACTCCTCGGGGCTGAGCAGGTGGTCGGCCTCGCCCCTGGTGACGGCCTTGGCGTAGGTGCGGGTCTCGGTGCGCCCGTTGATGGACGTGACGACCACTCCGTCACCGTGGCTGTTGAGCATGGCCAGGGAGAACGAGCGGGCGCCCGACATCTCCTCCAGGGCGTCGTAGTGCAGGACGGCCACGTCGCGGACTGCCCTGGGGTCGGCCCCCGAGGCGTTGACCGCGAGGGCGCGTTGGGCCAGGACCTGGTACTCACCGCGGACCTGGCGGGTCCGGTACAGCGCGTACACACCGAGGGCGAGCCCGGAAAGCCCGGCGAACAGTGCGATGGATGCGATGAAGGTAGTGAACACAGCGCGAGCGTATCCCTACGCATCGCGCCCATGGGGTCACTCTTGGCGATTTTTGCGAGTAATGTGCCCGCTTTTTCGGATGTGTTCACGCCCGTCGCCGGTGCTCCTCGCCGTCACTCCCTGCCAGGTCCGGCGCAGCGCCGGCCGCAGTTCACGGGCGGTCAGGGCACGTGCGACGTCCACGAACTGGTGCGCGCGGTGCAGTTGGGCGCGCAGGTCCGTGCCGGTCGCGCGGTGTTCGAGCGGGACCGCGACCTCCATGACGCGGAAGCCCGCGTGCAGGACGTCGATGGTCAGTCCGGTCTCCACCCCGAACCCCGGGGCGAGGGGGCGCGCCGCCTCGAAGGCCGCCCGGCTCATGCAGCGCTGTCCGTTCAGCGGCTGCTCGGGCTCCCACCCGGTGCTCCTGCGCACGCCCTCCCGGGCCAGGCGGACCACGAACCCGTGCCCGCCCAGACGCAGCCGGGTGGCCGGGAACAGCGCGATGGTCATGTCCGAGGTTCCCTCGAGCACCGGTTCCACCAGGGGTGCCGCGTCCTTGGCGGTCTCCCCGAGGTCGGCGTCGAGGAAGAGCAGGTGGCGCGGGGCACGGATGGCCCCCTCCGCCGCCTCACGCTCCTCCGTCAGGCGCACACCCTCGGCGCCCGTCTCCATTGCGGCGCCCTTGCCCCGGTTGCGGCTGTGCCTGAGCACCCTGGCCCCCGCCTCGAGGGCGAGGTCCGCGGTGCGGTCGGTGGAACCGTCGTCGACCACCACGACCAGGTCGACACCCGGCAGCGTGTGGGCGGCCACGATGGTGGCGCCGATGCGGTCGTCCTCGTTCTTGGCGGCGATCACCACGGCGACCGCCGCGTCCGTCGGCTCTTCGGGCCGTCCTCGTACCACGGACACCCGACTACTGCGCCGAGCCGGTTCCCGCGGCCACCAGCGACGCGTCGACGTCCGGGTGGATCACGAAGACCTCGTCCAGACCGGTGACCTGAAGGACCTTCATGACCGCGGGCTTGGGCGCCACGAGTTCCAGGTCCCCGCCCCGGTCACGGGAGCGCTTCATCGCGGAGAGCAGGACGCTGATCCCCGTCGAGTCGCAGAACTCCGCCCTCGACATGTCGACGACCAGGCGCCGTGCCCCCAGGGCGAGGGACTCGACGAGTTCGGTGCGCAACTGGGGTGCCGTGTACAGATCGATCTCACCACCCACGGTTACCACTGCGACGTCATCCTGAGATCGGCTTGATATCTTCAACTCCACGGTCGTGACTGTAGCGTCCACGCCGGGGCCGGGCCACCTCGTTGGCGGCGTTTCGCTACATCGGTCACGTTCTCCGCTCGGAACCACCGAAAGCCCAGCTCAAAGCGGATCAGACCGGCGATTCCGGGTCAGGGCAGGACACTCCAGGCGGGTTGGCCCTCGCGGACACCCAGGTCGAGCTCGACCACGTCGGCCGCGTACGACCGGGCGCATCCCTCGTCCGAGGCGGGCGCCGCCGCGACGGTGTCGCCCGCTTCCTCGGCGATCTCCAGCACCGCCCAGACCGTGGTCGTCGTCGCGTCCATCTCGGTACCCCAGCGGCCCGCCAGGGACTGCACGATGCCCAGGCCGCGCCCGCCCAGACCCGAAAGCGAGGGGCGGGACACGCGGGGCATGGTGGTGGAGCCACCGTCGCGCACCGAGATCTCCAACCAGTCCGCCGTTGGACCCTCCGGGTCGATCTCGGCCCGCCAGCACACACCCACCGTGTCGTCCGGAAGGGCGCTGGCGTGTCTGAGGGCATTGCTGACCAGTTCGCTGAGGATCAGGGCCGCGTCGTCGATCCGGTCCACCCTGATGCCCAGGGCGCGCAGGTCGGCGCAGAGCGCCTGTCTGGCCCCGGTGACGCTCTCGGGAACGTAGGGAAGGATGACGCTTCGCTCGACCTGCCGAGGCGCGTCGTGGCCCCCGTCGTCGTGTGCGGCGTTGTCTCCTGACACAGCTTTCGTCCCCGCGAGTTCGTGCTTCTCGGTCGGTCCGGAACTCGCCCGAAGTGTGCCAGCGAATTCCACCAGGGGTGGAAATGCCCCGATCCCCTGCAGGGGAAACCAGCCCGTGGGCGAATCCGCGGGGACGATCCCGGTCACGGCCCTGTACAACTCCGACGTGACAGGGCTTGCGGGGCCGTTGAGGTTTTTGTTGTTTTCTGTGTGTCGCCGTGTCCGTTCTACGCCTTTGCCGGGGAAACCTCCGGCTCCTCCCTGCTCCTCGGCGTTTCGGACACCAGGACGCCGAGCTCGGCGTCCTCGCCCCGGTGCCGGGGCAGGGTGACCCGCATCCGCGTACCGTTCTCCATCCGGTGCGCGGTCACCTCCCCGCCCTGTTCCCGCACCAGCTGGCGCACGATGTACAGACCGATCCCGAGCCCGCTGTACCCCCGGCGGTCGCCCCGTTCGCCGCTCTGGAAGAAGCGCTCGAAGATCCGTTCCTCGTCACCGGGGTCGATCCCGATCCCCTCGTCGTCCACGTGGATGGTGACGATGTCCTCGTCCTCCTGGACCGTGACCCGCACGGTCCCGCCGCTGGGCGTGAACTTCAGCGAGTTCTCCAGCAGCTGGTCGATCACCATCCCCGTGACCAGCGGGTCGCCCACCGTCCACAGGGTCCCGCCGGAGTCCAGGATCAGCTCCTGGCGCTCGGCCAGGGGACGGAAGGCCGTCACGGACTGACCCAACAGCTCGACGAGGTCGAAGGGGACCTTGTCCACGGTCATCTCGCCGCTGGCCACGTCCGACCCCAACCGCAGCCGCTCCACCAGCTTGGCCAGCGCACGGGCGCGGTCGAGGATGATCTCGCTCGCCTCCTGGCGGCCCTCCGGGCCCAGCCGTTCACCCTTGCGGGACAGCAGCGCCGCGTACCCCTGGATCACCGTCACGGGTGTGCGCAGCTCGTGCCCCGTGCTGGCCAGGAAGAACTCCCGTTCCTCCTCCAGCGCCTTCTGCGCGGTGATGTCGCGGAAGTCCACCACCCACTCGTCGGTGTCCGGGATGCGCGCCATGAGGATCTCCAGCCACCGGCCGCCCTCGTTCTTGTGCTTGACGGGCTCACCGTGCGCGGCCGGTATCGGGAAGGGCGGGTGCCGGCCCTCCATCTCCTCGAACGAGTAGCCGGTCAGCTCCGCGGCCGACCGGTTCCACTTGCGGACCTTGCCGGTGGAGTCCAGCACCGCGATCCCGTCCGCGCTGGAGTCCGACACCGCCTGCTCCCTGGCCCGCTGGAGCTTGAGCTCCTCGTAGGCCATCGCGTTGCCTATGGCCACCCCGGCGTGCTCCGCCAGCAGTTCCAGGAGCTCCAGCTCCACGTGCCCGACCCTGCGCTCGCTGTACAGCGCGTACAGGGCTCCGTAGGGGCGGCCCTGCACGTTGGACACGCACAGGGCGATGGTGTGCAGGCCGGGCAGGTCGGCCCAGACCAGGTCCTCCAGGCTGCGGGTGGCGCTGTTGGCCAGGAGCACGGACTTGCCGCTGCGCAGGAGTTCACCGAACAGGCTCGACTCCAGGGGCGCGCTGACCCCGTACAGCTCCTCCGACAGGTGGGTGAGGCTGACCAGCTCCACCCGGTTCTCGTTGAGCAGGACGAACCCGCCCGCGTCGGCACCGGTCAGCTCGGTGAGGCTGCTGATGATGCGGTCCAGGACCGACTTGAGGCTGAGGTCCGCGTTGATGTCGGCGACCACGTCGGTCAGCCGTCGCACCAGGCGGGCGCGCTCCATGGCGGAGGTCTGCGCCTGGACCTCCTTCTCGCTCGGGTAGAGCACCAGCACCCACCCGGCGTGGTTCCCGTGTTCGTCCCGCACGCAACCGGTGCTGACCCGCACGTCGACGGCGGCGCCGTCCCTGCCCATGCGACGGGTGAAGATCGTCAACGGCGTCCCGTTGCGCACCTGTTCCAGCACCGCGCCGTGTTCCGGCCGCAGTTCCTTGGGGATGATCGGCAGCTCGCCGCCGAGCACCTCGGCGGCGGGCCAGCCGAACATCCGCTCGGCCGCCGGGTTCCAGACGGTGACCCGCAGCCGGTCGTCGATGCCGATGACCGCGTCCGCCGAGGACGCCAGCACGGCTTCGGCACTGAGGGGCGCGCGGTCGGAACTCACGTCGTCATAGTGCCATTCGTGGGGCTCCGCGTGGCGGGGCTTCGCACAATCCGACCAAATTCGACGACCGCCGCTTCACAGCGTGACCACTAGATGACTGTGGGCTCACCCTCACCCTCGGCCGCCATGTCACGGGCGGCGTGCTGCCAGGCCTGCATGCCCCCGGCGACGTTGACCGCGTCCCAACCGGCCTGGTTGAGCGCCATCGTCGCCTGGGCCGAACGGCCGCCCACCCGGCAGACCACGTAGACCCTGCGGTCCTTGGGCACCTCGCCCGCGCGCTCCCCCAGCGTCCGCAGCGGGATGTGCGCGGCGCCGGGCGCGTGGCCCGCCCTCCACTCGTCGTCCTCGCGGACGTCGAGAAGGTAGGCGCCCTCAGGCACGTCGTTGACGAGGACCTCGGCGACCTGCTCACCGAACATGTTGGTGACCCCCTGTGTCGAGTGTGTTCCGAAAATCGAAAAAACGGTGGAACCCGGGAACCGGGCCCTCCGTCCAACCAGTATGCGTAAGCACACCTTCGCAACGGCCCTGCCGACCCGCCTCGCCGCACTCGCAGCTCTTGGCCTGCTCATCACGGCCTGCGGCAACGAGCCCACCGAGGTGAACGCGCCGGCTCCCGACCAGACAGCCCCCGACGAGACCGCCGAAGTGGAACTCGTGATCGAACGCTCCCTGTCCGAAGAGGACGCCCTGACCCCCGAGGAGGGGTTCGAGGAGGACGAGTGGACGCTCACCTGTGCCCCCGCGGGCGGTGACCACCCCGACCCCGAGGCCGCCTGCGCGGAGATCGAGGACGTCGGGACCGAACCCTTCACCCTCGACACCAGCGACTCCATGTGCACGATGCAGATCGGCGGCCCCGAGGTCGTCCGCGTCACCGGGCACGTGAACGGCACCGACATCGACACCGAGTTCAACAAGCGCGACGGTTGCGAGATCGAGCGCTTCGAAGAGGTCCACACGGTCCTCAACCCGTAGGACCACGGTCCTCGACGAGTGGAACCACGGAGGGGCGGACCCGGTCCGCCCCTCCACGTCTACGCGTAGGGGGTGTCCCAGAAGGCCACCTCGTGGCGCATGCCCTCCAGGAAGAAGCGCTCCGCCCTCGCCGGATCGGGTCGCGCCTCCTCCAGCATGCGCCCGTACCTGCGGGTCAGATCGGTGAAGGCCGGATCGGCGTACGTGTCGATCCACCGCTGGTACCTGGGGTCCTGCGGCCTGGCCCGGGCCAGTTCGAGCCCCAGTGTGTTGTAGCCCCACATACACGGGTAGACGGCCGCCAGCCCGTCCCGGTAGTCGGCGGCCGCGTCCAGGAGCCAGGACGTGTAGGCCTCGCAGGCGGCGCCCTTCTCCTTGGTCTCCAGGTCCGCGCCGAACTCCCCGGACAGGGAGCGGTGCAGCTCCAGTTCCTCGGTCAGGGTGCTGTGCGCGATCCCGACCAGGTCGGCGAGGTGGCCGTCCGGCGCCTGCCAGGCAAGCCGGGAGAAGGCCCGGGCGTAGTCCAACAGGTACAGGTGGTCCTGCTCCAGCCAGTACCGGAAGGCCCGTTCGTCGAGGTCACCCCGGGCGATCCCGGAGACCGTCGGATGCGCGAGCTGTTCGGCGACCAGCGGCCGCCCGATGTCGTGAAGTCTCTCGATGATTCCCACGCCCGGAGTGTCCCATTCGCGTGGATGACCCCCGGAACCCGCCACCCTCGGTGTCCGCATACGGCCCCCGGACCTAACGATCGAAGATCGTTAGTGGGCAACCCCGACCCGTTGGGGCAACCCGAATCCCGTACTCAGCGGCAGCCGAAAGCCGCGCCACGCCCGAAGTCCCGACAGAACTGCCAAAATCGGAGACCGACTCCAACGGAGGACCAACCCACAGGCCTGACCAGGCGCAGGACCCAGCCGTGGGCCGGAGTGCCCCGCCACACGGAGGGCCAGGACCGGCCCATCCACGGTCGTACCGGAAGCCGGAGGGCCGGAGGCCGAGTGGCACACCGGGGGCGCGGAGCGTCGTCCCCCACAGGGCACAACAAAACGACCCCGGAAGCTGGCCTGAGGCCAACGACCGGGGTCGTCTTCGTCTGGTGCGCGAGGAGGGATTTGAACCCTCACATCCTTTCGGACACACGGACCTGAACCGTGCGCGTCTACCGTTCCGCCACCCGCGCTGGTGTGACTCATGAAGTTGTGTTGCCAGGTGATCCGGGCTTTTTTCCTGTTCCCCCTGGCGACATGAATAAGGCTAGCACGGCTTCAAGGCGGGTTGCACACCGTTTGTCGCGGACCCGGATCAGGGCTCCCGGAGCCTCCCGACGGGGGTGCGCCTGAAACCAGGGACACCCGGGCCCGGTTACGATCGTCTACACATACGGAGTGGAGTACAAGGGAGGTACCTCGTGGGAGTGCTCCAACGCTTCGAGCGCAGGCTTGAGGGCATGATCGAAGGCACCTTCGCGATGGCCTTCAAGTCTGAGCTCCAGCCGGTCGAGGTCGCGAGCGCGGTCCAGCGTGAAATGGACGAGCGCGCGGCGATCGTCGCCCAGGGACGCACACTGGTTCCGAACGACTTCATCGTCGAGCTTTCGGCCAGTGACAAGGAGCGCCTGGAAGTCTACGCCGACAGCCTCGGCCAGGAACTGTCCAAGCTGGCCCGCGACTACGCCACCGAACAGGGCTACTCGTTCGTCGGTCCGGTGCGGGTGCAGTTCAGGTCGGACGAGGGTCTGAAGACGGGTCGCTTCCGCATCCGCTCGGGCGTCGTCCGAGGAACGATGGTCAAGGACGGAGAGGTCCGTCAGCCCGTGGGCGACCCGGGCCCGGGCGGGGGACCGCGCCAGACCGGCCGCCCCCGACTGCTGATCTCCCCGGGCGGCGCGACCGCCGAGGGCAACATCGCCAGCCAGGGCATGCAGCAGTCCTTCGAGCTGACCACACCGGTCACCCTGCTGGGGCGCGGCACCGACTGCGACCTGCGCCTGGTGGACAACGGTGTCTCACGTCACCATGTGGAGATCCGGGTCGACGGCGAAGAGGTCATCCTGGAGGACAAGGGGTCCACGAACGGGACCTTCGTCAACGGACAGCAGGTCAGGCAGGCCAGGCTGGTGGACGGGACCCGGATCAGCCTGGGCCGTACCACGATGACCTTCCGCCGGGACTGACCACCCGGCCCCGATCAGTCGGACGATCCGGCCGAACCGGACCGCAACCAACCGCCCCGATTCGGCGTCTGAAAGGTCGTTGTCCGAGCCCGGCCTGGTATGGACCTGTGTCGGAACTCCGGCCGGGCGGGTAGTCTCCGCGATGACCTGACCGATCGGGGAGAATGGCCGCGCCCGGCTGGGCCGCGGACCAGCGACCCAGACTCACCGACTCGAAGGTGGGGCAGAAACGGTGGCGGCGCCGATGACCGCCACCCCGGCCGAAGCACGACAGGGGCTGAAGAGCAGTTCGATGTCCAACTTGACCCTCATATTGATCAAGATCGCGTACCTCGCGGTGCTTTGGCTGTTCGTCCTCATGGCGGTCGGCGTCATCCGCACGGACCTCTTCGGCCAGTCGAAGAAGAAGCCCGGGAAGAAGAAACCCCGCTCCTCCTCGTCGCGTCCGGCCCCGCGCCGCGCCGCGTCGTCGTCCCAGGACCGACCGCAGCGTCCCCGCCGCAACGAGCCCACGGTCCTGGCCGTGACCCAGGGCCCGTTGACGGGAACCACGGTCAACCTGTCCTCACAGCCCATCCTCATCGGCCGCGCCCCGGACTCGACACTGGTCATCACCGATGACTACGCCTCGGGCCGCCACGCGCGCGTCTACTCCGAAAGCGGCCGCTGGTTCGTCGAGGACCTGAACTCCACCAACGGCACCTACCTCGGCCAGCAGAAGCTGAACCGCCCCCAGCCCATCACGGTGGGTCAGCCCATCCGTATCGGCAAAACCGTCCTGGAACTGCGCAAATGACAATCGCTCTCCGATACGCGGCGTACTCCGACGTTGGATGCCTCCGCGAAGGCAACGAAGACTCCGGCTACGCCGGCCAACACCTCCTCGCGGTAGCCGACGGCATGGGCGGTTACGCGGGCGGTGAGGTGGCCAGCTCCATCGCCATCTCGTCCATCCGCCAGCTCGACACCCAGGACGACCCCAGGTCCGAGGAGATGGCCGAGGTCCTCCAGCGCGCGGTCGAGCGGGCCAACGAGTCGCTCGCCATCCGCATCCGGCAGGAACCCCAGCTGGAGAACATGGGCACGACCCTGACCGCCATGCTGTGGTCGGGTTCCCAGGTCGCCCTGATCCACATCGGCGACTCCCGCGCCTACCTGCTGCGCGGTCCGCGCTTCGAGCAGATCACCCACGACCACACCCTGGTGCAGACCCTCGTCGACGAGGGCAAGATCACCGAGGAGGAGGTCGCCACCCACCCGCAGAGGTCGCTGATCCTGCGCGCGCTGGACGGCAAGACCCCGGTCGACCCCGACATCTCCATCAGCAAGGCGAAGGTCGGCGACCGCTACCTGCTCTGCTCCGACGGCCTGTCCGGCGTCGTCAGCAAGAAGACCATCCACGAGACGCTCGTCGCGGAGACCGACCCGCGCGGGGCCGCCAAGAAGCTGATCGAGCTGGCCATCCGCGGCGGCGGCCCGGACAACATCACCGCGGTCGTCGCGGACGTCATCGAGACGGACACCGACCGCGAGGGTCCGACCAACGTCTCCCACACGGTGGGCGCGGCCGACCAGCGCGACGAGTCGACGGGGCCGAACGAGACCAGCCCCGCCAGACGGGCGCAGGAGCTGCGCGGCGCCGGCGGCGACACCGCCGAACTCGACCCGGTCCGGGAGAACGCCCAGAACCAGGACCCCGCCTACGGCGCCCCCTACGAGGAGCGCTCGTACGACACCCACGACGACTACGACGCGCCGCCCTCGCGTGGCCGGGACGCCGAGCCCGAGTACCGCACGCGCAGCTGGTGGCCGATCATCGTGGTCTTCATCGTGGTGGTGGCCCTGATCGCGGGCGGCGGTTACTACTTCGGCCGCCAGTACGTGGAGAGCCAGTTCTACGTGGGCCTGTCCCCGAACGGGGAGACGGTCAGCGTCTACCAGGGCATCGACACCGACATCGCGGGCATCAGCCTCTCCGACGAGGTCGAGACGACCGATCTCCAGGTGGGGTCGCTCTCCGAGGCCGACCAGGAACTGGTCAGGAACACCATCACGGTCGACGACCGTGCCGACGCCACCCGCGTCGTCGGGGAGCTGGAGGAGGCCGCCGACGGCGCCGCCTCGAACGGTTCCACGACGGGCGGCGCCAACAGGGAGACCGAGACCGAGGAATCGGGGTGACCCTGTGAGTACCACCGCGCCCGAGGCGCCCACGGCACTCCCCCCGATCCAGCGCCGCAACGCGGAACTGGTCCTGATCGGGATCACCATCCTCATCACCATGGGTGCGATGGCGATCTCGGGTCTGAACCTCAACGGCCAGGTCCCCGGCGCCATGTGGGGCTACGGCCTCATCTTCGGAGCCCTGGCGCTCGCCACCCACGTGGCACTGCGCTTCATCGCGCCCTACGCCGACCCCCTCATCCTTCCGTGCGCGCTCTTCCTCAACGGCATCGGCGTCGCGATGATCTGGCGTCTGGACGCCGCGGACTCCGGCGAGATCGAGCACGCGGGCGTCGGCATGCAGCTGATCTGGACCGCGGTCGGCATGGTGATGTGCATCGCCCTGCTGTTCTTCCTCAAGGAGCCGCGGGTCCTCCAGCGCTACACCTACATCAGCGCGCTGGCCGCACTGATCCTCATCGCCCTGCCGATGATCCCGGGTCTGGGCGTCTCCGAGTACGGCGCCCGGCGGTGGATCGGCATCGCGGGCCGAACCATCCAGCCCTCCGAGTTCGCCAAGATCGCCCTGGTGATCTTCCTGGCGTCCTACCTGGTCACCAAACGGCAGGTGCTGTCGTTGGCGGCCCGGCAGGTGAAGATCGGCCGGTTCAAGATCCTTGACCTGCCGCGCGCCCGTGACTTCATGCCGATGGTCGTCGGCTGGGTCGCGGCGATCGGTCTGCTGGTCATCACCAAGGACCTCGGCACCTCGCTGCTGCTCTTCGGCACCTTCCTGGCGATGCTGTACGTCGCCACGCAGCGCTCCTCCTGGGTGATCATCGGCCTGACCGTGTTCCTCGGGGCGGCCGCGCTCGCCTTCCAGCTCTTCTGGCACTTCCGCCAGCGCGTCGACATCTGGTTCAACGCCTTCGACCAGGAGGTCTACGACCGTCTGGGCGGCAGCATGCAGCTGGTCCAGGGCCAGATCGGCATGGCGTACGGCGGACTGTTCGGCACCGGCATGGGCGGCGGCCAGGCCCACAACATCTTCGCCGCGGACAGCGACTTCATCCTGGCCTCCCTCTCGGAGGACCTGGGGCTGACCGGCCTCATGGCGATCCTGATCGTCATCTTCATCCTGGTGGAGCGGGGCATGCGCATCGCTCTGGCCTCCCGTGAGCTGTTCGTCAAGATGCTCGCGAGCGGCCTGGCCTTCGTCATGTGCTTCCAGGTGTTCGTGGTGCTCGGCGGCCTGACCCGGCTCATCCCCCTGACCGGTATGACCACGCCCTTCATGGCCGCGGGTGGTTCCGCCCTCATGGCCAGCTGGTTGATGATCGGCCTGTTGCTCCGGATGAGCGACAACGCGCGGCGCCCGGCGCCGCAGGCCATCCAGGACGAGGGGGCCACACAGGTGATCCAGCGATGAACACACCCATCCGACGCCTCAGCGTCTTCTCGATGATCCTGTTCGCCGCCCTGATGGTCCAGCTGACCTACATCCAGGGGTTCCAGGCCGAGGCCATCCGCGACGACCCGCTGAACGCGCGCCAGTACACCGAGCGCCTCAGCGAGCAGCGCGGACCGATCGTGATCGGTGACGAGAACGTCGCCTCCTCCACGAACATCTCGGAGGAGGGTGACCCGGCCCGCTACCAGCGCGAGTACGTCGGCGGCAGCATGTACACCCCCGTCGTCGGCTCGTTCCGCCGGTTCGGCGCCTCGGGGATCGAGTACACGGAGAACGCGCTGCTGGACGGCAGCGACGACCGTCTCGCCGTGCGCAACTTCCGCGACATCATCACCGGCCGCGAGCCCGAGGGCGCGCGGATCGAGCTGACCATCGACCCGGCTGTGCAGGAGGCCGGTTACCGGGGCTTCGAGGCGCTGGGCAAGAACGGCTCCGCCGTGGCCCTGGACCCGAGCACCGGGGCCATCCTCGGTTCGGTCTCCTACCCGTCCTACGACGGCAACGACGTCTCCAGCATCACCGACGTCACCGAGGCCAACGAGAACTACGTGGCTCTGGAGAACGACCCCAACCAGCCGCTGCTCAACCGGGCGCTGCGCGAGCGCTACCCTCCGGGTTCGACGTTCAAGATCGTGACGGCCGCCGCCGCCATCGAGCACCTGGACGCCGGCCCCGACAGCACCATGGACGCCCCGGACGTCCTGGAGCTGGGGCACTCGCTACCCAACGCGACGCCGGGCGGCACCTGCAACGGCGGGCAGCCGGACACCCTGGCCCACTCCATCCAGATCTCCTGCAACACCTCGATGGCCAACTGGGCGATCGAGATGGGCGGGGAGGCCCTGGCGGACCAGGCCTCGGCGTTCGGCTTCTCCAAGACGCCCGACGAGCGCGACACGCTCACTGTGCCCATGGACGTCGTGCCGAGCCTGGCGCCGGTCGAGGACGACCGCAACATCCTGGGGCGCGCGGGCATCGGGCAGTCCAACGTCGAGGCGACGCCGCTCCAGATGGCCATGGTCGCCGCCGGTGTGGCCAACTCCGGCGAGGTCATGCACCCGTACCTGGTCGACTCCGTGCGCGACGCGGACCGCTCGGTGGTCACCCAGACCACTCCCGAGATCCACAGCCAGGCGATGAGCGCCAGCACGGCGTCCACCCTCACGGACATGATGGTCCTGGTGACCGGCCCGGACGGGTCCGGCACCAACGGCGCCATCCGGGGCATCGACGTCGCGGGCAAGACCGGTACCGCCGAGACCGGCGGTGAGAACGGAACGCACAACTGGTTCATCGGATTCGCACCCGCGGACGACCCGCAGGTCGCGGTCGCCGTGGTGATCGAGCACGGCGGCGGCAGCGGTGGCGAACTCGCCGCGCCGATCGCCCGCCAGATGATGGAGGCAGTGGTCCAGTAGTGAGCGCCTACGAGCCGTCTTCCCATAACGGCCCCGGTGGACTGGCCGGGGCCGTTCTGAGCAACCGTTACCGCCTGGAGGAGCAGATCGGCTCCGGCGGTATGGGCACCGTGTGGCGGGCGACCGACACACTGCTCAACCGTTCCGTCGCGGTGAAGCTGCTGCACCCGGCCCAGATGGCCGAGCCGACGGCACGAGAGCGCTTCCGGACGGAGGGCAGGATCACCGCCGGTCTGTCCCACCCGGGCATCGCCCAGGTCTTCGACTACGGCGAGGAGGAGGGCCGCGCGTTCCTGATCATGGAACTCGTGGTCAGCGAGCCGCTCTCGCAGGTCCTGCGCGAGCAGGGCCAACTCAGCTCCGACCAGACCCTGGACTTCGTGTGCCAGGCGGCCAAGGCGCTCGCCGCGGCGCACGCCCGCGGTGTGGTGCACCGCGACATCAAGCCGGGCAACCTCCTGGTGACCGAGGACGGCCAGCTCAAGCTGACCGACTTCGGTATCGCCCGGGGCAACACCTCGGTGACCCTGACCCAGACCGGCATGGTCATGGGCACCGCCCAGTACATTTCGCCCGAGCAGGCGTCGGGGCGGCCCGCGAGTGCCGCCTCCGACGTGTACGCGCTCGGCGTGGTGGCCTACGAGTGCCTTGCGGGGACGCCCCCGTTCACCGGGGACAGCCCGGTCGCCCTGGCGCTCGCGCACACCCGCGACGATCCGCCCGAGCTGCCCGAGTACGTTCCCGCCGACATCGACGAGCTGGTCTTCTCGATGTTGCAGAAGGACCCGGAGGACCGCCCCTCCTCCGCGGGCGAGGTCGCGCACCTGGCCGCGGTCATCCGCTCCAACGCGGGCACCGGGCCGCCCACCCCGTCCACCGGTTTCCACGGCATGGCGCAGACGATGGTGGTCGGTTCCGTGCCGGACGGCGGTCCCCGTACCGGACCGTCCGGAACCGTGCGGCGAACCGCCGGGCAGTCGGCCGTAACCCCTGTTCAGGGCGGCGATTCGGCTAGTCTGGCCGAGGGTTCGGGCACGGAGCGACGCATCCGGACCCCCGTGGTGTTGGCCGCGGTGGCCGCGACCATCCTGATCGTGGCCGCGGCCGTGGCGGGGTTCGTCTTCAGCCCGGACCGCGACACCCAGAATGTCAACGACAGCACGAAGCCCCCGACCTCCGAGGTCTCCCCCTCGCCCACCCCCAGTGAGGACGAGGACGAGGACGAGGAGATCGAGCCCCATGTGCCGGTGGACGACACGCCGCACTGGACGCCCGATCCCGGCGGCTGGGAGGAGACGGAGAGCCCCCTGCCCGATGAGGGCGAGGAGGAGCCGACCCTCCCCGAGGACGACGAGAGCGACGGGTCCGAGGAGGATCCCGGCACCGACGAACCGGCACCCGACCCGGAGACCCCCGGCGACGGCGAAGGCGGGGGCAACGAACCCCCGCCCGGATCGGGCGGTGGCAACAATCCTCCGTGAAGAGGGAACGAGCCAGAGACGATCAGGGTAGGCGGCGGCCCTCGGGCGGCTTCCGGATGACACGAGGATGAGTGCACGACATGTCCCAGCCCCGGCTTCTCGGCGGCCGCTACGAACTCGACACGGTGGTCGGGCGCGGTGGCATGGCCGAGGTACACCGCGCACGCGACCTCCGGCTCGACCGGCTCGTCGCCATCAAGACGCTCCGCCACGACCTGGCACGAGACCACGTCTTCCAGGCGCGCTTCCGCAGGGAGGCGCAGTCGGCGGCGTCCCTGAACCACCCGGCGATCATCGCGGTGTACGACACCGGTGAGGACATGGTCGACGGGGTCTCCCTCCCGTACATCGTCATGGAGTTCGTGGACGGGCGCACGCTCAAGGAGCTCCTGGACGACGACCGCAAGCTGCTGCCGGAGCGTTCGGCGGAGCTGGTGGACGGCATCCTCAAGGCCCTGGAGTACAGCCACGACAACGGGATCGTCCACCGGGACATCAAGCCCGCCAACGTGATGCTGACCAAGAACGCCGAAGTCAAGGTGATGGACTTCGGCATCGCCCGGTCGATGGACGACAACCAGGCGACGATGACCCAGACCTCCCAGGTCATCGGCACCGCGCAGTACCTCTCCCCCGAGCAGGCGCGCGGCGAGCGGGTCGACCCGCGCAGCGACATCTACTCGACCGGCTGTGTGCTCTACGAGCTGCTCACCAACCGGCCGCCGTTCACCGGCGACTCCCCCGTCTCGATCGCCTACCAGCACGTCCGCGAGGACCCGGTGCCGCCGTCCGATCTGGACGGGCAGATCCCGGAGTGGCTGGAGGACGTCACCCTCCGCGCGATGACCAAGGACCGCGAGGAGCGCTACCAGAACGCCGCCGAGATGCGCGCGGACATCCAGCGCGGTCTGGCCGGGATGCCCACCCAGGCGGGCACCATGGCGATGGCCGCGGCCGGTGCGACCACCGCGATGCCGCCCGCCGGCGACGACCGGTACGACGACTACGACGATGACGACTACGACGACTACCGGGACGAGAAGAAGCGCGGCGGGGGCAGGGCGGCTCTGTGGGCCCTGCTGGCCCTGGGCGTGATCGGCTCGATCATCCTGGTGTTCTTCCTGATGAACCAGAACAGCACGGAGGACGTCCCGACGATGGCCGTTCCCGACCTGGCCGGGAGCACACTGCCGGAGGCGGAGGCCGAGCTCACCGAGGACGGGTTCGAGAACTTCCGCTCCGAGCAGAGGGCCGACGACGAGATCGAGGAGGGGACGGTCATCGAGACCGACCCCTCGGCCGGATCGGAGATCGAGGCCACCACCTCCATCGTCGTCTACGTCTCCTCCGGCCCCGGGGCCGTGGAGGTCCCGAACGTGGAGAACCAGTCGGAGGCCGACGCGCTGTCGACGCTCAACGACGCGGGCTTCGAGAACGTCGCCACCGACCGCAGGGCGAACGACAGCATCGCCGAGGGCAACGCGGTGGGAACCGAGCCTGACTCCGGCACGGACGCCGACCCCTCCGAGGAGATCACGCTGATCATCTCCTCCGGTCCCGACCAGGTGGGTGTGCCCGACCTCCAGAGGATGACGCGCGAGCAGGCGGAGAACGCGCTCAGCTCCGCCGGGCTCAGCGGTGACTTCCAGGAGCAGGAGAACGGCGACGCCCCGGAGGGCACCGTCATCAGCCAGTCGCCCTCCGCCGGGCAGAACGTGAACACGGGGAGCACGGTGACCGTGACGCTGGCGGTGGCCCCGGCCGAACAGCCCACCGACCCCGAGGAGCCCACGGACCCGGGCGAGCCCACCGATCCCGGGGAGTCCGACGGCCCGACCTTCCCGGACTTCCCGGGCCCGGGGGACGACTTCGTCTTCCGGAGGGACTAGGACGAGGCTGACACGACGGCGGGCGGGTGCTCCGAGGAGCCCCGCCCGCCGTCGTGTGCGCTCCCGGAGCCCGAGGCGTTGGGCTATTGGAACCATCCTCCAGTGACGTGCGCCCCACCCGACCCGTAGACTGTGTTCGTTCCGAACCGCCGCTAATCCTTGGAGCAACGACCGTGCCCAAGTCCCGCAACGACCGCAAGAAGAAGGCTGTCTACACGCCGCCTCCTTCCAAAGAGAAGCCGAAGGTCAGTCCGCGTTGGCTCGTGCCGACGATGCTGGGGTTCTTCATCCTGGGCATTCTCTGGATCGCGGTCTACTACATCGCGGGTTCCCAGGTGCCCTACATGCAGGACTGGCACAACTGGAACCTGCTGATCGGCTTCAGCGGGATCATCATGGCCGTCATCCTGTCCACGCGCTGGCACTGACCCCCCGTCGCGCACCGCGCGGCACCCCCTGACCCGAGCGGTCCGACAACGGCGCCAACGTCCCCCGTGGGCGTTCCACCTGCCTTGATCAGGTTTTCCACAGGGTTATCCACAGGCTGTGGGTAGCTCTGTTCGCATGCCCGGAAACGGAACCGACCACCGGCGTCCCGGGGCGGAGCGCCCTGGCACCAGAAGACCCCCGGAGGACTTCACATCCTCCGGGGGCCTTCTGGTGCCGACCGAGTCGGCTCAGACGGACAGCACCGAGAACCAGAGCGACGGCGCCAGGAACAACAGCACGATCAGCAGGACCACGAAGGCCGCCACGAGGACCGTGTGCGTCAGGGTCCGCCGTCCCTCCCGACCCGACGAACCGGACGGCAGGTGGGCGAAGACCGCGCCGAGAGCCAGCCCCGCCACGAGACCGCCAATGTGCGCCGTCCAGGAGATGCCGGGGACCAGGAACGTGATGCCCAGGTTGAGCGCCAGCAGGACCAGGATCATCCGCATGTCCAGCCGGAGGCGCCGGCCGATCACGAAGACCGCCCCGAAGAGGGCGAAGATCGCGCCGGAGGCGCCCACCGAGAGCTGACCGGGAGCGAAGAGCGCGCTCATGACGGACCCGGCCAGGGCGCCCGTGACCCACAGAGCGATGAACCGGCCGTGCCCGAGCCAGCGTTCCAACTGCTGCCCCAGGAGATACATCGCGTAGCCGTTGAACAGCAGGTGCATGACACCGCCGTGCAGGAAGGCCGCGGTGATCAGCCGGTACCACTCGAATTGCAGGATCGCGGCGAAGCCGTGCATGCCGAACTCGACGACCAACGGTGACCGCCCGGCCTGGCCGACCGGGTCGGAGGTGCCCAGCTGAACGAGGAAGCCCACCGCCATCAGCGCCAGGATCGTCCAGGTCACATAGGGCTTCTGGACGACCCGGCCGCCGAAGGTGGTCCGTGCGGACCGCACGCTCCGGTTCCCCTCCGCCACGCACTCGGGGCACTGGAACCCGACAGACGCCTCGACCATGCAGTCCGGGCAGATCGGCCGCGAGCACCGGGTGCAGCTGACACCGGTCTCCCGGCCGGAGTGCCGGTAGCAGGTACGAGGTGTTCCCGGCTCGGAACCGGGTTCGGACGGGCTTCCTGGCGGAGGGGGATACGCGGTCATGGGTGGGTCGTCACTCCTCTGGGTCTCACCGCTGTGGTTCCAGATCTAGCGGGTGATCTCGACGCTGTTGATCACCACGTCCTCGTGGGGACGGTCCTGCGCGTCGGTCGAGACCTTGGTGATCTCGTCGACGACGTCACTGCCCTCGACGACCTCGCCGAAGATGGTGTGACGGCCGTTGAGCCAGTACGGCTCACCGACGGTGATGAAGAACTGCGAACCGTTGGTGCCCGGGCCCGCGTTGGCCATGGCCAGCAGGTACGGACGGTCGAAGCTCAGGTCCGGGTGGATCTCGTCCCCGAACTTGTAGCCGGGGCCGCCGCGACCGGTGCCCAGCGGGTCCCCGCCCTGGATCATGAAGCCGTCGATGACGCGGTGGAAGACCGTGCCCTCGTACAGGCTGCTGTTGGACGGCTTGCCCGTGCTGGGGTCCACCCACTGCTTGGAGCCGTCGGCCAGCCCGACGAAGTTGGCGACCGTCTCCGGCGCCTGCTCCTCGAAGAGCTTGACGACGATGGTTCCCTTGGAGGTGTTCAGCCGCGCGGTGGGCTGACCCGTGGAGTCCGACACCTCAGTGCCTTTCGGTCGAGTGAGATTTACGTGCTCACGTTACCCGTCCGTCCACCGCGTTTCGCCTGAACCCGATCGGCCCCTTGACGGTGTCGAAACGTAGATCACAGACGCAGAGGACGTATGTTGAGATAACACCCGGATAACGGGGAAGGACGACGGGAAGCCGCCCGGGGGGCCGCACGCGTCGGCCACCGGGTGGAGGAACCCAACGAACCTGAGATCGATCGAAGGAGCTGACGACGTGCCTATCACTGCCAAGCGTCGCAAGGCACGCAAGGAGGCCGAGGCCAGCCTCGCCCGCTTGCAGGACCTGGCCAAGGAGCAGGCCGACCGTTTCGGCCCGTACGCGGACCAGGCACGGGACCAGGCGGCGCTCAGGCTCCTCCAGGCGCGTGGATGGACCGCTCCTCGGCTGGAGACCGCCGCGCTCCGTGTCGAGGACACTGTGGCGCCCAGGGTGGCCGGGCTGCTGACCACGGCCGCGCAGCGGATCGACCCGAAGCCGACTCGCCGCGGGCTGCGGCTGCTCCGGCGCGGGAACCGCCGTGTGCCTCGAGGGGTGCTGATCGGTGGCGCCGCCGTGGTCGGCGGCGTGATCGTGTACTCGCTCATCCGGATGCGCCAGGCCTCACAGGACGCCGAGTGGCAGGAACACCTGGACCAGGCTCGCGAGCAGGTCCGTGAGACCCGTGAGCACCTGGAGGAGAAGGCCTCGGACGCCGCCGACACCGCGACCGAGACCGCCAAGGCCACCAAGGCCAAGGCGAAGGAGACGGTGCGCGCCGCCAAGAAGGACTGACGTCCCGGACCTGACATCCCCCTCCCGGTGAGGGCGGGGCCCCTCCGGGAGGGGCCCGCCGACCGGTGCGTTCTGTGAGCCGCGTCGAGGTCTCGGCGCGGCCTCAGTCGTGTTCGGGTCAGTTGTCCTTGATCAGGCGGTACACCAGCGGGTACTTCCAGCTCCGGCCCATCAGGGCCCCGGCGGCGGCGATGATCGGCAGGATGAACCAGCCGAGGAAGATACCGACCAGGACGAGGGCCGGTAGCACCAGCCAGACCAGCAGGAGGCTCGCGATCGCGCCGACGAGGCAGAAGAGTTGGAAGTTGAGCGCCTCCATGGCCTGTCGCCGCAGGTAGGGCGACAGCTCCCCGCCGATGAGCAGCAGTACCAGCGGGGCCAGGAAGGGCAGGAAGAAAGCGGACAGGTGTCCGGCGGCCGCCCCGACCTTCTCCACCGGGTTGTCGGTGGTCAGCTGCGGCTCCTTCTCCCCCTTGCCCTGCTGCGGGCCGGTGGCCCCGCGGGCGTTCCCGGTCCCGCCGGGCGAGACGCGGACCCCCAGGTCGGCCGTGAGCGGTACGAGGTCCGCGCTGACCTTGGCCCGCATGGCGTGGTCGAGCCGATCGCCGAACTCGTCCTCGTCCAGCTGCCCCTGCGAGTACGCCTCGCGGAGCACCTCGGCCACGGCGTCGCGGTCAGCGTGGGTGAGCCGTATGTGCGGCTCGGGAACGGCGGGGCTCTGATCCCACGGGTTCCGCCTCGGCGGCTTCTGAGGGTTCTGCACGGCCATCCCCACTCCCAGTGTGCTCGGTGAGCACGGCCGTACGAGGATGACCGCGCTCCCCTCCATGATGCGGCATCACACGCGGTGCGGGTATGGGGGGCGTCCCTGATCCTCCCCTGATCCGGTCCTCCCCCCAAGGGAGGAGACCGGCATCGACTTTGGTCGGAACGCGCCACACACCGCCGCGGTCGCCGTCACGGATTGGCGCGAGCATCCCCGTGGCCGACCGTCATCCGTCCGGGCTCCCCTCCCAGACGGGTCTCACCTCACTGTCGCGCGGTGACGGGCACCCCGGGACGCGCGGGCTCCTGCTCGGTCCGCTCCTCCTCGTAGCGCCGCTCGGCGTTGGTGAGCAGGTCGAACCAGCTGGTGACGTCCTTGCGCCGACGCAGCAGGGCACGGCGCTCGCGTTCGGTCATGCCTCCCCAGACACCGAACTCGATCCGACTGTCCAGCGCCTCGGCGAGGCACTGGGTACGCACCGGGCATCCCCGGCAGATGAGCTTCGCGCGGTTCTGCGCGGCACCCTGAACGAACAGGGCGTCAGGGTCGATTTCGCGGCACTTGGCTCGGGCCGCCATCTTCTCATTCCACATGTTGCCCCACTCCCAAGATCAGCATGTGTGGTGATCGAATCCCACCGGAGGGCTCAGGCCTTCCGATGGACGAGGAACAGCGGACCGAAGCGAGGACGGTGCACGATGCCGGGCGGGGGGCCGCGCGGCTCGCCTTCGGGGGTCGTCGTTTCGGCGCGCTGTGTTTCTCGTTGTCGTTGGTGTCGAAACTACGGATCGCCGGAGTTCACCAACAGGCCCCAAGAGGCCTATTTCTCATATGGCCCACTAGGACCATTGCCTCCTGAGGAAGTGTCATCATACACACACGGAGAGTCACCGCATGTGATACAAGCACCCCCGCGCAACCACAATGAAAGGTCGGTCTCAGACCATTCCCTGAAAACCATGATGACCTGCGACTTCACACCATCCCATGGGCGAGAGTCCCCACTGCGACAGGCGTGCCCCAACAGGACACGCTGTCACCGAACCCACCCGATCGGGCTATGCGGACCCCCCGGACAGACGTGCAGGGCAACCACACAGGTCCCCCAATTCACTCCCACACGAACGCATACATAACTACCGTTTAGTAACCTCGGGGAATTTTTCGCGAGTCCGTTCCGGAGCGTCCCATCCAATGTGACCAAAGGTCCCAGCACCGGGATTTCGGCACGAATGGCTCACGGTCCATGATTCGCGGCATCCGTTGGCCCACGGTCAAGGTCGTCCAGGACCTGATGGGCGCCGCGTCTCCGGAGTCACCGTTGAGGCCGACAAGATCACCACCGGCAGGTCGACCCCCTCCACGGGAGCGACCGCGAGGAACCCCAGGAGCCTGGGCGGCGCGCCTGCGCGCTCTGGGTGCTCACGCGTGCGAGGAAACGACGAAGCGGCCCTGTGCCAAGCACAGGACCGCTTCGGGGGTGGAGCCAAGGGGAGTCGAACCCCTGACCTCCGGTATGCAAAACCGGCGCTCTGCCAGCTGAGCTATGGCCCCAACGGGCCCGGGAACATCCAGGCCACCTGGAGAGCATACCCGCATCGCGGGGCCGCACAGCACAAAGCCGTGGGTCGCACCACGGGATTGTCGGCCCACCCACGTCTTCGTGTCACCTGGAAAGCTCTCGGCCCCTGAGCCGAAGGGCGATCAGCTCTCGCTGGCCGCGGTGGCTTCCGTCCACAGGTCGAGCTCGGCGCGGTCCGCCTGGATCTTGCGGTAGACGGCGAAAGCCCCGAGGGCCACCAGCGCCAGAACGATGATCTTCTTCACTGTCCGGACCCTTTCACTGTTGGAAAACCGGTCGTACGCACGGGCTCCCTGAACGAGAGCCCCGTGGGCAACTTTATGAGGTTGTCACCTAGCAGACTAGCAAGCCATGGCGGGCGGTCCCTGCCATGGTGGACGGATTCACACCGTCTTCTTCCGCTGATCCGCCCTGAGGGGGTTCCGCACGGTCAGGTCAACAGCGCCATGCGCCCCAGAATCCCGACCGTGGACTGGGGGGAGGCCGCGATCCGGGTGAGTTCCTCCCAGACCCTCCGGCACGAACGAAGCGCGTCCTCAGCCTCGACGATCCCTCCGCCCTGGGTGGAGTCCACGTACGCGAGGTCGGCCTCGTCCTCCTCGAACTCGAGTATGGAGAAGGGTCCCGCGAACCCCGGATGGGGTCCCGCGGACGTCGGCAGCAGCTGGACCGTCACATGCGGCTCGGCGGCCAACTCGACGATCCTCCTCGTCTGCCCGCGCAACAGGCCCAGATCACCCGAGACGCGTTGGAGGGCGTCCTCCTCGACGACCGCGTGGTAGTGCCCCAGGGACCCGGAGTCGAGGATCTCCTGGCGTTTCAGGTACGCGGCCACCATCCGCTCCGCCGCGCGCTCCCCGTGCCCCAGGCGCCGAGCCAGGGCGGCCGTGTAGTCCGGCGTCTGGAGGAGATCAGGCACCAGGATGCCCGCGTAGGACCTCAACGACACCGCTCCGGCCTCGTTCCCCACGTAGGCCGACGACAGCACGTCCTCGTACTCGGTCCACCAGGGCCGCAGGCGCGACTCCCGAACCAGCGTCAGGATGGCCTCCCGCTGTCCCCCGGTGACCCCGTACAACCTCAGCAGCGCGGCGATCTCCATGACCGAGGGCCACTTGCGGATACCCGTCTCGATGTGACCCAGCTTGGCCGGCGACCACTCCAACTCCTCCGCCACGTCGTTGAGGGTCATGCCCGCCTGGACACGGCGACGTCGGAGTTCGGCGGACAGTCGCCGTCGGCGAACAGTGGGGCTGGTCATAGCACTGATCCAATGACGCAGAGTGTCGGGTCTATCAGCGAAACACGACACCTAGCATCTAGCAATGAGTTTCTAGAAAAGAGCGACCGATTCGATGCATTACGAGACGGACCTCAATGCCAAAACCGAAGGTTTGTTACGATAAGTAACCACATCCGCAACACGAACCCACAGTTGAAAAGCGCGTACGATGCTTGAGGGCGTACCCGCACACATAGAGGAAACCCATGAGCTACCCGCTTGACGACGCAGAGCAGTTGATCGCGAACGCGGAGGCCCAGATGCCACCCAGCACCCGGTCACGCCTGATCGCGAAACTCCGCATGGGTAAGCACATCGACGACGCCGCCAAGGAGCTGGACATCAGCCCCAAGCAGGTCTTCTCGACGGCGCGAGTCCTCAAGCCCTTCGGCGAGCAGCTCGACGCCACACTCACGAGCCAGCGCGACCCCTCACTCCCCCACGGCAGCGTCACCGGCTACAACAAGCGCTGCCGCTGCCCCGAGTGCCGCGGCGCCCTCCAACAGCGGGTCTGAACCACTCCGTCCTCATCTGGCCACCTCTCCCACCTGCGTCAACGAACCGTTAACCCAGACTTCTCCAACCAATACGCCGAACAGAGGCTTACGGACGTGGAAGTTGGGGAGACCGCTGAACATGAACGAGCACGTGGACTGGTCGACGTTGAGCGAGGACGACTTCGTTGCGCTGCTGCGGCAGCTCATCGACACACCTGAAGCCGACGAGGACTGAGCACCGCAGGTGCCCATCACCCCTTAGGGGTCAGTACCTCCACCGTGCCCTGCTCCTGCACCCCAGAGGGCCCGAAGGCCACCCGCGCCCCTTCGGGGCTGGAAGCTCCACCACGCGCTGCTGCGAGGCACACCCGGGCAGCGCCCCGCACCGAAGGGACCCCGACCGTGCCGCACGGCGCCAGCCCCCTCAGACCCTGGGGGTCTGGAAACGGTCACGTGAGTGCCCTCGTTGGTGTGTGCGCCAATGCTGGGGACACGTTCTTCTGGAGCGCGTCGGTTGTCCTGGGGGTGGGCCGGCTGCGTTCCTCGCGCTCTTTCATACTGCCGGAACAAGGTGCGTAGCGGCCGCCGATGGCTGCCGAACACCGGGCTCAGACCACCACCAGGCGCGCGGTAGTAGCCCGCACGCACCAACCACCTCGGCCACCGGGGGTTTGATGCTTCCCCCTGCGCCGTAGTGACCCGCACGGCGCAAACCCCCTCAACCCCAGGGGGTGTGCGCGTGCAAGTGTGCAGCCGCCTCAGCCCCAGGAGGTGTGCTTGAAGCCCCGTCCCCCCTGGTTGAACCCGCACGGCGCAAACCCCCTCAGACACAGCGGGGTGCAAACGTGCACTCGTGCGCCTGGTTCAGTGGTGCGGGTTGGCCGTAGAGCGGTGGTCGGCCCTCAGACGGCGGGGGTTTTTACCAGTCCGGGGGACACGCATCTCTGGAACACATCAGTAGTCCTGGGGGGTGGCCCGTCGCCGTACTTGGCCCTGAACTACCAGACGGTCGCTGGTCTGCTCATCCGCCAAGTGCGGTGCGGGCACAGCACCATCCACCCACCCCGCCCTGACCAGAGCGAATGACCCCAAGGGGTACGCAGTAACCGGCACCCGACCACTTCAGCTAATGGGAAAAACGGGTTGGCCGTAGAACCCTCGCGCTACAGCAACCACAACCCAAGAACCCACAGCGCACACCAACCCCCAGTAGCCCTCGACCCCCCAGGGCTTCTCCCATCCCCCAACCCAGAAACCACAACCCCAACCACAACCCCAACACAATTCACAAACGCACAAACAACCCCAACAAAAAAGAAGGGAAAGAACCCGCCCCAAAGGACAAGCCCTTCCCCTCCCCTATCAAGAAAAACCGTGGCAGCGACCTACTCTCCCACCCCACA